>CALMVY010000175.1 GCA_937873245.1 uncultured Arthrobacter sp. | reverse complement strand
GAGGGCGCCGCGGCCGCGGCTGATGTCGTGGCTCATCAGCGCTTCAGTGATGGCGATGTAGCTGTTCGCGTCGAAGCGGCGGACCAGTTTGTTGCCCTGGTGATCGAGGTAGCTCTCCACCTGGTAGCGCCCGCGGCCGGCGAGCGAGCCGGCTTCCAGCGGGGCCTCCGGGTGCTGGGCATTCCGGCCGAACCGCCCGTCCAGCTCGGCGGCTGAGCGGTAGGTGATGTGCGCTATCCGCCGGGCCAGCGCCAGGCCTGCTTCCGGCTGCGCGCCCCCGTAGTAGTCCCCGCCGTTGAAGTTGGGGTCCTGCCGGATGGCGAGCGTCTGGGCCTGGGCGAAGGCAATCTGTTCGGCGGTGCTGCTGGCCCCTACCGAAAACACGCCGCAGCGCCGGACCCGGTCCGGGTAGGAGACGGCCCACTCCAGGGCACGCGCTCCGCCCAGCGAACCGCCCAGCACGGCGTACCAGCTCCGGATGCCCAGCGCGTCCGCCAGCCTGGCTTCGGCCGCCGTCGTGTCCCGCAGGGTGACCAGCGGGAAACGGGAGCCCCAGGGCCGGCCGTCCGGCGCCGGCGTCGAAGGCCCCGTCGAGCCGTAGCAGCCGCCAAGGATGTTGATCGAGACGACGAAGTACCTGTCCGTGTCCACGGGGGCGCCGGGGCCGGCGAGCTGCTCCCACCAGCCCGGCTCCTCACCGGCGCCCCGCGTGACGTGGGTGTCCCCGGTCAGTGCGTGTTCGATCAGCACCGCGTTGGAGCCTTCGGCGTTGAGGGTCCCCCAGGTCTCGTAGCCAAGGGTGACGTCCGGCAGCCGGGCGCCGGATTCAAGTTCCAGGTCGCCGATCCGGACGTACCGGACGGTTCCATCCAGCACGGTTCCATCCAGGACGGTTCCCTCAGGGGCGGCCTGGGGGCGGGAGGTCGTGTTTACGGGTGCACCCTGGCGGGTGACGGCAATCGTCATGTGAGGACCTAACTTTGCGCTTGCCCACCGTCAGCTGACCGGCAGGCCAGGTCTTCACCCGGGGCACCCCGCCGCAATAGGAGGGTTGCCGGCCAGCAAGCCGGGGCTGTCACTGGCACTCATGACCTGCACTGAGTTTACGAAATGCGGCGGCGGAATGGCGAAGATTGTGACGCCCGTATGACAGCCGTACGCGTCAGCACCGCAGTTTCACCACCTTTGAAGGCCGTGTCCGGCGCGTCGCCCCGAAGTGTCGGCGCTTTCCGGCGTCATGCCCGCAAAGGTGGGGAAATTCGGCGTCGGCGTCGGTCAGGCGTCCTTGGCCGCCCGGAAGCCGGCTTCGAGGTCTGCGAGGATGTCGTCGATGTGCTCCAGCCCGACGGAGAGCCGCACAAGGCCCGGATTGACGCCGGCAACGGTCTGCTGCTCCGGCGAGAGCTGGCTGTGGGTCGTCGACGCCGGGTGGATGACCAGCGAACGCACGTCACCGATGTTCGCCACGTGCGAGTGCAGCTCCAGGGCATCGACAAAGCGCTTGCCGGCCTCCGCTCCCCCGGCGATGTTGAAGGCCACGACGGCGCCTGTCCCCCTGGGACCGTACTTGCGGCCACGCTCGTACCAGGGGCTCGACGGCAGCCCCGCATAGGCGACCGATTCGACGTCGTCCCTGGCCTCGAGCCATTCGGCCACCTTGGTGGCGTTGGCGACATGCCGCTCCACGCGCAGGCTCAGGGTTTCGATGCCCTGGGCGATGAGGAAGGCGTTGAACGGGGACACCGCCGAGCCGAGGTCACGCAGCAACTGGACCCGCGCCTTGAGGATGTAGGAGAGGTTGGCCCCAAGCGCGCCGTCCTTGCCGAGGTCCCGGGCGTAGACCAGGCCGTTGTAGGTGGGATCCGGGGTGTTGAAGCCCGGGAACCGCGCCGGGTCGGCGCCGAAGTCAAAGTTGCCGGAGTCCACGATCACGCCCGCAATCGCGGCGCCATGGCCGCCGAGGTACTTGGTGGCGGAGTGCACCACGATGTCCGCACCCCACTCGATCGGCCGGATGAGGTACGGCGTGGAGAGGGTGTTGTCCACGATCAGCGGGACCCCGGCCTCGTGCGCCACCTGCGAGATGCCCTCAATGTCCAGGACGTCCTGGCGCGGGTTGGACACCACTTCGCCAAAGAACAGCTTGGTGTTGGGCTGCACGGCGTCGCGCCACTGCGCCAGGTTGTCCGGGTCTTCGACGAAGGTCACGGAGATGCCGAACTTCTTCAGCGTGTGTGCCAGCAGGTTGTAGGTGCCGCCGTAGAGGCTGGGGCTTGCCACCACGTGGTCGCCGGCCTCGGCGACGTTCAGGATCGCGAAGGTCTCCGCGGCCTGCCCGGAGCTCAGCAGCAGTGCGGCAAGCCCGCCCTCCAGGCTGGCCACGCGCTGTTCCACGGCGTCCTGGGTGGGGTTGCCGATCCGGGTATAGATGGGGGCCAGCTCGGCGAGGGCGAAACGGTTGGTGGCGCTTTCGGCGCTGGGGAAGACGAACGACGTCGTCTGGTAGATCGGGAGCGACCGGGCACCGGTGGCGCTGTCCGGCTCCTGGCCGGCGTGGATCTGGCGGGTTTCGAAGGACCAGGCATTGGACATGGGGACTCCTAGGGGACTGGGCACAGACTGAACCGGGGCTCCTTGGCCCGGGTCGACTCTGGCGCCGCGCTTGCCATCCGGCGGGCGCCGGACGGCCAGGTCTTCACCCGGGGCACCCCACCGCGATACGAGGGTTGCCGGCCAGCAAGCCGGGGCTGTGTGCTGGCACTCATGACCTGACCCCAGTCTAGGAACCTGTTCCGGGCTCTGGATAGCTTTGTGACGAAGATGAAGCCGGGCGGATAACGGGCCCGCCCGGACCCCCCGCTTCCCCGCAATGGCGCGGAAGTCTGGGCTACTGAGGACCGCTGAAAATGACATCCCATCTCGGTTAGGCGGCCCTAAGCTGAGAGCCGCATCACAAAGTGCCAAGATGAGGGCATGCGCATGGATCACGTCTCTTACGCCTGTGAACAAGATGGCCTCGCTGCCACCACCGAACGAATTGCGTCTGCCCTCGGCGTCGAAGCCGTGAAGGGCGGAGTACACCCCCGATTCGGGACCCGCAACATGATCATCCCGCTCGCGGGACACAAGTATCTGGAGGTTGTGGAGGTCCTGAACCACCCGGCATCCGACAAGGCCCCCTTCGGCCAGGCCGTACGCGCCCGCTCAGAAGCAGGCGGCGGCTGGATGGGCTGGTGCGTCGAGGTTGACGACCTGGCCCCGTTCGAGGAGAGGCTCGGCCGCGCCGCCGTCAACGGCAACCGCAAGTTCCCGGACGGCCGCGAACTGGTCTGGAAGCAGATCGGCATCCTCGGGCTCATCGCTGATCCCCAGGTCCCGTACATGCTCAAGTGGGAAGGCGATCCGGAACTCCACCCGTCGAAGGCCTACGAGAGCCAGGTCAAGATGTCCGCACTGACGATTGCGGGCTCCGCCGAGCGCGTCACCGAATGGCTGGGTGTTCCGGTGGAAAAGCCGCTGGAAGACGTGGCCGTGAACTGGATCGCTCCCCGCGGGACACCCGGCATCCTGTCCGTCACGTTCGAGACGGCCTCCGGAGCCGTCACGATCTAACGTTTCACTGCCCCACACTTCGGCCGCTATCAGCGGGTGCCAATGACGTCACCCACCGATGGCGGCCGAAATCTTTTTAAGCGCACCGCGCTGCCGGGCTGTTCACGCGTTGCTTTGTGCCGGCTCAGCCCAGGCCGATGGCCTTGCCGAAGAGGCTGAAGCCGACAAACGCCACGGTGTTCAGCACCGCGTGGGCGATCACGAGCGGCATCAGGCGGCGGGTCCGTGTGTAGACCACGGCGAAGATGACGCCCATGATGGCATTGCCGATGAACGGGCCGAAGCCCTGGTACAGGTGGTAGCTGCCCCGCAGCATGGCGCTGGCGAAGATCGCTGCCGGCATGGCCCAGCCGAGCTTCCCGAGCCGGTCCAGGAGGTAGCCCACCACGATCACCTCCTCCACGATCCCGTGCCGGATTGCGGAGAGGACCAGCACCGGCACGGTCCACCAGTAGGCGTCCAGCGCGCTGGGGATGATCGCCGTCGTGACGCCGAGCGCCCGGCCGGCCGCGTAGAGGCCCAGCGACGGGACGCCGATCAGCGCCGCCAGGCCGAACCCTTGCAGCAGGTCCCGGCCGGGCCGGTCGAAATTGAGGCCCAGCCGCTGGAAGGCTGTCACTCCGTGGCCGGCTCCGCCGGCCAGGCCGGACGGCCGGTTTTCAGTCAGGAAGTAGATCACCAGGGCCACGGGCACCAGGGCGAAGATGATGTCCAGCAGCTGGTAGGTGAGGTCGAAGTACTCGCGGCTGCTCTGCGAGCGGTTCAGTGTGGAGGTCCCCTCGGCGAGCGGCGCCCTGGTCATTTTGTCCAGCAGCTGCACCACCGAATACACGGCCGACTGCCCCAGGGACAAGCCGAGGACAATCCACATTTCAATCCGCAGCCGGCGGCGGGAAGGAACCAACATGTTCCCATCTTGCCTGCAGTTGCCGGTAGTTGCCTGAATCCGGGCCGCCGCGCCGCACGGCCCTATGCTTGGGGTTTATGAGTGCGCCCGGGAAAATCATCATGATCCGGCACGGCCAGTCCGCCGCCAACGCCGACACCTCGATCTACAACCGGGTGCCCGATTACCGGATTCCGCTGACCGAACTCGGTGTGGAACAGGCCCGGGCCGCCGGCGAACAGGTCCGGCGGCTGCTGGACGGCCGGCAGGCCTGCGTGTACGTCTCCCCCTACCTGCGGGCCTACCAGACCCTGGAGGCGCTCGACCTCGGGCCGCTGGTCGAGCGGGTGATCGAGGAGCCGCGGCTGCGGGAGCAGGACTGGGCCAATTTCCAGATCGCCGGTGAGATCGAGGACCAGAAGGAACTCCGCAACGCCTACGGCCACTTCTTCTACCGCTTCCGCGAAGGCGAGTCCGGCTCCGACGTTTACGACCGGATCTCCTCCTTCATGGAAACCCTGTACCGGCACTGGTCCAGGCCGGGCTACGCCCCCAATGCGCTGTTCGTCACCCATGGGCTCACCATGCGCCTGTTCTGCATGCGCTGGTTCCACTGGTCCGTCGAGTACTTCGAGTCCCTCAACAACCCGGACAATGCCGAGGTCCGTACCCTGCTGCGGACCGAGCTTGGCAAGTATGAGCTGGACAAGCCCTTCAGCCAGTGGGTGGAGCGCCGCGTCGACGAGACAGTACTGGACGCCCCGCCGATGTTTTTCTAACGAACGAAACTGACGCGCGTCAGTTGGGTGAGTCAGCGGGCGCGGACCCCCGCACGCCAGACGGCGTGGGTCAGCGGAATGCCCGGCCGGTAGGCCAGGTGGGTGGCCGAGGGTGCATTGAGCAGGTGCAGGTCCGCGCGGTGTCCGACGGCGATCGAGCCGACTGCGCGTTCACCGTCGACGTCGTTCCCGGACTCCCGGCCGAGGGCCAGCGCGCCGCCGTAGGTCGCGGCGCGCACCGCCTCGTGCACGCTCAGGCGCATCTGGAGCACGGCGGTGGTGACGCAAAACGCCATCGAGCTGGTGTACGAGGTGCCGGGGTTGCAGTTGGAGGCCAGCGCGAGCTGCACGCCGGCGTCGAGCAGTTCCCGGCCCGGTGCCAGCGGCTGCCGGGTGGACAGGTCGCAGGCCGGCAGGCACGTGGCCACAGTGCCGCGGTTTCCAGTGCCGCCCCCGGTTCCGCCGGCACTGTCCCAGCCGGACCAGCTGCCGGCGAGGGCGTCGACGTCGGCGGCGGACAGGTAGTTCACGTGGTCCACGCTTGCGGCCCCGAATTCCACGGCGAGCCGCACGCCGGGACCCTCACCGAGCTGGTTGCCGTGCACCCGCAGGCCCAGCCCGGCGTCCCGGCAGGCCTGGAGCACGCGCCGGGACTGGTCCTCGGTGAAGGCTCCTTGCTCGCAAAAAACGTCGGCCCAGCGCACGAACGGCCGGACGGCTGCGAGCATGGGGCCGCACACAAGGTCCGTGTACTCCTCGGCGTCCATCCCGGCGGGCACCAGGTGCGCGCCGAGGTAGGTGACCTCGTCCGCCACGGTGGAGGCAATCCGGGCGCTGCGCGCCTCGTTCTCGACGTCCAGGCCGTACCCGGTCTTGGTTTCGAGATAGGTGGTGCCCTGCGAGACGGCCTCGGCCACCCGGCCCATCGCGAGCCGCGTGAGGTCGAAGTCGCCGGTGCTCCGGGTGGCGCCGGTGGTGACCGCAATTCCGCCGGCGCTGTAGCTCTCCCCCGCCATCCGGGCCTCAAACTCGGCGGTCCGGTCGCCGGCGAAGATGAGGTGGGTGTGCGAGTCGACCCAGCCCGGCAGCAGGGCCCGGCCGCCGGCGTCGACGGCGTCGTCCGCGGCCGGGGCTTCGGACGCGGGACCGAGCCAGGAGATCCGTTCGCCCTCGATCACCACCGCCGCATTCTTCAGGACGCGGCGGTCCGCGTCCTGGGTCATCAGCTCGGCAATGTTGGTTATGAGGGTACTCATGAGTCCATTCTTCAGCGCCGGATGGACCAGCGCGTCGCCGCCAGGGCTTCCGCCGTCCGGGATGCCGGACTGTCGGCGGGGAGCGGCTCCACGGCGCCTTGACCTGCGAGGATGAGGCCCGCGGCCAGTTCTGCGATGCCGGAGGATGTCTGGAAGCCGTAGCCGCCCTGCCCGGCGAGCCAGAAGAATCCGGGGGCTTCGGCGTCGAACCCCACCACCGGGATACCGTCGGCCGCTTCCGTCCGCAGCCCGGTCCAGGCCTGCCGGACGCCGCGGATGCCGAGGGTGGTCAGGGTGTTGAGCCGGGCGATCAGCGCCTCGACGTCGCCCGGGTGCGGCTGCGCGTCCTCAGGCCCGCTCGGTTCGTGTTCCGAGGGCGAGATGAGGACCTGTTCGCCGTCGCGCCGGAAGTAGAAGCTTTCGTCCGCGGCGGCCACCATGGGGCAGCCCTGCGGGAGCGGGTGTTCGACGTCGACAATCGCCGCGGTGCGTCGGTAGGGCTGGAGACCGAGCTTCTCGACGCCGCTGAGCACCGCGAATTCGTCCGCCCAGGCGCCGGCGGCATTGACCACGACAGCGGCCTGGATGCCTTCCTGCCCGGCGCCGAGTTCCCAGCCGGAGCCGAGCCGCTGCGCCGAGTGGACTCTCGCGCCGGTGATGATGTCCACGCCGCCCTCCACCGCCCACTCCCGGTGGTCTTCCAGCAGCAGGGACGCGTTGCAGGCGAAGGATCCGGAGTCGAGGCCGGCGGCGGAGAAGGAATCCGGGTTGAGCGCCGGGCAGAGTGTCAGGGCTTCGGCATGGCTGATCCGGTGCATGAAGCCGCTGGCCTGCTGCTGGACGGCTTCCTCGTCGCCGATCAGCATGAAACGCCGCGGCGAAAGCACGGGTTCGGGCCGCGTACCCTCCCGGATGCCGATGAGTTCCAGCGTGCGCATGGTCAGTTCCCGGACCACCGGCGGCCCGTAGCTGGGAATCAGCTGCCGGGCCGAGCGGGCGGAGGTGTGGTACCCCAGCGACTGCTCGGCTTCGACCAGGGCCACGCTGCACTTTCCGGCCAGGGCGGAGGCAAGGGACAGGCCGGCGATCCCGCCGCCGACAATCACGACATCGTAATTAGCTGACATGGGTCCATCCTTGCAGACGGAAACGGTTGCGGCGCCGTTTGTGGCGCCGCAACCTTTGTTCTTCTCAGCCGCTGAGGCTCCGCTTAGCCGGCGACGGCGGCGCGGCTGCGCACGAAGGCCTGCACGCAGGCCTCCACGTCTTCGGCGCTGTGCGCGGCGGAGAGCTGGACGCGGATCCGCGCCGCGCCCTTGGGCACCACCGGGTAGCTGAACGCCGTCACGAAGACGCCGTTGTGCAGCATGGCGTCCGCCACCTTGGCGGCCATCACGGCGTCGCCGAACATCACGGGGACGATCGCGTGCTCGCCCGGGAGCAGCTCGAAGCCTTCCTCGGACATCCGGCTCCGGAAGAGCTCGGCGTTGGCGAAGAGTTTGCTGCGCAGCTCGCCGGAGTTCTCCACGAGGTCCAGGGCCTTGAGCGTGGCCGCGACGATGGCCGGGGCCAGCGAGTTGGAGAACAGGTACGGGCGGGCCTTCTGGCGGAGCATGGCCACGACTTCGCGGCGTCCGGAAACGTAGCCGCCGGAGGCGCCGCCGAGGGCCTTGCCGAAGGTTCCGGTGTAGATGTCCACGCGGTCCGAGACGCCGGCGTGCTCCGGGGTGCCCGCGCCGGTGGCGCCCATGAAGCCGACGGCGTGGGAATCGTCCACCATGACCATGGCGTCGTACTTTTCCGCGAGGTCGCAGATTGCTTCCAGCGGGGCGAGGAAGCCGTCCATGGAGAAGACGCCGTCCGTGACGATGATCTTCCGGCGGGCCGGATTCTCCTGCGTGGTGGCTTCGATCAGCTTGGATTCGAGGTCCGCCATGTCCTGGTTGGCGTAGCGGAAGCGCTGGGCCTTGCAGAGCCGGATGCCGTCGATGATCGAGGCGTGGTTGAGGGCGTCGGAGATGACGGCGTCCTCCGGGCCGAAGAGCGATTCGAACACGCCGCCGTTGGCGTCGAAGCAGCTGGAGAACAGGATGGTGTCCTCGGTGCCGAGGAACTTGGAGACGCGCTCCTCAAGGGCCAGGTGCAGGTCCTGGGTGCCGCAGATGAAGCGGACGCTGGCCATGCCGAAACCGCGCTCGTCCATCGCGGCCTTCGCGGCGGCGATGATTTCCGGGTGGTCCGCGAGGCCCAGGTAGTTGTTGGCGCAGAAGTTCAGCACGTCCGCGCTGGACTCGCCGATCTGCCCGGCCTTGATGTGGTTGGCCTGGGGAGAGTCGATGTGCCGCTCGGTCTTGAAGAGGCCGGCGCTGCGGATCTCGTCCAGCTCGTGCTGCAGCTGGTCCTTGATGGCTGAATACATTTGGGTGTGCTCCTCAGCGGGTGGGGTCGGTGGGCCGGAACGGTATCGGGTTAGAAGCAGGTCCAGTCGAGGACCACTTTGCCGCCCACGCCGGCGCGGGCGATCTCAAAGCCCTTCTCCCAGTCGGTGGCAGGCATGGTGTCGGTCACGACGGCGGAGATGTTGGCGTGCAGGACCGGGTTGGAGGACAGCATGGCGCTCATGGCGTACCAGGTCTCGAACATTTCGCGGCCGTAGATGCCCTTCATGGTCAGCATGTGCGTGACCACCTTGCCCCAGTCGATGTCGATGGACTGGCTGGGCAGTCCCAGCATTGCGATCCGGCCGCCGTGGTTCATGTTGTCGATCATCTCAGGCAGCGCAGTGGGGTGTCCCGACATTTCCATGCCGATGTCGAAGCCCTCGCGCATGCCCAGTTCGCGCTGGGCGTCCTTGACCCGCATCTTCGAGACGTCGATGGCGAGATCGACACCGAGCTTGCGGGCCAGTTCCAGCCGCGGGGCGGAAACGTCGGTGATGGCGATCTTGCGGGCGCCGGCGTGGCGGGCGACGGCGATCGCCATCAGTCCGATGGGCCCGGCGCCGGTGATGAGCACGTCCTCGCCGACGAGGGGGAAGCTGAGCGCGGTGTGGACGGCGTTGCCGAAGGGGTCGAAGATGGCACCGAGTTCCGGGGTGACCGAGGCGTCGGTGTGGACCCAGACGTTGGTCTCGGGGATCACCACGAACTCGGCGAAGGCGCCGTCGCGCTGGACGCCGACGCTGACGGTGTTGATGCACATCTGCTTGCGGCCGGCACGGCAGTTGCGGCAGATGCCGCAGACGATGTGGCCCTCGCCGGAGACGCGGTCCCCGACCTTGACGTCCAGGACGTCCTCGCCCACCTCGACGACCTCGCCGTAGAACTCGTGGCCGGCGATCAGCGGTGCGTTGATGATGCCCTGCGCCCAGGCGTCCCAGGACTGGATGTGCAGGTCGGTGCCGCAGATGCCGGTGGTCATGACACGGATCTTGACATCGCCGGCGCCGGTTTCAGGCTCCGGGCGGTCGACGAGTTCGAATCCTGCGTGGGCGCCGGCCTTGTACAGAGCCTTCATGGGGCCTTCCTAACTTCTGGGTGCACCTGCCCTGCGGGCACGTGGGGTGAGACAACTCACCCCATTAGAGCCGCTCGAAAGCATTAGCACAACCGAGTTTTTCTCAATCGACGATTTAGCTTCCACTTGCCCATAGACTGGGCTGCATGGAAATCCACCAGCTTGAGATGCTCCGCGAACTGGGGGCCCTCGGCAGCGTCAAGGCGGTCGCCGAAACCCTGCTGGTCACCCCGTCCGCCGTGTCGCAGCAGCTGGCCGCGCTGCAGAAATCGGTGGAGGTCCCGTTGACCCGCAAGGAGGGCCGCAACCTGGTCCTGACCGAGGCGGGGCAGGTGCTCGCGGATGCCGGAGCCGCCGTCGTCAGCGCCATGGCGGACGCCCGGACGGCGATCGGCGCGTACCACGGTTCCCCCGTGGCGCCGGTGACGCTGAGCGGCTTCCACAGCGCGGGGCAGGCCCTGTTCGCGCCCCTTGCCCGGCTGCTGGACAATCCCGGCCAGCCGCGGATCCTGCTCTCCGACGAGGACGTGGCGCAGCAGGACTTCCCGGCGCTGACGGCCCGGTATGACCTGGTGCTGGCGCACCGGATGGACCACAGCCCGCGCTGGCCCCAGGAGCGCGTCGCGGTGATCCCGCTCGCGCACGAACCACTGGACGTCGCGCTGCCCGCCGGGCACCGGCTGGCCGGCCAGCGGGCGGTGACGGCGGACGACGTCGTCGGCGAACCCTGGGTGACCAGCCGCGCCGGATACTCCCCCGCGGATGTGCTCTCCGCCGTCGCGGCCGTCTCCAGCCGGGAACTGAACATCGTGCACCGGATCAATGACTACTCCACGGTTGCCGCTCTGGTGGCGACCGGCAGCGTGATCGGGCTGCTGCCCCGGTACACGGCGCGGCCCGTGCTGAACCCGGACATTGTGCTGCGGCCGCTCGAAGGCATCAGCACCCGGCGCCGGATCGACGTCCTCGCCCGTCCGGAGAACCTTAAACGCACATCGGTCATGATGGTCTGCGACGCACTGCAGACCATCATGACCGATTTGGTGGGTAGCTAGGACCTAGCCTTCGACGCCGAGGCGCTCCAGGATCAGCTCGCGGACGCGGCCGGCGTCGGCCTGCCCGCGGGTGGCCTTCATCACGCCGCCGACGATCGCACCGATCGCCTGGACCTTGCCGCCGCGGATCTTCTCCGCGACGCCGGGCTGCGCGGCGAGGGCCGCGTCGATGGCCTCGAGCAGGGGGTCGTCGTCGGAGACCACGGCGAGGCCGCGCTTCTCCACGATGTCCGCCGGGGTGCCTTCGCCCGCTAGGACCCCGTCGAGGACCTCGGTGGCCATCTTGTTGTTGATCTTGCCGTCTTCGACCATCTTGTTCAGTTCCACGATGGTGGCCGGGGCGACGCCGAGCTGGCCGGGGTCGACGTCGGCGTTCTTGGCGCGCCCCACGATCTCGCCCATCCACCACTTGCGGGCCACCGTGGCGGTGGCGCCGGCGGCGATGGTTTCCTCGATCTCGTCCATCACGCCGGCGTTGACGACGTCGCGGAACTCCAGGTCGGAGTAGCCCCAGTCCGCCTGCAGGCGCTTCCGGCGGGCGGCCGGAGGCTCGGGCAGCGTGGCCCGGAGTTCCTCGACCCACTCGCGGGAGGCGACGATCGGGACCAGGTCCGGTTCCGGGAAGTAGCGGTAGTCATCGGCGTCGGACTTGGGCCGGCCCGACGTCGTGGACCGGGTGTCCTCGTGCCAGTGGCGGGTTTCCTGGATGACCGGCTCGCCGGATTCGAGCACGGCGGCGTGCCGCCGGATCTCGTAGTGGACGGCGTGCTCGACGGCGCGCAGCGAGTTGACGTTCTTCGTCTCGGAGCGGATGCCGAAGCGTTCGCGGCCGTGCGGGCGGAGCGAGACGTTGGCATCGCAGCGGACGTTGCCGCGTTCCATCCGGGCGTCCGAGACGCCGAGGTTCTTGACGATCTCACGGACCGCGGCCACGTAGGCCTTCGCGAGCTCGGGCGCGCGGCTGCCGGCGCCCTCGATCGGCTTGGTGACGATCTCGACCAGCGGCACACCGGAGCGGTTGTAGTCCACGAGGGAGTAGTCCGCGCCCTGGATGCGGCCGGCGGCGCCGCCCATGTGGGTCAGCTTTCCGGCGTCCTCCTCCATGTGGGCGCGTTCGATCTCGACGCGGAACACGGTGCCGTCGGAGAGTTCGATGTCGAGGTACCCGTCGTACGCGATGGGCTCGTCGTACTGGGAGGTCTGGAAGTTCTTCGGGGTGTCCGGGTAGAAGTAGTTCTTCCGGGCGAAACGGCAGGTCTCGGCAATCTTGCAGTTGAGCGCCAGGCCGATCTTGATCGAGGATTCGATCGCGGTCCGGTTCACCACGGGCAGCACGCCGGGCATGCCGAGGTCCACCTCGTTGACGTTGGTGTTGGGCTCGTCGCCGAACACGTTCGGTGCGGAGGAGAACATCTTGGTCTTGGTGTTGAGCTCCACGTGGACCTCGAAGCCCAGGACGGGATCGTACTTCTCCATCGCCTCTTCGAAGCTGAGGGTTGCGTCAGACATTAGTGGGAACCTCCGTGGCTCAGGGCGGCGTCATTCAGTGAAGGGCCCGTCAGAGAGGGGGCCTTGTCCAGCAGCGGGCCGCCCCACTGCGCCTCGAGCAGGGATTCCAGCACCGCACCAACCCGGTACAGCCGGGCGTCCTGGCGGGCCGGGGCCAGCAGCTGGACGCCGACCGGCAGTCCGTCCTCGTCGGCCAGGCCGCCGGGCAGGGAGAGCCCCGGGACGCCGGCCATGTTGGCGGGGATGGTGGCGACGTCGTTGAGGTACATCGCCAGCGGGTCGTTGAGCTTCTCGCCGAGCTTGAACGCCGTGGTCGGCGCCGTCGGGGAAATCAGCACGTCGGCCTTCGCGAACGCGGCGTCGAAGTCGCGCTGGATCAGGGTGCGCACCTTCTGGGCCGAGCCGTAGTAGGCGTCGTAGTAGCCGGCGCTCAACGCGTAGGTGCCCAGGATGATGCGGCGTTTGACCTCGTCGCCGAAGCCGGCGGCGCGGGTGGCGCCCATGACGCGTTCAATCGTCATCGGGCCCTCTTCGGGCAGGACCCGCAGACCGAACCGGACGCCGTCGAACTTGGCCAGGTTGGAGGATGCCTCGGAGGGCATGATCAGGTAGTAGGCGCCCAGGGCGTACTTGAAGTTGGGGCAGGAGACCTCGACGATTTCCGCGCCGGCATCCTTGAGCAGCTCGAGGGACTCGTTGAAGCGGTTCTCGACGCCGGCCTGGTAGCCCTCGCCGTGGAGTTCCTTGATGATGCCGATCTTCATGCCGTGCACGTTGCCGACCGAGGCGGCGGCGACGAGGTCCTCCAGCGGGTCCGGCAGCGAGGTGGAATCGTGCGGGTCGTGGCCGCCGATGACCTGGTGCAGCAGGGCGGAGTCCAGCACGCTGCGGGAGACCGGGCCGATCTGGTCCAGCGAGGAGGCCATGGCGATCGCACCGTAGCGGGAGACGCCGCCGTAGGTGGGCTTCACGCCGACCGTGCCGGTGAAGGCGGCGGGCTGGCGGATCGAGCCGCCAGTGTCGGTGCCGAGGGCCAGCGGGGCTTCGAAGGCCGCGACGGCGGCAGCGGAGCCGCCCCCGGAGCCGCCGGGGATGCGGTCCAGGTCCCAGGGGTTGCGGGTGGGGCCGAAGGCGGAGTGCTCGGTGGAGGAGCCCATCGCGAATTCGTCCAGATTGGTCTTGCCCAGGATCGGCATCTTCGCGGCGCGGAGGCGCTTGACCACAGTGGCGTCGTACGGGCTGTGCCAGCCTTCGAGGATCTTCGAGCCGGCCGTGGTGGGCTGGCCGACGGTGACGATCAGGTCCTTGACGGCGATCGGCACACCAGCGAGGGCGTGCAGCTCTTCGGCAGCGGCGCCGCCGGCGGCGCGGATCGCGTCCACCTCGGCGGCGACGGCGAGCGCCTCGTCCGTGTTGACGTGCAGGAAGGCGTTGACCTTGCCGTCGACGGCGGCGATGCGGTCCAGGTGGGCCTGGGTGACCTCGACGGCCGTGACTTCGCGGGCGGCGAGCTTGCCGGCGAGCGTCGCGGCGGAGGAGCGGATCAGTTCGTTGTTCTCAGTCATGTTCTTAGCCCTCATCCAGGATTGCCGGGACCTTGAAGCGGCCTTCGTACGCATCGGGGGCGCCGGAGAGTGCCTGCTCGGCCGTGAAAGTGTGGCCCACAACGTCCTCGCGGAACACGTTCGTCAGCGGGATCGGGTGGGACGTGGCCGGGACGTCATCACCGGCGGCTTCACTGACGGATTTCACTGAATCGACGATGACGGCGAGTTCGCCGGCCATCCTGTCGAGCTCTTCAGCACTCATCTCGATGTGCGCGAGACGCGCGAGATGCGCGACGTCGTCGCGGTTGATCGCAGCCATGGATCTCCCCTGCAAGTTCGGATTATTTTCCGTCCCAGTCTACGTGGGTTGAGCTGCTGTTACCGTCGGACGCCGAGATGGCAGTTCGCGGCAATGTTTTGTGCAAACACTGCCGCGAACTGCCAACTCGCGGGGCTTGTTAGCCGATGCCGATGGCTCCGGTGGCTACTCCTACTCCGAGCATCACGAGGGAGACGACGGCGGTGCGCCAGAGGACCTTTTTGTGGTGGTCGCCCAGGTCCACCTTGGCGAGGGAGACCAGGAGCAGGATCGCAGGGACCAGGGGGCTCTGCAGGTGGAAGGGCTGGCCGGTGATGGAGGCACGGGCCATGTCCGCCGCGCTGATGCCGTAGTGGCCGGCGGTCTCGCTGAGCACCGGGAGGACGCCGAAGTAGAAGGCGTCATTGCTCATGAAGAACGTCATCGGGATGCTCAGCACGCCGGTGATGACGGCCATGAACGGGCCCATGTCCGAGGGGATAATCGCCACGAGCCACTGGGACATGGCCTCGACCATGCCGGTGCCGTTCAGGACGCCGGTGAGGACCGCGGCGGCCATGACCATGCTGACGACGGCGACAATCGACGGGGCGTGGGCGATCAGCTGGGCGCCCTGGTCCTTGACCTTCGGGAAGTTCACCAGCAGCGCGATGGCCGAGCCCACCATAAAGACGAAGGGCAGCGGCACGAGGTCGGCGACCAGCAGGGCCATGATGGCCACGGTCAGGCCCAGGTTGAACCACAGCAGCTTCGGCCGCAGGGTGGGACGGTTGGGGTCCAGCGCGGTGTCCGCCATGGCCGTATCGCGCTCGTCAACGAGGTCCTCGGTGCGCTCCAGCACGGCCACGGAGGAACCTCCGGTGGCGGGGACTCCACCGGCCGGAACCCCACCGGCCGGGGCGGAGCCCTTGCGGCCGAAACCGAAGCGGCCGGTGCCGCTGCCGCCGTCGAACGCGCCGCCGTCGGACCCATCGGCGGAGTCCCAGATCTCCGGAGCGGTGGCGCGGAGGCGGTTGCGCTCCTGCAGGCCCAGCAGCCAGGCGAAGACGAACACAACGACGAGGCCGGCGATCAGCGACGGGATCATCGGGACGAAGACCTCGGAGACGCTGAGGTTGAGGGCGGAGGCGGCGCGGGCGGTGGGGCCGCCCCAGGGCAGGATGTTCATGGTGCCGTTGGCCAGGCCGGCGACGCAGGTCAGGACCACGGGGCTCATCTTCAGGCGGAGGTAGACCGGCAGCATGGCCGCGGTGGTGAGGATGAAGGTGGTGGAGCCGTCACCGTCGAGCGAGACGGCCGCGGCGAGGATGGCCGTGCCGAGGACCACCTTGGCGGGGTCGTTGCCGAGCTTGCGCAGGATGAACCGGACCAGCGGGTCGAAGAGTCCGACGTCGATCATCAGGCCGAAGTAGATGATGGCGAACATCAGCAGCGCGGCGGTGGACGTCATGGACTTCATCGAGTCGAGGACCATGTCGCCGATGCCCAGTCCGGCGCCGGCGAAAAGTCCGAACACGGTGGGGACGATGATGAGCGCCAGCACGGGCGTCAGCTTCTTGGTCATGATCAGCACCATGAATACCGCGATCATGGCGAATCCTAGTAATACCAGCACGGCCGGCTCCTTCTTCATTGAATGGCACCACCCCGGTGTGATGCGTACTACAGACGTTAGAGTGGCGCCCGTCACGGCTGGGCCTTTGCCTCATTTGATTGGCATACTGCTTGTTGGACGCATTTTGCGCATTGTGCTCACACCCGAAGGAGGACCGCCGTGGCGAAGTTGACCGGGCAGCGCTTGGCCGGGCAGCGCTTAGTCGGCCCGCCTCCCATGCGCTTTTCCACCCAGACCCTGCTGCTCCAGCTGGGGGTCGTGGCGCTGGTGGTTGTCCTGACGAGCGCCGTCCACGTCTGGCTCACCTACGAGCGGCTGGGACGGGAGGCGGAGAACCAGGCCCTGACGCTGGCCCGGACCGTGGCCTCGGACCCCGAGGTGCGGGCGGAAGTCCAGCAGATCAGCGCACTGCCGGGCACTCCCCCGGCCGCCGAACTGCTGGCCGGGCCGCTGATGGCCGCCGCCGAGGGCGCCCGCACCCGCACCGGCGCTTTGTTCGTGGTCATCACCGACGAGACCGGCCTGCGCCTCGCGCACCCCGACGCCGAACGGCTGGGCGAACGGGTCAGCACGGACCCGTCCGAGGCTTTGGCCGGCAAGGAAGTCACCACCCGGAACACCGGCACCCTTGGCCCCTCCGCCGGCGCCAAGGTCCCGGTGTTCGCCCCGGACGCCGGTTCCGTTGTGGGCGAGGTCAGTGTGGGCTACTCCACCGAAACCATCGGCCAGAGCCTGGCCCGGGACGTCGTTCCGATCGCGCTGACCGCCGCCGGCGCCCTGATGGTGGGCGTATTCGCTTCCTTCCTGCTCCGGAGCCGGCTCCAGCGGCTGACGCTGGGTCTGGAGCCCGAGGAAATCAGCACCCTGGTCCACGACCAGGTGGCGGTCCTGCAGGGCGTCGACGACGGCGTGATCGGCATCGCCGCGGACGGCAGGATCAGCGTGTTCAATGCCGCCGCCCGCCGCCTTCTGGACCAGCCCGACCTCACCGGGCTGCCGTGGGCCGACGCCCCGGTGCCGGCGCAGCTGCTCGCCCTGACAAAGGCCGATGCCGCGGAAGGCGATGCGGTGGAGCTTGTCGCCGGCGGACGCGTTCTGGTGGCGAGCGCGCGCAAGGCCCTGCACGGCCGTGAAGACCTGGGCTGGGTGGTCATGCTGCGGGACCGGACGGAACTTCAGCAGCTGACCCGCCAGCTCGACGCCGTGGGGACCATGTCCACCGCGCTCCGGGCGCAGCGGCACGAGTTCGCCAACCAGCTCCACACCATCGCAGGCTTCATGAGCATCGGCCAGCACCAGCAGGCGCGCGACTACCTGGCCCGGCTGGCAGCCACGGGGCCGCTGAAGTTCCCGGTGGACCAGGCCGAGCTGCTGCAGGACCCCTACCTGCAGGCATTCCTCGGCGCCAAGGGTGTGGAAGCGGACGAACGCGGTGTGGCCCTGAGGCTCGGCCCGGAAACCCTGGTCCGCGGCCAGGTCACCGAGCCGCAGGAAGTCACCACGGTCCTGGGCAACCTGATCGACAACGCCGTGAACGCCGCCGTCGCGGGCTCGGCGCCGGACCGCTGGGTCGAGGTGGAGGTGCTCGACGGTCCCGGCACCGGGCCCGACGGCGGGACACTCCACATCGTCGTCGGGGATTCCGGCGACGGACTGCCGGCCGCTGCGGCGGGTGGAGGTGCCGATGCGGTGTTCACAGAGGGTTTCACCACCTCGGCACGCCCGGTCCGGGCGGGAGCCGGCCACGGCCTGGGCCTGGCGCTGGCCCGGCAGCTGGCGCGCCGCCGCGGCGGGGACGTGCGGGTCCTGGACCCGGGCTCCCCCGGCGGCCCGGGCGCGGTGTTCATGGCGACCCTGCCGGGGACCACGGCGCCCCATGAGGCAGTGCCCAACGGGTCACCGCCCAACGAACCAGTGCCCACTGAAACGACGCCCAACGAAAGGGGCAACGATGCCTGAGGACTTCCGGGTGTTGATTGTTGATGACGACTTCCACGTCGCCAAGCTGCATGCGGCCTATGTGGACTCGGTGGCGGGGTTCCTGGCGCTGCCCCCGGCCGGATCGGCGTCGCAGGCGCTCCAGGCCATCCACAGCCTGCGCCCGGATCTGGTGCTGCTGGATGTGTACCTGCCGGACGCTTCGGGCCTGGACCTCCTGCACCAGCTGGACGTGGACACGATGATCCTCAGCGCCGCCGCGGACACGGCCTCGCTCCGTCTCGCGTTCCGGCGGGGCGCGCTGGGCTACCTGCTGAAGCCGTTCACCGCCGAGTCGCTCTCCCAGCTGCTGCGCTCCTATGCGCGCTACCGGCGGATCCTGATCCAGCCGGGGAACGTCACCCAGGAGACGGTGGAGCGGGCCAAGCGCGCGCTCATCCCGGGGGACGTCATTGCCTCGGCCAAGCCCCGGTCCGCGACGGAGGCCGCCGTGCTGGAATCACTGGAACCGGGCGAGCAGTATTCCGCGGCCGAGGTAGCCACGCGGGTGGGCGTTTCCCGGGCCACCGCCCAGCGGTACCTCTCGGCGCTGGCGGACGACGGCGCCGTCGACATCCAGCTGCGCTACGGCACCACCGGGCGGCCCGAGCACCGCTACGGGCTGCCCCCGGCAGCAGGCGGCTGACCCTCCAGCCCGGCGTCGCGGTTAGTCGTTGCTCTTCTGCGCTACGAGTTCGATCTCGACCAGCATCTTGGGATCCAGGAACGGGAGCACGTGGACCAGCGCCAGGGTGGGGCGGATCTCGCCGAAGACTTCGCCGTGGGCGCGTCCGGCTTCCTCCCACTGGCTGATGTCCGTCAGGTACAGCTTGGACTGCACGACGTCCGCGTAGCCGAAGCCGGCGTCGGCCAGGACGGTGCCGAGTTTGTCCAGGATGAAGCGGGTCTGGGTGTAGAAGTCCTCGCCCACGATGCCGTCCTCGCCGCTGGCTGCGGTGGCGGAGATGTAGAGCGTGTTGTCCACCTGGACCGCCCGGGAGTAGCCGACCTTCTGTTCCCAGACGGAACCGGTGCCGAATGTCTTGCGCATGGAAGTGCCTTTCGCAGTGTGGCGTGGAGTCGGCACCACTTTAGGGCGGCGAAAGGCGCGGCCGGTAAACCGGTGGAAATGTTTCGGCCCCGGGCCGGATTCCTGCCCGGCTGCGGCCCCTCCGCCGGGCCGCCAGCGGTCCGGGGGCACATTGGCGCGGACACGCCGTCAACTAAGGCGCCGACGTCGAAAATCACGCCCAAAGTGCCCCCGGACGGAGGCAACCGGTCGCAAAAAAAAGACCGCCGCCCTTGGCACCTTCGCACCCTGGCAGCGACTCACCCGGGGCCGCCGGCGGTCCGGGGGCACATTGGCGCGGACACGCCGTCAACTTAGGCGCCGACGTCGAGCATTGCGGCCAAAGTGCCCCCGGACCGTCACTGCACCGCACAGAATGCGGGCGCTTTCGGTCAGCTGCCGATGTCCCGGTTCTGGCGGAAGGCGTTGCGGCGGGCGTGCTCGTGGACGCGGCTGAGGGCCTCGACCTGGGTCCGGGCGTCGTCGCCAAGGGCGGCGAAGGTGGCCGGGTCGAGCCCGAGGTCGGGGGCCAGCTCCTCCAGGGTTTGCCAGCCGCCGAGCTTTCCCAGGATCGCGGCGCGCAGCAGTTCGGCTTCCAGCACCATGGTCATCGGGGACCGGCGCACGACGCGGCCGTTGAGCTTGAGCCGCCCGGCGTGCTCGGCCAGCCAGGCGGCGGCCTGGCGGTGCGGGCGCTGCCGCACGCCCAGGTCGTGGATAAGGCCGAGGAGCACGTCCCGTTCCTTGGTGATTTCCGCGCTGACCCGGGAGAGCTCTGCCGATACCGGTGTGTCGGCGAAGGCCTCGGCCATGCGCTGGATCCGGGAGACGCCGGCGGTGGCGCCGGTCAGATGGTCGGAGAGGTACAGACCGAGAAGTTTGCCGTCGATTGAGTCCGGGATGTGCGGTGCCATGGATCCTCCTGAATGCAGTTGCCAAGAGCGCTTCGATTGACCAAAACCCTACACGGTGACGGCTGCACTCCCCGGCTGCTGCCCTTCCCGGAGGCCGGAACCGCGGGTTACAACTGCTGGCGGTAAACGAGCAGTTTGATGTCCGTGTCCGGCACTACCCAGTCGCGTTCCGGGGCCCGCTGGAAGCCGGTCTTCTGGTAGAGACCGTGGGCGCTTTCCCAGGTCAGGCCCGTGGTGAGCGCGACGGCGTTGATGCCGGGCAGCGTCCGGGCGTGGTCCAGGATGGCGTGGACCATGGCCTTGCCGGCGCCGCTGCGCTGGACGTCCGGGTCCA
This sequence comes from uncultured Arthrobacter sp., assembly GCA_937873245.1. GTDB lineage: Bacteria > Actinomycetota > Actinomycetes > Actinomycetales > Micrococcaceae > Arthrobacter. The sequence goes on along the minus strand of CALMVY010000175.1, from coordinate 4,003 downwards.
CCACGAGCATCCGGAATTCCAGCTCATCGCCCTGCGCGATGTCCGCATAGGGCTCGCCCGCGACGGCCAGGGTCACGGAGCCGACGATCCGGTCCCCGCGTTCGGCCACCCAGATGGTGGCCTTCGCTGCCCGGCGGGCCACGTCCTGGATCTGGAGCATGTACGGGTGGTCGGCGCTCTCAAAATAGCCCGCGGCCAGATAGGCATCCCGGGTGATGCGCGCGATGGCGTCGTAGTCGGCCGGAACTGCGGGGCGGATGAGGATCTGGGGATGCACCTGTCCATGCTACGGGCGGGCGCGGCGGTCCGGTCCCGGATCGGGCGTTTCCGTGACTGAACTATCAGAACGGGCTGGCAAACCGGCCCGGGGTGACTCGCTGGCCGAGGGTGCGAGTGGGCCAGCGGCGGCCGGCGGTCCTATTCTGCGACCGGTTGCCTCCTTCCGGGGGCACTTTGGGCGAGATGTTCGACGTCGGCGCTTTAGTTGACGGCGTGTCCGCGCCAAAGTGCCCTCGGAACGCCGCGGCCCGGCAGCGGGGTGGCCGGTGGCGGCGGGCGGTTAGAGCGGGAACTTGCCGGAGAGCTCCAGTGACCCCGCACAGGTCCAGGCCGCGAGGCGTTCGTCGTCGGAGGGGCCGCCGGCGAGCGGGCTGGTCAGCCGCGGACGGCGGACCCAGCAGCCGGCTTCCTCGGCGATCAGGGCTCCGGCGGCGAAGTCGTGTTCGTTGAGGCCCCGTTCACCGTAGGCGTCATGGGTTCCGTCCGCGACGAGGCAGAGGTCCAGGGCCGCGGAGCCGAGGCGGCGGACGTCGGCGAAACCGTCCATGAGGCTGCCCAGCCCGGCGGCCTGTTCCGCCCGGACGTCCGGGTCGTAGCTGAAGCCGGTGGCCAGGATCTGCCCGGTGCGCCCCGCGACGGGTCCGAAGAGCTGTGTCCGCCGGCCGTCTTCCTCGAGCCAGGCCCCTTGCCCGCGCAGGGCGTAGTACCTCCGCCCCAGGGCCGGGGCGTCCACGACGCCGGCCAGCCAGACGCCGTCGGGGTCCGCCACGGCGACGGAGGTGCCGTAGTAGACGATGTTGCGGATGAAGTTGGTGGTGCCGTCCAGCGGGTCGACGGACCAGCGGTAGCCGCTGGGCGACGCCGGAAGGACCGTGCCGCCTTCCTCGCCGGTGATGGTGTCGTCCGGCCGAGCCCCGGTAATGACGTCCCGCACGGCGGTTTCCGCGGCGAGGTCGAAGGCGGTGACCCAGTCCCCGGAGTCGCCTTTGTTGCTGACGTCCAGCCCGGCCGTGTTCCGGCCGGCCAGGACTGCCGCCCCGGCCGCAGCCGCCTGTTGCGCGAGCTCGAGCAGGGCGGCCGGCAGGGCGGCACTGTCGGGGGAACCCGCGCTCATTCGGCCGCGGCTTCCAGCTGGTCCTCTGCCGTCTCCCCCGGGTCCCCGTCGGCGCCTTCCGCCGGGCCGTTGGCCAGGAGTGCGCGGAAGCCGTCCTCGTCCAGGACCGGCACGCCGAGCTGTTCGGCCTTGTCCAGCTTGGTGCCCGCGTTCTCGCCGGCCACGACGTAGCTGGTGTTCTTCGAGACCGAGCCGGCGGCCTTGCCGCCACGGACCAGGATGGCTTCCTTGGCCTCGTCCCGGCTGAAGCCCTCCAGGCTGCCGGTCACCACGATGGTCAGGCCTTCCAGGGTCCGGGGCGTGGATTCGTCGCGCTCGTCCTCCATCCGGACCCCGTCGGCCGCCCAGGTGTCCACGATCTCGCGGTGCCAGTCCTCGGTGAACCATTCGGTCAGGGCCGCAGCGATCACCGGGCCGACGCCGTCGACGTGGGCGAGTTCCTCTTCGGAGGCCTGCCGGATGGCGTCCATGCTGCCGAACGCCGTCGCGAGGGCGCGGGAGGCCCGCGGGCCGACGTGCCGGATGGACAGCGCCACGAGCACGCGCCAGAGCGGCTGGGTTTTGGCCTTCTCCAGTTCGCGGAACAGCTTGTCGGTGCTGGCCGTCGGCTTGGAAGGAGTCTTGGCGGTGCCCTTGCTGTAGAAGTACGGCACCAGCTCGAACTCGCCGGTGGGCACACCCTTGGACCGCTTTTCGCGCCGGATGCGGACGTCGGCCAGGTCGGCGGGGGTCAGCCGGAACAGGTTCGCCTCGGTGGTCAGCGGCGCGGTTTCCGGTTCGGCCGGCTGGGTCAGGGCGATGGCGGCTTCCCAGCCGAGGGCCTCGATGTCGAAGGCGCCGCGGCCGGCCAGATGGAACACGCGTTCGCGCAACTGCGCCGGGCAGGAGCGGGAGTTGGGGCAGCGGATGTCCACGTCCCCTTCCTTGGCCGGCGCCAGAGGGGTGCCGCAGGCGGGGCATTCGGTGGGCATGACGAAGTCGCGGACCGGCGGGTCCTGCTGGTCCCGGAGCGCCAGGACCGGGCCGACGATTTCGGGGATGACGTCCCCGGCTTTGCGGAGCACCACGATGTCGCCGATCTTGACGCCCTTGGCCTTGACCACTTCCTGGTTGTGCAGGGTGGCCATCTCCACGGTGGAGCCGGCCACCTTGACTGGCTCCATCACGCCGTAGGGGGTGACACGGCCGGTGCGGCCCACGTTGACGGCGATGTCCAGCAGTTTGGTGTGGACTTCCTCCGGCGGGTACTTGTAGGCGACCGCCCAGCGCGGCACCCGGGAGGTGTAGCCGAGCGCCCGCTGGGTGGCGAAGTCGTCGACCTTGACCACAATGCCGTCGATCTCGTGCGTGAGGCTGTGCCGCTTGTCGCCGTAGTTCCGGATGAAGTCCAGCACGTCCTTGAGCCCGGGGAGGACCTCGAAGTACGGGCTGGTGGGCAGCCCCCACCCGGCGAGCCGCCGGTAGGTGTCGGACTGGCTGACGGTATCCAGGCCTTCGCGGGCGCCGATGCCGTGCACATACATCCGCAGCGGGCGCTTGGCGGTTTCCGCGGGGTCCTTCTGGCGCAGCGAGCCCGCGGCGGCGTTGCGGGGGTTGGCCAGCGGCGCCTTGCCGGCCTCGATCAGGGCCTCGTTGAATTCCGCGAAGGCCTTGGACGGGATGAACACCTCGCCGCGGACCTCCATCTCGGCCGGGAAGCCTTCGCCGCTGAGCTGCTGCGGGATCTCCTTGATGGTGAGGACGTTGTGGGTGATGTCCTCCCCCGTGGTGCCGTCGCCGCGGGTGGCGGCCCGGATCAGCACGCCGTCGCGGTAGAGCAGGTTGACGGCGAGCCCGTCGATCTTGAGTTCGGTGAGCCAGGCCGGGGTCCCGTTGCCGAGTTTGGCGATGTTGGCTTCGGCCTTGGCGATCCACGCCTCCAGCTCCTCGAGGGAAAAGACGTCCTCCAGGCTGTACATGCGCTGCAGATGTTCGACGGCGGTGAAGGCGGCGGACACTTCGCCGCCCACCTCCTGGGTCGGGGAATCGTTGGCCACCAGCTCTGGATGCATGGCCTCGATCGTCTCCAGCCGCCGGTAGAGTTCGTCGAACTCGGCGTCGGAGATGATCGGCGCATCCTCCTGGTAGTACGCGAAGCGGTGCTTGCGGACGTCCTCGACGAGGACCTCGTATTCTTCGCGTACGGCCTCGGAGGGCGTCTGTGTGTCGGCTTCTGCTGCAGTGTTCCCTGTGCTCACAGACCTATCCTGCCTTAGATCGCCGACATTGTCCGGTCACGTGCGTGTGCCCGGGACGCCGGCGCGGGGGGCCTTCGCCAGCGTGGCGAGGTGCTGGCCGCTTTGGCGCGCAAAGTCGCGGGACCGCTGGCTCGACAGGGCGATAATCAGGAGGATGTCCAGCGAGAGTCCCACCAGGTTTGTCGCAAAAGTGACTCCCGGGCCGCCGTTGAGGAGAGCAATCCATTGGGTCACGATGGCGGCAGCACTCAGAAACATGGCCGCCAGCCGGGACCGGTTGCCGCCGCGGAGAATGAACCAGGCCAGCATGATCTCGGTGATCCCAAAGGCAGCGAGGACCACAGCGACGGGCGGCAACAGGCCGTCGGCGTCG
>CALMVY010000174.1 GCA_937873245.1 uncultured Arthrobacter sp. | reverse complement strand
GAGGCCCCCGGGGCCGCAGCGGCGGCACGGGCGGCGGCAGCAGGCACAGGTTCGTGGCGCAGGTAGCTCCGGCTGAACCGGCCGCTTCCTGAGGTCAGGGCGCGCAGCTCGATGGCGTACCGCAGGAGCTCCTGGTCCGGAACTTCGGCGCTGATTTCGGTCAGGTCTCCCCCGCTGGACGTGGTTCCGGTCAGGCGCGCCCGGCGCGACGACAGATCGCTCATCACCGCGCCGACATGTTCATCCGAAACGCTGATGGTCGCGGCCGAGACGGGCTCCAGCAGCTGGATCCGGCCGGCCGCGGCTGCCTCCCGCAAGGCCAGCGCCCCGGCGGCTTGAAAGGCCGCGTCCGAGGAATCCACACTGTGCGCTTTGCCGCCAAGCAGCGTCACCCGGATGTCCACTACCGGGAAGCCCGCGGATACCCCTTTCTGCATCTGCGCCCGCACGCCCTTCTCCACCGAGGTGATGAACGACCCCGGAATCACCCCGCCCACCGTCTTGTCCACGAACTCGAAGCCGGCGCCGCGTTCCAGCGGTTCCACCTCGATGTCGCAGACGGCGTACTGCCCGTGGCCGCCGGACTGCTTCACGTGCCGGCCGTGGCCAGCCGCGGGCGCGGCAAACGTCTCCCGCAACGGAGTGACGACGTCTACGGTCTGCAGGTTGACGCCCTGCTCGCGCAGCCTGCCCAGGACCACTTCCGCGTGCGCCTCGCCCATGCACCAGAGGATCAGTTGGTGCGTCTCGGCGTTCCGCTCCACCCGGAGCGCAGGGTCCCCGGCCGCCACCTTCCCCAGACTGCGGGCCAGGACATCCTCATCGCCGTGGGAGGCCGCCTCGATGGCCACCGGCAGCAGCGGCTCCGGCATCTCCCATGGCTGGATCAGCAGCGGAGAATCCTTGGCCGAAACGGTGTCCCCGGTCTCGGCCGGACCGAGTTTGGTCAGGGCGCAGATGTCCCCCGCCACGCTGTAAGGCACCGGCCGCAAGCTGGATCCCAGCGGCGAGTACAGATGGGAGACACGTTCATCGCTGTCGTGATCGGCATGGCCCCGGTCCGCCAGGCCGTGCCCGGCCACGTGGACGGCCGTGTCCTCCCGCAGCGTTCCGGAAAAGAGGCGGACCAGGCAGACGCGGCCAAGGAACGGGTCGGTGGTGGTGCGCACCACCTCTCCCAGCAGAGGCCCCGAGGGGTCGCAGTCCGGCGTGGGGGCGGGGGTGCCGTCAAGGAGGGTCACTGCCGGCCGCGCATGTTCGGTGGGCGGGGGGAAGGCCCGCGTCACCACCTCCAGGAGTTCAGCAAGACCGAGGCCGGTCTCGGCAGATGTGGCGACCACCGGATGGAACGAACCCCGCGCGACGGCTGTCTCCAAGTCTCTGACCAGGACTTCCTGCGGGATATCCTCGCCGCCAAGGTACCGGTCCATCAACGACTCGTCCTCGCTTTCGGCGATGACCCCTTCGATCAGCGCGCCCCGGGCCGCCTCCGAGGCGACGCGTTCGACGTCGTCGGTGTTCCGGTACACGGGCAGCGCATCGCCCTCGGTCTGTTCCGACACGGTGCCCGAGAGCAGGCCCAACAGTCCGGTGACGTCAGCCCCCTTGGCGACCGGAAGGTAGAGCGGGAGCACAGCGTCGCCGAAGGCTGTCTGGCATCTCTCGAGGGCCGCATCGAAATCCGCCCGGGGATGGTCCAGCCGGCTGATCACCACCGCCCGCGGCACCCCGACGCGCTGGCACTCCCCCCAGAGCGCGATGGTCGCGGCGTCAATTCCGTCAACCGCCGAGACGACAAACAACGCCGCGTCCGCCGCGCGCAGCCCGGCCCGCAGCTCGCCGACGAAGTCCGGGTACCCCGGCGTGTCGAGGAGGTTGACCTTGATGCCGCCGGTAACGACGGGCATCACGGAGAGGGCGACGGAGCGTTGCTGGTGGATCGCGGCCGGCTCCGAGTCTCCGACGGTGGTGCCTTCGGTGATCGAGCCCTTCCGTGAAATCGCGCCGGTGGCGGCGAGCAGCGCCTCTGCCAGCATCGTCTTTCCTGAACCTGAGCGGCCAACCAGCGCCACGTTCCGGATCTGCTCCGGCCCGTCGGGCGGCAGGGCATCGGAGGCGTCCGCCCGCCGGAGCTCAGACGTGCCGCGGGCGGCGGTCTTCGCCGGAACCTTCGCGTCTTTCGCAGGCATGGGACCCTCCTGGTCTGCATCCGTCGGCCGGCCGGACCGCCGGCATCCGCTCAACATGGGGCTGTCTATATGGATTGGACACCCTGCGGCGATCCGACGGCAAGATGCAAAGCCGGCCCCCGCCGCAGCGGCGCGGAAATCCGCGTCCCGTCCCCGGCTCAGATTCCGTCGTAGGCCTTCTGCAGCGCCGCGATATCGAGCTTCTTCATGCCCAGCATGGCCTGCATGGCGCGTTGGGAACCCTCGGGGTCCGGGCCGCCGATCAGCCCGCCCAGCGCGGACGGGACCACCTGCCACGAGACCCCGTACCTGTCCTTGAGCCACCCGCACTGGCTTTCGGTGCCGCCGGCGCCGAGTGCGGCCCAGTAGCGGTCAACTTCCTCCTGGGATGAGCAGTCGACGACGAAGGAGACCGACTCGTTGAAGGTGAAGGCCGGTCCCCCGTTCAACGCGGTGAACGTCCGCCCCTCAATCTCGAACCGCACGGTGATCGCCTGGCCTGCCGGAGCCGGACCGCCCTCCCCGTAACGGGACACATCGAGCACCTTCCCGCCGTCGAAGACGGAGACGTAGAAGTCGGCGGCTTCCTCCGCCTGGTTGTCGAACCACAGGCAGGTGGTGATCTTTTCGGCCACGTCGGATCCTCTTTCGTTTGGCCCGCGCCGCCATGCGTTGTCCGGAGCCATGCGTTGTCCGGAGGGGAACAGTCCGGCGACATTGCGGGGTGGTGGGCCCGAGCCTAGTCCGGCGGCCTATCGGGCACAACGGCGCGGCCGCGCGCGGCTAGGCTTGGAGCATGCCTTCTTCCACGCCACCGCTCCCCCGCCCCGCCGCGAACGGATCGGCCCCGACGTCGACGGCCAGGCGGTCTGCCGTGTGGGCCGCATGCGCCGATGCCGCCCTGATTCTCGTCTTCGCGGCGATAGGCCGCGACGCACATCAGCGCGGGGACATCATCACCGGCGTGCTTGCCACGGCGTGGCCATTCCTGGCCGGCGCGGCGGTCTCCTGGCTGGCACTGCGGATCTGGCGTTCACCCCTGGCCCTCTGGCCCGCCGGCGTCGGCGTCTGGCTCGGAACGGTCACGGTTGGCATGCTTCTGCGGGCCGTCACCGGGCAGACGGTGGTCCTGCCGTTCGTTATTGTGGCCTTGCTCAGCCTGGGGCTCTTCCTGCTCGGCTATCGCCTTCTGGCGGCAGTCATCCGGCGGCGCAACACACGCCGCGGCGGGGCCTGATGGACTAGGCTTGCAGGACATGGCCAAGGCCCCGGGGAGTCCCGACATGGTGCTTTCACTGGCCGGCAACGGCGCAACAGATCCGGAAAGGTTCACACGTGGTCACCGCTTTCGTCCTGATTAAGACAGACGCTTCCCGCATCCCGGAGACCGCGGAAGAGATCTCCGCCATCCAGGGGATCAGCGAGGTCTACTCCGTCACCGGCGAATGGGATCTGATTGCGATTGCCCGGGTTCCGAAGCATGAGGATCTGGCAGAGGCCATCGCGGACAAGCTCTCCAAGGTCCCCGGCGTCGTGCACACCACCACCCAGATTGCGTTCCGCGCCTATTCACAGCACGACCTGGACGCGGCGTTCGCCCTCGGCTTCGAACAGTAGGGCGCAGCCTCAGCTGCGCGAGAGCGCGACCCAGCGGTCCAGGACGGCGGCGGCGGCGCCCGATTCGATAGACTCTTCCGCCCGCCTGAACGCGGCGGCCATCCGCTCGCTGAACGGACCGACGGCATCCAGGTCGAACGCCACGAGCCCGGCGGCGGCATTCAGCAGCGCCGCATCGCGCGCGGAACCGCGGCCACCGGCGAGAACGGAACGCACGACGGCGGCATTGGCCGCGGCGTCACCGCCACGCAGCTCCTCAATGGTTGCCCGGCGGATACCGAGCTCGCCCGGGTCGAACATCTCTTCGCTCACCTGTCCGTTCCGGATTTCCCACACCCGGGACGGGCCGGTGGTGGTCAGCTCATCCAGACCGTCAGTTCCGCGGAACACCAGCCCGCGGCTGCCCCGCCTGGCCAGCACCCCGGCCACCAGCGGAGCCATCCGCTCATTGGCGACACCCACCGCCGAGGCCTGGACGTGGGCTGGGTTGATCATGGGTCCCAGGAAGTTGAAGGCAGTCGGCACGCCGATTTCCCGTCGGGCGACGGCGGCATGCCGCATCGAGGGATGGAACACCTGGGCGAAACAAAAGGTGATGCCTGCCTCTTCGGCGTTGAGGGCCACCCGCGGGATGGGAAGGTCCAGCCGCACACCCAGGGCCTCCAGGACGTCCGCGGACCCTGAGGTCGACGAAGCCGCACGGTTGCCATGCTTAACCACCTTGGCGCCCGCTCCGGCCGCGATCAGCGCAGCCATGGTGGAAATGTTGACCGTGTTCTGCTGGTCGCCGCCGGTCCCGACGATGTCCAGTTTCTGGCCTGCTATCTCTATGGGGCTGGCGTTCGCGATCATCGCCTCGACCAGGCCCACGAGCTCGTCCACGGTCTCCCCCTTGGACCGCAGTGCCACGAGGAACCCGGCGACCTGGGCCGGCGTGGCCTCTCCGGACATGATCGAGTTCATGGCCCACTCTGTGTTGCCGGCGGTGAGATCCTTACCGTCAATCAGTGTGCCGATGAGCCGCGGCCAGGTGTTGCCTGCCGCCCGTGCAGATGCCTGAGAAGTCACGTTCCGATGCTATCGAGGTGCGCACCGCAAAGACCAATGTGAACGGGTCCGGGAACTTTTCCGCGCGAATTCGCGTCTTTGTAGAAAAAGTCCCCCGAAAAGGCGGTTTGCGTTGGGCAGGAGGGAGTTTTATAGACATAATGTCTATGTGACATCTGCGACCCATGCCCCCAGTACCCCGGCGCACCCGACGCTGAATCGCCCGAACATGGTTTCTGTTGGAACCGTAGTCTGGCTGTCCAGTGAGTTGATGTTCTTCGCCGGTCTCTTCGCCATGTACTTCACACTCCGTTCGACTTCCGGACTGATGTGGGCCGAGGAGACAGCCAAGCTCAACTTCCCCTTTGCGCTCATCAACACGATCGTCCTCGTGGCAAGTTCGTTCACTTGCCAGATGGGCGTCTTCGCCGCTGAGCGGCTTCAGCCGCGCCGAAGCGGCGGCCTCCTCAGCTTCACCCGCTGGGGAATGAACGAATGGTTCACCCTGACCTTCATCATGGGTGCCTTCTTCGTGGCCGGCCAGGCGACTGAGTACGCCATGCTCGTTTCCGAGCATGTCTCGCTCTCCTCCAACGCCTACGGTTCGGCGTTCTACATCACCACGGGTTTCCACGGCCTGCACGTTATCGGTGGCTTGGTTGCCTTCCTCCTCATCATGGGCCGGTCCTTCGCAGCAAAGAAGTTCGGCCACTTCGAAGCGACCTCAGCGATCGTCACCTCGTACTACTGGCACTTCGTCGACGTCGTCTGGATCGGCCTCTTCCTGGTCATCTACGTCCTCAAGTAGCAAGACTTGACTCTTTTTCTACAAGAGGCAGAATTTCAAGAAGCGGCTCCCGGAGCCCACGCACGATCGAATAAAGGAACCACCACGTGAAGGCACTCTCGCAGAAGCGACGTCACCCACTGGCAGCCATTGCACTGCTTCTGATGGGGCTACTGGTCACTGGTGGGCTGTATGCCGTTGCCACCACCGCCAACCAGGCCAAGGCCACCGCCAGCTTCACTACAAATGACGCAGAGGAAGGCGGAAAACTCTTTGCCGCCAACTGCGCCACCTGCCACGGCATGGGAGCCAGCGGGACCACAGCGGGTCCCTCATTGGTTGGCGTCGGCGCCGCCGCCGTTGACTTTCAGGTCGGCACCGGCCGTATGCCCATGCAGATGAACGGCCCGCAGGCCCCCAAGAAGCCCGCCCAGTTCAACGAAGAGCAGACGCGCCAGCTGTCCGCTTATGTTGCCTCGCTTGGCCCTGGCCCGTCCGTTCCTGCAGCAGACGTCCTCGATGAGAAAGGCAACGCCGCCGCCGGTGGCGAGCTTTTCCGCGTGAACTGCGCCATGTGCCACAACGCTGCCGCTGCCGGCGGTGCGTTGACCCGGGGCAAGTTCGCGCCGGCCCTCTCAGGCGTCTCCGGCAAGCATATCTATGAAGCGATGGTCACCGGCCCCCAGAACATGCCTGTCTTCAGCGACGCCAACATCAGCCCCGAGGGCAAGCGCGACATCATCACCTTCCTGAAGCAGATCGAAGCCAACGGTTCTCCCGGCGGTGCGGATCTTGGATCGCTGGGTCCGGTGTCTGAAGGACTGTTCGTCTGGATCGCCGGCCTCGGCGTCATTATCGCCTTCACCATCTGGCTGACGTCCCGGACGTCCTAGCCCACCCGTTGCACCTGTAAGAGTTTCTGCTGGCCCGTCAGCAGTTTGAATTGAAAGCTAACTCGGCACTCGCCGAGACGAGAGAGGGATGAGGCGAATTATGGGCAACCATAGTGACGGCAGTCCGAACCACTCGGGCACCGTAGCTACGGCTGGTCAGAATGAGGTGGAGAAGTTCCAGGATCCTGGAATTCCCCCGCATCGTTTGCGCCTGGCTGACACGGACCCGAAGGCCGCAAAGCGAGCAGAACGGCAGGTTGCCCTTCTTTTCGGGACCTCGGTCGTTGGCACCCTGATCTTCCTGGTGGCGTACTTCGCCATCGATCTGGGAGATGACAGCACGATCGCGACCATCCGGCTGCAGAACGCGCTGCTGGGTATTGGTACCGCGTTCGCCATGCTGGGTATCGGCACCGGAATCGTGCACTGGGCCAAGGCCCTTATGCCGGACCATGAAGTCTCGGAAGAGCGTCATGCCATCCGCACCGAGGACGACCGCCAGGCCGCTGTCCGGATTGTCGACGATATCGTCGAGGAGACCGGCATCAAGCGCCGCCCGCTGATCCGCAACACCCTGCTGGGCGCCGTTGCGCTGGCACCCCTGCCGGCCCTCGCGGTATTCGGTGACCTGGGTCCGCGTCCGGACGACAAGCTGGCGCACACCATGTGGGCGCCCCAGGAGGGCAAGCTCAAGCGGCTCACCCGCGACCCTGACGGCACTCCGATCAAGGCCGCCGATGTCACCATCGGTTCTGCCTTCCACGTCATTCCGGAAGGCCTGAACGAACTCCAGGAGGGCAAGCTGAACGAGAAGGCCAAGGCCGTTGTTCTGCTGATGCGCCTGAACCCGGAATCGCTCAACCCTTCCCCCGGCCGTGAGGACTGGGGGTACAACGGGATTGTCGCCTACTCCAAGATCTGCACCCACGTTGGTTGCCCTGTTGCCCTGTACGAGCAGCAGACCCACCACCTGCTGTGCCCGTGCCACCAGTCAACCTTCGACCTGACCCAGGAATGCAAGGTTATTTTTGGCCCGGCCAGCCGCCCCCTCCCCCAGCTGCCCATCGCAGTTGACGCCGAGGGCTACCTGGTCGCTACCAGTGACTTCAAAGAACCCGTTGGACCTAGCTATTGGGAGCGTGATGAGCATGAGCGCAACATCAACGCCTAATGCCCCCACCTTCGTCGCCAAGACCTCAGGCGGCCGCATCACCAACTTCGTTGACGAGCGCGTCGGCGGGTCAGGAATCCTGCGCGAATTCGGCCGCAAGGTCTTCCCGGACCACTGGTCGTTCATGTTCGGCGAAGTGGCCCTGTATTCCTTCGTCATCCTGCTGCTCTCGGGCACCTTCCTGACGTTCTTCTTTGATCCCTCGATGGCGGAGACGCATTACCAGGGTTCCTACACTCCGCTGAAGAACGTCGAAATGTCGGTGGCCTACAGCTCCTCGCTGGACATCTCCTTCGACGTCCGCGGCGGCCTGTTCATGCGCCAGGTCCACCACTGGTCCGCGCTGCTGTTTGTCGCCTCGGTCTCCGTACACATGCTGCGCGTCTTCTTCACCGGCGCATTCCGCAAGCCCCGCGAAATGAACTGGGTGGTGGGCGGCGTACTGCTGATCCTCTCGATGGCTGCCGGCTTCACCGGCTACTCCCTCCCCGATGACCTGCTCTCCGGCAACGGCCTGCGCATCATCGACGGCGTCATCAAGTCCATCCCGGTGATCGGAACGTACATCTCGTTCTTCCTCTTCGGCGGGGAATTCCCCGGCACGGTCATTATCGGCCGCCTGTACATGCTCCACATCCTGCTGGTTCCGGCGCTCATCCTGCTGATGATCGTGCTGCACCTCTTTATGGTGGTCGTGCACAAGCACACCCAGTACCCCGGCCCGGGACGCAACGACGGCAACGTCGTCGGCTACCCGCTTGGCCCGGTGTACGCGGCCAAGGCCGGCGGCTTCTTCTTCATCGTGTTCGGTGTCGTCGCCCTCATGGCAGGGTTCTTCACCATCAACCCGATCTGGAACTACGGTCCCTACGACCCCTCCCCCGTCTCGGCGGGCACGCAGCCTGACTGGTACATCGGCTTCGTTGACGGTGCCCTGCGCCTCATGCCGGGCATCATCGGCGACTGGCGTATTGAACAGGTCTGGTTCGGCCAGGTCTTCACCTTCAACGTCCTGCTCCCGGCCCTGGTACCGGCGGGCATCATCTTCACCGTGCTGTTCACCTACCCGTGGATCGAACGCTGGATCACCAAGGACGACCGCGAACACCACGTCCTGGACCGTCCGCGCAACGCTCCCACGCGTACCGCCATCGGCATGGCCGGCTTTGTCTGGTACTGCGTCATGTGGGCCGCCGCCGGTTCGGACCTCATCGCGACGCACTTCCACGTGTCGCTGAACGATGTGACTTACTGGCTCCGTGCACTGTTCTTCGTCGGACCGGTCATCGCCTTCATTGTCACGAAGCGTGTTGCCCTGGCCCTCCAGCGCAAGGACCGCGAGATTGCCCTGCACGGCCGCGAGACCGGCCGCATCGTGCGCCTGCCGCACGGCGAGTTCATCGAGGTCCACGCCCCGCTGGACGAGTACAAGCGCTACAAGCTCGTCGGCTTCGAGTCGCCGTCGCCGCTTCCCGCGGAACCGAACGCCCACGGCGTGGTCGACAAGAAGGAGAAGCGGCGCGCACTGCTTTCCAAGTGGTTCTTTGAGGACCGGGTTGCCCCGGCCACTCCTGCTGAGCTCGCGGCGGCCCATGGCCACCACGGCGAACACGAGGCCATCGAGCCTGGCGAATCGCAGAAGACGCTCAGCCACTAACCGGCTGCAGTGAACACCAGAAAGGCCCGGTCCACCAGGACCGGGCCTTTCTGCGTACCCGGCCAACAACAGCAACGCGGGGTCACGTCGCGCCCATATTCCCCTCGGGACGGGCGCGGAGTGACCCCGCGTTGCTCCTACGGGCGGTAGCCGGAGGCATAGTTCCGCGTGGGGCGGACGCCCGGCCGCTGCAGGGGCACCCAGAGCTTGTAGCGGTCGGCCCGGTAGTAGGACACGGAATAGTCCACCATGGCCCGCGCAACGAAGGCGTGGCGCTGGATCTTCAGCAGCGGCGACCCGACTTCAACGTTGAGCAGGCGCGCCGTCGACGGGGAAGCAGCCGTCGCCTCGATCATGTCCTCGCCCCACTCCATCACCAGCCCGAAGCGTTCGCTCAGGACGTTGTACAGCGACGTTGGCGGTTCACCATCGAGCAGCCCGGGTACCCGGTGCGCGGGGATGAAATTCTCGTCCACGCTCATGGGTTCGTTGTCAGCCAGCAGGAGGCGGCGGAACCGCACCAAGGGCGTCCCCTCCTCCAGCTGGAGCTCACGGGCCAGGAATGCGCTGGCGCCGATCTGCTCGAAGCTGAGGACTTTGGCGGCAGGAACCATGCCGCGGCGCTGCATTTCCTCGCTGTAGGAGGTCAGCTTGACCTGAAGGTCCAGTTTGGGCTTGCGCACAAAGGTGCCGAGGCCCACCACACGCTCGATGACTTCCTCGCCAACGAGGGCGTCGATGGCCTGGCGCACCGTCATCCGGGCCAGACCGAAACGCTCGGCGAGATCCCGTTCCGAGGGCAGTGCCGACCCGGGCGGGCAGGCGCTCACAATGTGGGCGCGGAGGATTTCCCGCAGCTGGACATAGATGGGCGTGCCGTTGTGCCGGTCGATCTCCCCGGCCATGCGGGCGGCTTCAGAGGCCGCCACTGCGGTGCCTTCCGGAATGGGTCATACCTCAAGGCTAAGCCACTCAAGGCGCAGGTCTAGACCACCCGATTGTCGCGGTTCGCTTGGAACCGCGCCCGCGGTTAGGCTAAAAGGCGCCGCTAGCCGGTCGAAGAACCCGATCAGAGACAAGGGAGCCCCGTTGCCAGTTCGGAACGCAATCGTCCAGGCCGCCATCGGACTGCATGCACGGCCCGCGGCGCTGTTCGTCCGGGCTGTTCATGAGACCGGACTGCCTGTCACCATCAGCAAGGACGGCAGGCCCGGCGTGGACGCCCGCTCCCTGCTGGAAGTCATGACCGAGGACTTCCACTTTGGCTGCGTGGTGGAGCTGGCTGTCTCCCTCGACGCCGTCCCGGACACGTACAGCCCCGCCGACGGCGAGAAGGCCCTCGAGGGGCTCCGCGCCCTGCTGGAGTCGTCCCGGCCCCGCTAAGCGGTGTACAGGCCCTCCCAGGGACCAGAACAGGCTGGCAGCGCGGATCAGGCCGCAGGGCGGGTGAACAGCAAAACGACGGCGGGCCCCACCAGAAGGTGGGGCCCGCCGTCGTAGTTGACGGTTTATGTCCTGACGGACGTTAGTGCGCGTGGTCTCCGCGGCTGTACTCGTACACCCAGCCGACGAGGGCGACCAGCGCGAGGCCGGCAGCGATGTAGACGATCCAGAAGCCAATGGCCATGCCGAGGAATCCCGCGGCGCTGGCCAGGCCGAGGACCAGCGGCCACCAGCTCCAGGGGCTGAAGTGTCCCTGCTCGCCGGCGCCCTCGTGGATCTCGGCGTCACTGCGGTCCTCGGGCCGCATTCCGACGCGCTTGCCGGTGAAGGCCAGGTACGCGCCGATCATGCCGGCGAGGCCGCCGACCAGCAGCACCCCGAGGACGCCGACCCACTCGGACCAGCCGGTCAGGAAGCCGTAGATGACGGCGACCGGCACGAAGAAGAAGACGCCGAGTCCAAAAATCCTTGATTCAATCTTCACTAGGGGTTGTCCTTCTGGTCGGCGTTACCGAGGGCTTCCGCGGCCGGGGCAGGAGACTCGACGGTGTATGTCTGGGAGAGTTCGGGGTGGTGCAGGTCCAGGGCAGGACGCTCCGAACGGATCCGCGGCAGCGAGGTGAAGTTGTGACGCGGCGGCGGGCAGGACGTCGCCCATTCGAGCGAGGCGCCGAAGCCCCACGGGTCATCCACTTCAACCTTCTCGTTGCTGCGCCAAGTGATGTAAACGTTCCAGAAGAACGGGATCAGCGAGGCGCCCAGCAGGAAGGAAGAATAGGTCGAGAACTGGTTCATCCAGGTGAAGTTATCCTCCTGGAGGTAGTCGGCATAACGGCGTGGCATGCCCTCGACTCCCAGCCAGTGCTGGATGAGGAACGTGCCGTGGAATCCGAGGAACAGCATCCAGAAGTGGATCTTGCCGATACGCTCGTTGAGCATCTTGCCGGTCCACTTCGGCCACCAGAAGTAGAAGCCGGCAAACATCGCAAACACCACGGTCCCAAAGACAACGTAGTGGAAGTGAGCCACCACGAAGTAGGAGTCCGAGACGGCGAAGTCCAGCGGCGGGGACGCCAGGATGATACCGGTCAGGCCGCCAAAGAGGAACGTCGCCAGGAACCCGATGCTCCAGAGCATGGGCGTTTCGAAGGTTATGGACCCCCGCCACATGGTGCCGATCCAGTTGAAGAACTTCACACCGGTTGGCACCGCGATGAGCATTGTCATGAACGAGAAGAACGGCAGAAGGACCGCGCCGGTGACGTACATGTGGTGCGCCCACACGGTCACGGACAGCGCTGCGATGGAAATCGTTGCGTAGACGAGTCCCTTGTAACCAAAGATCGGCTTCCGGCTGAAGACCGGGAAAATCTCTGAGACGATGCCGAAGAACGGCAGCGCGATGATGTAGACCTCGGGGTGCCCGAAGAACCAGAACAGATGCTGCCAGAGGATGGCGCCGCCGTTCTCAGGATCGAAGATATGCGCTCCGAAGCGGCGGTCCGCGCCGAGGGCGAAAAGCGCTGCGGCCAGCGGCGGGAACGCCATCAGAACCAGAATCGCGGTCACCAGGATGTTCCAGGTGAAGATCGGCATGCGCCACATGGTCATGCCCGGGGCACGCATGCAGATGATGGTAGTGATGAAGTTGACCGCACCAAGGATGGTCCCGAAGCCGGAGAGGGCCAGGCCAAAGACCCAAAGGTCACCGCCCACTCCGGGGCTGAAGGTTGTGTTCGACAGCGGGGCGTACGCGAACCAGCCGAACGATGCCGCGCCCTGCGGTGTGATGAAGCCGGACACGGCGATGGTGGAGCCGAACA
Source organism: uncultured Arthrobacter sp. (assembly GCA_937873245.1). Taxonomy (GTDB): domain Bacteria; phylum Actinomycetota; class Actinomycetes; order Actinomycetales; family Micrococcaceae; genus Arthrobacter. The sequence continues at coordinate 11,750 of CALMVY010000174.1, read as the reverse complement.
GGAAGAACCAGAAGGCCAGTGCGTTCAGCCGCGGGAAGGCGACGTCGGGGGCGCCGATCTGGAGCGGCATGATGACGTTGGCGAACCCGGCGAAGAGCGGCGTCGCGAACATCAGCAGCATCACGGTGCCGTGCATGGTGAAGAGCTGGTTGTACTGCTCTTTGGTCTGCAGGATCTGCATGCCGGGCTCGAACAGCTCGGCGCGGATCAGCAGCGCCATGACGCCGCCGAGACAGAAGAACACGAAAGACGCGATCAGGTACATGTACCCGATGGTCTTGTGGTCGGTGGAGGTGATCCAGTTGACGACGATGCGTCCCTTGGACTTTGGTACCACGGGAGCCTCAAGGATCCCGGTGGGCTGTGAATAGGTCGTAGCCACTTCGCGCTCCCCTTACTTGTTCTCGGTCTTGGCCGGGAGACGGTCGTACTCTTCGCCAAGGAGACCGGTGTTGCCGTCGAGGCGCAGCTTTTCCAAGTGCGCCTGGAATTCGGCGTCGGACACGACCTTGACGCGGAACAGCATTTCGGAGTGGTATTCGCCGCAGAGTTCGGCGCACTTGCCGTCGTAGGTCCCCTCCTTGGTGGGGGTGAACCTCATGTAATTGGTCCTGCCGGGAATCATGTCGCGCTTCTGCAGGAAAGCGGGAACCCAGAAGGAGTGGATAACGTCACGGGCGTTCAGTTCGAGGTCGACCGACTTGTTGACCGGGAGGTACAGCGTGGGCAGCTTTTCCTTGTCCACGGTTTCACCGGTGAGGTTGGTCTGAACACCTGCCTCATACACGTCCTCCCGGATCACGTCGCCCTTTTTGTAATTGAAGTCCCAGGCCCACTGCTTACCGCGGACGTCAACAACGACGTCGGCAGGCTCGGCGCGGTTGTCAATCGCCTGCTGGTCGCGGTCGGTGAAGTAGAAGAACACCAAGACCATGAACAGCGGGATCGTCAGGTAGAAAACCTCGAGGGGCAGGTTGAAGCTGTTCTGCCGCGGAAACCCGACGGTGCCCTTGCGGCGCCGGTAGGCGACGATGCACCAGATCATCAGGCCCCAGGTAATAACACCGACAATCAAGGCGGCAATCCATGAGTTGACCCAGAGGTCCATGACGCGGTCAGTGTTGCTGGTGGTGCCACGCTCGGTGGGCAGCCACCCTTTCTGTACCTCTGGTGAACATCCAGTCAAAGCCAACGCGCCGGCGAGTGCCAAGCCAGTGATCGTAGTGATCTGTTTGCGTCGGCTGCCGGTTCGGTTCTGCGAACTCACAGACGGCCCTTCCTACTTGTTGCTGTCGCCCCGGCCCGCAAAATCGCGGTCAGGGCACACGAAAAGTTTTACTACTCGGTGTAGAGCTTACCGCTCCCCGCGAGTTTTCGCCCACATGTCCGCGCCGTGCGTCGGGACCTTTTTGCCGGGCCCGCTCGTTACGGATCCTGCGGCACTAAGGCCGGGCAGATTGCCCGGCCTTAGTGGAAGGAATCACCGCAGGCGCAGGAGCCGCCGGCGTTCGGGTTGTCGATCGTGAAGCCCTGCTTGGAGATGGTGTCCTCGAAGTCGATGCTGGCGCCGCTGAGGTACGGCACGCTCATCTTGTCGACAACAACTTCGACACCGTCGTAGTCGCGGACGGCGTCTCCGTCGAGGAGCCTCTCATCGAAGTAGAGCTGGTAGATCAGGCCGGAGCAACCGCCGGGCTGCACGGCCACGCGGAGGCGCAGATCGGTGCGGCCTTCCTGCTCGAGCAGGCTGCGGACCTTGCCCGCCGCGACGTCGGTCAGCTTAACCTCGTGCGTGGCCAGTTCCTCGCCCGCCGTGGCGGTGGTGTCGGCGCTGTTTTCATTGGTTGTAGTGCTCATGGCCTACCTTCTAACGACGGTGGTGGCGGCACCGCCGGGGCGGCACCCGCCCCTACTTATTCGGTACGGGCTATAGCTACATGCTACGTCGATCAGCCGTGTAGCTCTAACTCCTGGCGTAACCGTACCTGCAGGCTGGATGTTCCCCGGGAGAGGGCCAGACCCGCCTACGCCAGCCCCTCCTCATTCAACCGGGCCAGCATCAGGGCTTCGGCCACGATTGCGTTGCGGAAGTCCGCCAGATGCAGGGATTCGTTGGCGCTGTGCGCCCGGGAATCGGGATCCTCGACGCCGGTGACCAGGATCTGCACGTCGGGGTACAGCTCGGTCAGGTCGGCGATAAACGGAATGGAACCGCCGATCCCGGTCTCCACTGCGGGCACGCCCCAGGCCTCGCCGAGCGCCCACATCGCGACGCCGGCAGCCTTGGAAGAGGTGTCCGTGAGGAATGCGTTGCCGCTCTCCCCCGGCGTGAAGACCACGTGGGCGCCGAACGGCGCGTTGGCTTCGACATGCCGGCGGACCGCATCCATGGCCTCGGCCGGGTCCTGCCCCGGAGCGAGCCGCATGCTGAACTTGGCCCGCGCCCGCGGCAGCAGGGTGTTCGAGGCGACGTCCACGGCGGGAGCGTCGAAGCCGATGATCGACAGCGCCGGTTTCGTCCACATCCGCGAAGCGATGGTGCCCGTGCCGGCGAGCCGGACGCCGTCGAGCACCGAGGCGTCGGCGCGGTATTCCTCTTCGGAGAGGTCCACGGTGGCGTCGTCCCGGCTGACGAGGCCGGCGATCGCAACGTTGCCGTCGTCGTCGTGGAGCGTGGCGATGAGCCGGGACAGCAGGGTCGGCGCGTCCAGGACGGGTCCGCCGAACATGCCGGAGTGCACGGCGTGGTCCAGGACCTTGACCTCGATGGTGCCGTCGACCAGGCCGCGGAGGCTGGTGGTGAGCGCGGGGATGCCGACCTTCCAGTTGCTGGAGTCGGCGACGACGATCACATCGGCGCGCAGCAACTCCCGGTGGGTTTCCAGGAAGGTGCGGAACGTCGGGGAGCCGGCTTCCTCCTCGCCCTCGAAGAAGAAGGTCACGCCGAGACCCAGGTCGTCGCCCAGGACGCGGGTCACGGCCGCGTAGGCGGCGATGTGGGCCAGGATCCCGGCCTTGTCGTCGGCGGCGCCGCGGCCGTAAAGCCGGCCGTCGCGCTCGACGGCGGTGAACGGCTCCGTCTCCCACAGCGACAGGTCTCCGGTGGGCTGCACATCGTGGTGCGCGTACAGCAGGACCGTCGGTTTGCCCTCGGCTGCGGGCCGGCGTGCGACGACGGCGGGGCCGCCGGGCGTGCCGTCTTCCTTGTCGCAGCGCAGGATCCGGACGTCGTCGAAGCCGCTGGCACGCACCAGCCGGGCGACGGCGTCGGCGCTGGCATTCAGCGGGGCGGGGTCGAAGCTGGGCCAGGCGATGCCCGGGATGGCGACGAGTTCTGTCAGCTGGGCGATCGTGGTGTCGAACGATTCGGTGACGGCCTGGCGGAGCGCCTCCGTGTCGACGATTCCGATCCGGCCGGTAGCGGTTTGCGGGTTCCCCGCGCGTGATGAAGTCATGGCCAGAACACTACCCGTGTCGCGGATCACGCTGAACCTTCAACTCTGACACCGGCGGGTCATGCGCGGTGTGGGCTGGGTCTCGCGCACGCCGCCCCGGGGTATTCTGTAGGGGTGTTTGGACGTAAAAAAGAAGCGCCAGCGGCGCAGGACATAGTTGACCAGCAGGCGGCCGGGGCAGCCCGTGACACCGCCCTCGGCAAGGGCGCGCCCACGCCCAAGCGCAGCGCGCAGGTGGCTGCCCGCAAGCGGCCGCTCGTGCCGGAGGACCGGAAGGCCTCCAAGGCCGCAGAGCGCGCAGCGGTCCAGGAGCAGCGGCTGAAGATGCGGCAGGCCATGGACACCGGCGACGAGAAGTTCCTGCCGCTGCGGGACAAGGGCCCGCAGAAGCGCTTCGCCCGTGACTATGTCGACGCCCGCTTCAGCCTCGGCGAGTACCTGATGTTCGGCGCCCTCATCTTCGTGATCGTCTCCCTCCTCGTCCCGGCATCCAGCGAGCAGATGATTTACGTCCTGGGCGGGTTCTGGGTGATGTTCCTGGCCGTCTTCGTCGACGTCTTCATCCTCTCCCGGAAGCTCAGGAAGCGCCTGGCGGAGAAGTTCGGCGAAGTGGAGCGCGGCACCGTCTGGTACGGCTCCATGCGCTCGCTGCAGTTCCGCCGCCTGCGCCTCCCCAAGCCCCAGGTCAAGCGCGGCGAATACCCCGCCTGATTCCCCGATCAACAAGGAGCCCCCGGCAGCTGGACTGCCGGGGGCTTTGTCGTTCCCGTACCGCGGGACGCGGCCGGTGCGGGGCCGAGCCTTTCAGCGCTCGGTTGCGTCCCGGTTAGCGTCGGGACGGATGCTTCGCGAGCAGCCGGTTGATGCGGGCAGCCCAGAAGGGGCCTTCGTAGAGGAAGGCCGTGTACCCCTGCACGAGGGTGGCGCCGGCGTCGAGCCGTTGCTGGACGTCCTGCGCGGTTTCCACGCCGCCCACCGAAACCAGGGTCATGTTTCCGCCGGTTGCCGCCTTCAGCCGGGCCAGCACCTCCAGCGAACGCTGCTTCAGCGGGGCCCCCGAAAGCCCGCCGGCGCCGCAGGCCGCCACCTTGTCCGGGGCGGATGAAAGTCCGCTGCGTGCGACGGTGGTGTTGGTGGCGATGATTCCGTCCAGCTTCAGGTCCAGCGCGAGGCGCGCGACGTCGTCGATGTCCTCATCGCTGAGGTCCGGGGCGATCTTGACCAGCAGCGGGACGTGGCGTCCGGACGCAGTGTCCGCCGCCTCCCCCACTGCCGCCAGCAGCGGGCGGAGCGTTTCCACATCCTGCAGCAGCCGCAGGCCCGGGGTGTTCGGGGAGCTGACATTGACCACGAGGTAGTCGGCGGCGGGTGCCAGGCTGCGGGCGCTGACGAGGTAATCGGCTGCCGCGTCCTCAAGTTCCACCACCTTGCTCTTGCCGATGTTGACCCCGATCACCGGGCGGACGCCCGGGTGCCGGCGCTGCAAGGCCGCCCGGGCCGACTTCAGCCGGGGCGCCACGGCGGCGGCCCCGTCGTTGTTGAAGCCCATCCGGTTGATCACGGCCCGGTCCTCGACCAGGCGGAAGAGCCTCGGCCCGGGGTTTCCGGGCTGTGCCTGGCCGGTAATGGTCCCGACCTCCACATGGCCGAAGCCAAGCTCGGAGAGGGCCTCGATGCCGTGGCCCTCCTTGTCAAAGCCGGCCGCCAGGCCGAAGGGTGACGGGAACGTCAGGCCGAACGCCTGGGTCTGCAGCGACGCCGCGGGTGCGGTGAACTTCTGCAGCACCCGCCCCGCGCCGCAGGAGTGGACAAGCCGGATGGCCCGGAAGCCGATCTTATGGGCGCGTTCGGCGTCCATCCATGAGAAGGCCAGCCGGAAGAAAGTCGGATATACGCGCATGGCTCTAGTTTTACGGTTCCGGCGGCCCAGACCAAACCCGCATCCCGCCGGGCGCTAGCATGAAGCCATGACCAGCGAGCAGGAATGGGTACCCGATATCCTCGGCGCCGGTTTCGAAGCCTGCACCTTCCCGGCGTCCGGCCCCGACGGCGTCGAACGGACCGCAACGCTGGTCCGGCACGCTCCCGGCGCCGGAGCCGGCCCGGCCGGCGGAGCGGGTGCCGGCGGCCGGGCCAGGGCCGTGCTGTTCCTGCACGGCTGGAGCGATTACTTCTTCAACGAGGAACTCGCCGAATTCTGGACCGGCCAGGGCTTCGCTTTCTACGCCCTCGACATGCACAACCACGGGCGGAGCCTCCACGCGGGGACGCACGGCGGCTATGTTGCGGACCTGGACGATTACGATGCCGAGATCACCGCGGCGCTTGGCATCATCACCGCCCTGCATCCCGAAACGCAGCCCCCGCCATCCGTGGCGCTGATGGGGCATTCCACCGGCGGACTGATCGCCGCACTGTGGGCGAACCGGCACCCGGGGCTGATCGCCCAGCTGATCCTGGACAGCCCCTGGCTGGAAATGCACGGCAGCCCGGCCGTGCGCCGCGCCGCCCGCACCATGGTGGAGCCGCTCGCCCGGTTCCGGCCCGAGGCTGTCATCCGCCTCCCCGAACGCTCCTTTTACTGGCGGAGCATCAGCAGCGCCGCCGAGGGCGAATGGACGCTGGATGACAACTACCGGCCGCCGCGGGCGTTCCCCGTCCGCGCGGGCTGGCTGAGCGCCGTTCTCTCCGGCCAGGCGCAGGTGGCCCGGGGGCTGCAGATCGACGTGCCCATCCTGGTCCTGATTTCCGGGGCCAGCGCCAACGGGATGTTCTGGAAGGAATCCATGCGCCGCACCGACGCGGTCCTGGACGTCAACACCATCGCCCTCCGCGCCCTCAGCCTGGGCCGCACCGTCACCCTGGAACGGATCGACGGCGCCCTGCATGACGTTTTCCTGTCCGCCCCGCGGGTCCGTGCCGATGCTTACGCCCGGCTGGCCCGCTGGCTCCGCGCGTACGTTCTGGACGACGGCGGCACCGCCTGACCGCGCCCCGCGCCGGTGTGCCGGCGCTGGTTCCCAGGTGTCAGGCCGGGCCCGCAGGGGCCGCGTCCACGGCACCGCCGTACCGGCGGTCGCGCTGCGCATAGATCTCGACGGCATCCCACAGCGTGCGCCGGTCCACGTCAGGCCACAGCGTGTCCATAAAGACGAACTCGGCGTAGGCCGACTGCCAGAGCATGAAGTTGGAGAGCCGCTGTTCGCCGGAGCTGCGCAGGAACAGGTCCACGTCGGGCAGGTCCGGCTCGTCCAGGTATTTCTGGATCGTCTTCTCGGTGATGGCCCCCGGCTTCAGCCGGCCGGCGGCCACCTCTTCCGCGATCGCGGAGACCGCATCGGCGATTTCGGCGCGGCCCCCGTAGTTAACACACATGTTCAAGGTGCAGGTGCTGTTGCCCCGGGTGAAGTCCTCGGCCTCCTCCAGTTCCCGGATCACCGATCCCCACAGCTTCGGCCGCCGGCCGGACCAGCGGATCCGGACACCCCACTCATCGAGCTGGTTGCGTTGACGACGTAGCACGTCCTTGTTAAATCCCATCAGGAAGCGGACCTCCTCGGGCGAGCGGCGCCAGTTCTCCGTGGAGAAGGCATAGACGCTCACGTGCTCGATGCCAAGCTCAATCGCTCCGGCCATTACATCCAGCAGGGCCGGCTCCCCCGCTTTGTGGCCCTCGATCCGGGGCAGGCCGCGCTGGTTGGCCCAGCGGCCGTTGCCGTCCATCACGATCGCGACGTGCCGCGGAATGAACTCCGCCGGAATGGCCGGAGCGACGGCGCCGGAGGGGTGCGGGTACGGACTCACCACGGGGGTGCTCCGCTGCCGGACCGGATTCTGCTTTTTACCCAAGGCCACATTTTTACCCAACGCCACAGTTACGTTCGCTCCACATGTTTGAGGGACTTAAGGACACGTTCGAGATGCCACTGCAGGTAGCTGGCCACCAGGCCGGCCGCCTCGCGGCGGTGCACGGGGACGGACGCGTCCGCCGTCGCCCAGTCCCCGGTCAGCAGGGCACCGAGCAGGAGGACTGTTTCCGCGGCGGGGGCCGGGGACCCCGGCGGGCGGCACGCGGCGCACACCATGCCGCCCAGCGGCGCCGAGAACGCGGTGTGCGGCCCGCGGGCACCGCAGCGGGCGCAGTCGGTGAAGCTCGGCGCCCAGCCGCCGGTGGCGAGGGCCCGCAGCAGGTAGGAATCAAGGATGAGTTCAGGGGTGTGGTCGCCGCGGCTCAGCGAGGCGAGGGCGCCGACCAGGAGGTTGTATTGGGCGGTGCCCGCTTCGCCGTCGACGTCGGTCAGCTTTTCCGCCGTCTCCGTCATGGCGGCGGCGACGGTGTAGCGGCCGTAATCCGCCGCGATGTTCCCGCCGTACGCGCCCTTCGCGACGGCCTGCGTGACGATGTCCAGGGTGCGGCCGGCAATCAGCTGGAGGTCAACGACCATAAAGGGCTCAAGCCGGGCGCCGAAGCGGCTGGACGTGCGCCGCACACCCTTCGCCACCGCGCGGACCTGGCCGTGGTGCTTGGTCAGGATGGTGATGATGCGGTCCGCCTCGCCCAGTTTGTGGGTACGCAGCACCACACCGTCGTCACGGTAGGCGCGGGAGGCAAAGGAGGATGGTTGGGCCACGGTTAATCTTCGCACTGCATCAGAAGAAACCTTGCCTTTCAGGAAGAACAGCGCTGCGCCGCCGGATGCTCCGGCGGCGCAGCGGCTGCCAGCTTAGGCGCGGGCGTCCCGGATGGCCCGGTTCACGGCAGAGATGACAGCCTTGAGCGAGGATGTGGACGTGTTGGCGTCGATCCCGACGCCCCACAGCACGCGTTCCCCGACGGCGCATTCGACGTAGGCCGCGGCGAGGGCGCTGCCGCCTTCGGACAGGGCATGTTCGCTGTAGTCCAGCACCCGGACGTCGACGCCGTCTTCGCGCAGGATGCTCAGCAGGGCGGCGATGGGACCGTTGCCGGTGCCGGTGCGGTGGACCTGGGTGCCGTCGATCTTGAGCGCGGCGTGCAGCGTCATGGAACCGTCTTCGTCCGTTTCGGTGCCGAACGGGCCCAGGGCGTAGCGTCCCCACTGCGCGTCGGCAGCGCCGGAGGGCAGGTATTCATCCTGGAAGACCTGCCAGAGCTGGGCGCCGCTGACTTCGCCGCCCATGGTGTCGGTCTGTTTCTGGATGACGCCGGAGAACTCGATCTGGGCGCGGCGCGGCAGGTCCAGGTTGTGCTCGTTCTTCAGCAGGTAGGCGACGCCGCCCTTGCCCGACTGCGAGTTGACCCGGATGACGGCCTCGTAGCTGCGGCCCAGATCCTTCGGGTCGACCGGCAGGTACGGTACCTGCCAGGTGTAGTCGGCCACGTCCTTGCCCGCGGCGGCCGCGTCCTTCTCCAGGGCTTCCAGGCCCTTCTTGATGGCGTCCTGGTGGGAGCCGGAGAAGGCGGTGAAGACGAGGTCCCCGCCGTAAGGTGAACGCTCGGCTACCGGCAGCTGGTTGCAGTACTCCACAGTGCGGCGGACCTCGTCGATGTCGGAGAAGTCGATCATCGGGTCGACGCCCTGGACGAACATGTTCAGGCCCAGGGTCACCAGGTCCACGTTGCCGGTCCGCTCGCCGTTGCCGAACAGGCAGCCTTCAATCCGGTCCGCCCCGGCCAGGTAGCCCAGCTCCGCGGCCGCGACGCCCGTGCCGCGGTCATTGTGCGGGTGCAGGGACAGGATGATGCCCTCCCGCGGGTGCAGGTTGCGGCTCATCCACTCGATGGAGTCGGCATAGACGTTGGGGGTGGCCATTTCCACCGTGGCCGGCAGGTTGATGATGACCTGGCTGTCGGCGGAGGCCTCGAACACATCGGCGATCGCGTTGCAGACCCGGACGGCGTACTCCAGCTCGGTCCCGGTGAACGATTCCGGCGAGTACTCGTACGTGATGTGGGTGTCCTGCAGGGTCTCCTCGTACTTCTTGCACAGCCGTGCGCCCTGCAGGGCGATGTCCAGGATTCCGTCCTCGTCCTGGTTGAAGACGACCCTGCGCTGCAGGACCGACGTCGAGTTGTACAAATGCACGATTGCCTGCTTGGCGCCGACGAGGGACTCGTAGGTCCGCTCGATCAGGTGCTCGCGGGCCTGGGTCAGGACCTGGATGGTGACGTCGTCCGGGATGTGGTTGCCCTCGATCAGCTGCCGGACGAAGTCGAAGTCGGTCTGCGAGGCGGAGGGGAAACCGACTTCGATTTCCTTGTAGCCCATCCGGACCAGCAGCTGGAACATCTTCAGCTTGCGGGCGGGGCTCATCGGGTCGATCAGGGCCTGGTTGCCGTCACGCAGGTCCACGGCGCACCAGCGGGGGGCCTTGGTGATGACCTTGTCCGGCCAGGTGCGGTCCGGCAGTTCAACCGTGATCATGTCCTGGAACGGGACGTAGCGGTGGACGGGCATTCCTGAGGGCTTCTGTGCGTTTCGCATTACAATCGGGGCCTTTTCTGTGATTCCTGGTGAAAGGGTGGCCGGGCAACACAAACTCCGCAGCGAGGGTGGGCCTTGCGCTAGATCGCGTCTGAGGCCTCGCCGCGGCAGCTAAGAAGAAGCAGTTCTGCGCGCACCTTTTCACAGTAACACGGGTGCGTAAGATGAAGGAGCCATACCTCCGCAACGTCCACCATGCAGACCGGCGACCCGTCCACGAGGCGGTGCCGGGCTGCCTCTCAAAGGAGCATCTGTGCCACTTTCGGGGATCGCCCTGTCCAATATCGACGCCAGCGTCAGGCCGCAGGATGACCTGTACCAGCATGTCAACGGCACCTGGCTCAAGAGCACCGAGATTCCGGATGACCGGCCCCTGGAGGGGACGTTCACCGCGCTGCGGGACGGCTCGGAGCTCGCGGTAAAGGAGATCATCGAGGACGCGGCGGCCCGCGGCGCGGACTCCACCGGGATCGAGCAGAAGGTCGGGGACCTCTACAACAGCTTCCTGGACGAGGCTGCCGTGGAGGCCAAGGGCCTGGACCCGATCCGGCAGCGGCTCGCCGAGGTGTTCGCCACGGAGTCGGCCGCCGATCTCGTGGCGCTGGCCGGACGGCTGTTCCGCGCGGACGTGGGCGGCCTGTTCTACATCTACCCCGCCCCCGACGCCGGAAACCCGGACCGGGTCCTGCTGTACACCGGGCAGGGCGGACTGGGCCTGCCGGATGAGTCGTATTACCGCGAGGAAAAGTTCGCTCCGATGGTCCAGGCCTACCAGGAGCATGTGCGGGCGGTCTTCGGCCTCGCCGGTGTCGCAAGCCCGGAGGACGCGGCCGGCCGGGTGGTGGCGCTGGAAACGGCGCTGGCCTCGCACCACTGGGACAAAGTCACGCTGCGCGACCCGCAGAAGACGTACAACCTGAAAACTGCGGACGAGGCGGCGCAGCTCTTCCCGCTCCTCACCACATGGTTCGACGCCGCCGGCATCGCACCGGAGAAGCGCGCGGACCTTGTTGTGAGCACCCCGGACTTCTTCGCCGGGGCGGCGTCACTGCTGGACTCCGAACCGCTGTCCGTGTGGCAGGAATGGCTGGCCATGCGCGTCATCAGCGCCGCAGCGCCGTACCTGTCCGCCGCGTTTGTGGATGCCAACTTCGCCTTCTACGGCACCACGCTCAGCGGCACGCCGCGCAACAAGGACCGCTGGAAGCGCGGGGTCGCCGTCGTCGAGGCCGCGCTGGGCGAGGCGGTCGGCCAGATCTATGTGGCCCGGCACTTCCCGGAAACCCATAAGGCCCGCATGGAGTCGCTGGTGGCGAACCTGATCGAGGCCTACCGCGAATCCATCACCGGACTTGCCTGGATGGGCGAGGACACCAAGCATGAGGCGCTCAAGAAGCTCGACTCTTTCCGGGCCAAGATCGGCTTCCCGGACAAGTGGATCGACTACTCCGCCGTGGAGATCGACCCGTCGGACCTGCTGGGCAATGTGGAGCGCGCACACAGCGCCGACGTCGACCGGCACCTTGATGAGGTGGGTAAGCCCGTGGACAGGGACAAGTGGTTGATGACGCCGCAGACGGTGAATGCGTATTACCACCCGCTGCTCAACGAAATCGTGTTCCCGGCCGCCATCCTGCAGCCGCCGTTCTTCACCGCCGACGCCGACGATGCCGTCAACTACGGCGGCATCGGTGCCGTCATCGGCCATGAAATCGGGCACGGCTTCGACGACCAGGGCTCCCAGTATGACGGCAGCGGTCTGCTCCGCAACTGGTGGACGGAGGACGACCGCACCGCGTTCGAGGCGCTGACCTCGAAGCTGGTAGCCCAG
>CALMVY010000173.1 GCA_937873245.1 uncultured Arthrobacter sp. | reverse complement strand
TGACGGGAGAGAATGTGCCGAACGCCAATTTGCTCCACACCATGTAAACGGCAACGGCACCGAAAGCGACGCCAAAATAAGCAATTCCATCACGCAGCCACTGTTTCCAGTTTGCACGAACTTCATCCAATGGACTTGCTGATCCGCTGTTTTCGAACTTCCCGTGCCAGTGGATGTATGCCAGCCTCGTCAGCCCAACGCCGAGCAGGGTGAAGGCAAGGTCCCAGATCAACACCATGCGCGGGAAGCCTGCGTAGTTCCCGAACCGGGTAATCCCAAGCATGATCCCGCCGAGCAGGACCGTGCCCGCAAGTGCGGATATGACAAGCCGCGAAAGAAACCCCCGGATGTTTCCCAGTGTTTCGCGCTGATATAAACCAAAGGCAAATGCAGAAAGCGCCTTGACGATCAGGCTTACGCCCGCAGAGAGGATGGCTGCATCTGAGAATGCGTAATATTCCGGCAGACCCAGCCGCAGTGCCTCTCCGACGTCACCACGGAACTCTACGATTGCGGAACGTGGGCGGTGTCCGCGACCTGGCAGGTCCCGCCTACGGCAGTTTCCGGCGTCTACGTGGCCCTGCTGACACGGGCGGACAACGGCAGCCAGAGCCACATCACCTTCATCGTGCGCTCCGATGGCAGCCGCTCCGATGTCCTCTTCCAGACCTCGGATCCCACGTGGCAGGCCTACAACACCTACGGAGGCTCCGATTTTTACCAGGGGGCGGCCAACGGCCGGGCCTACAAGATCAGCTACAACCGCCCGGTGGTCACGCGGGGCGACAGCGCGGGCCGGGATTTCTACTTCAGCAATGAGTACCCCATGGTGCGGTTCCTGGAGAAGAACGGATATGACGTCAGCTATATCAGCGGCCTGGACACCGACCGCAACGGCGGGCAGCTGCTGAACCACAAGGTTTTCCTCTCCGTGGGCCATGACGAATACTGGTCCGCCCCGCAGCGGGCCAGCATGGAGGCGGCGAGGGACGCCGGAGTCAATCTGCAGTTCCTGTCCGGCAACGAGGGCTACTGGAAGTCACGGTATGAGCCCTCCCCGGTCGACGGTGCCGCCGGACGCACCATCACGTCCTACAAGGAAACGTGGTCCAACGGCAAGATCGATCCCAGCACGCAGTGGACGGGCACGTGGCGGGATCCGCGCTACGCCTCGCAGGCCAACGGCGCAGGCCTGCCTGAAAACGCGCTGACGGGAACCATATACATGTCCAACTACACGGATCTGCCTGTAACTGTCAGCGCCGAGGAAGGGAAAACCAGGCTCTGGCGCAACACCTCCCTGACATCCCTCGCGCCCGGTGCCTCCGCCGAGCTTGCGCCGCATACGGTGGGCTATGAGTCCGACGAAGACCTCGACAACGGCTTCCGGCCCGCCGGCCTCATCAGGCTGTCCACCACCACCGGTCCCTCACCCCAGTATCTACAGGACTTCGGCAATACCGTCCTGCCCGGCACCACCACCCACAGCGTCACCCTTTACAAAGCAGCCAGCGGCGCCCTGGTGTTTGGGGCCGGCAGCGTGCAGTGGACGTGGGGCCTGGACCAGCAGCACGACGGCGACGGCGCACCGGCCGATCCGCGGATGCAGCAGGCCCAGGTCAACCTGCTGGCGGACATGGGTGCCCAGCCCACGACCCGGGATCCGGAGCTGGCCGCAGCCACCCCCAGCACGGATACGACCGGGCCAACCGTGGCCGTCACCGCCCCCTCCGGCGGCGCCACAGTTTCGCAGGGTAGCTCCGTCACCGTCAGCGGCACCGCCGCCGACACCGGCGGCGGCGTCGTGGCCGGCGTGGAGGTTTCCACCGACGGCGGCACCAGCTGGCATCCGGCCCAGGGCAAACAGAACTGGAGCTACAGCTACATCCAAAAGGGCCTGGCGACGGCGGCCGTCAAGGTGCGCGCCGTCGACGACAGCGCAAACATCGGACCGACGACGACCCAAAACCTGGTCCTGGACGGCCCGTACAGTGTGTTCGGCCAAACCGTCCCTGCCATCAAGGACACCGGGGACGGGGGGTCCTATGAACTGGGGATGAGATTCACCCCCAGCACCGACGGCTTTATCACAGGCGTCCGCTTCTTCAAGAGTGAAGCCAACACCGGGACCCACACCGGTTCGCTGTGGGGCCCTGCCGGCGAGCGCCTGGCCACCACAACATTTACGTCGGAGACTGCTTCCGGCTGGCAGGAAGCGCTGTTCAGCCAGCCGGTTGCCGTGACCCCGGGCCAGAAGTACACCGTGTCCTACTGGGCGCCCAACGGCCGCTATTCGGCCAAGGAAAACCAGTGGGTGTATGCCGGTTTCCCGGACGCCCCGCTGACAGTGGCCGGCGGCTTCGGCGCCGAACCTGCCGGCGTCTACGGCAGTGAGCCCGGCTACCCCGTCTCCAGCTTCAACAACGGCAACTACTTCGTGGATGCCCTGTTCGACACCGTCGACACGTCCGACCTGACAGCGTCCGGACACTGGCCGCTGGACGGTTCATCGAGCGTCCCGCAGGCCACAACAGTCGGGGCAGTACTGTCCAAGGCCGTCGCGGCGGACAGCGTGCAGTTGAGGCTGACGAAGGACGGCACAGCTGTCGCGGGCACCACCAGCTACGACCCCGCCACCCGGAAAGTCACCTTCACCCCGGCGGCAGGCCTGGAACTTGGCACGGTGTACACGGCAGCGCTCAGCGCCACGGCCGCGGGCGGCAGCCCGTTGGCCAGCGGCGCCTCATGGCAGTTCACCACCGCGGCGTCTCCGCCGGTGCCAGGCACGTGCCCCTGCAGCCTCTATGACGACTCGGTCGTCCCGGGAATCCAGGAGGTCCGGGATGGGGTGCCGCTGACACTGGGAGTCCGCTTCTCAAGCGCTGCGGCAGGGACCGTCACCGGCGTCCGCTTCTACAAGTCGGCTGGCAACACGGGCACGCACACCGGTACCCTGTTCACCGCGGCTGGCGAACAGCTCGCCACCGTCACCTTCGCCAATGAGAGCTCATCCGGCTGGCAAACGGCCAACTTCAACCAACCCGTTGCCATGGCCGCGAACACCGAATACATCGTCGCCTACAAGAGCACCACCGGGTCCTACTCTGCGACGGTGAACGGCTTCGGCTCCGGGCTGAGCGTCGGGAACCTGAGAACGGCGTACGACGCCGGCGCCTACTCCTACACGAACGATTTCCCGGGTGCCCGGTCCGCCGCCAGCTACCTGGTGGACGTGGTGGTCCAGTACCCGGATACGCCATTCCTGGCCGGCGCGCAGGCACCCCTTCCCGGGTCCTCGAGTGTTGCACTCGATGCCGCGGTGTCCGCCACCTTGTCCAAGCCTGCGTCGGATGTGGCGCTGGTCCTGACCGGTCCGGGCTCCGCCGAGGTGCCGGGCACGGCCGCCTATGATGAGCCGACGGGCAGGGTCACCTTCACGCCGTCGTCCCCGCTGGCGGCGGCCACCAACTACACGGCTACGCTGGCCGCCACCTCGGCGACGGGGCAGCAGCTCGGCGGTGGCGGCACATGGACGTTCACGACTGTTCCGGCTCCGCGGCCCGCCGGCGTGTGCCCGTGTTCGCTGTACCAGGATTCCGTGACGCCCGGCGGCCCGGAATTCAATGACGGGGTGCCCCTGACCCTCGGCGTGCGCTTCGCCAGCAGTTCCCCCGGCCAGGTCACGGGCATCCGCTACTACAAGTCGGCGGGCAATACCGGGACCCACACCGGGGCCCTGTACACCGCTGACGGCCAACAATTGGCGACGGTCACGTTCACCGGTGAATCCTCCTCAGGGTGGCAGACAGCCTCGTTCAGCGAGCCTGTGGACATCGCAGCGAACACCGAATACGTGGCCGCGTACCGCACACCCACCGGCGTCTATTCGGCGACACCGGGCGGTATCGGTTCCGGATTCACCAGCGGACCGCTGCGCGCGGCATCCGGTGCCTACACCTACAGCGGCGACTTCCCGTCATCCTCCTCGGGCGCGAGTTACCTCGTGGACGTCGCCTTCGTCGCGTTGGTGCCGCCGCTTAGCGTGACAGCCCAGGTGCCTGCGGCAGATGCCCTCGGCTTCCCGGTGACATCGAAACCGGCGGTGACGTTCTCGGCGCCCATCCAGGCCGGCTACACGTTTGACCTGTCAGCCAACGGGGCCGCCGTCGCGGGCACTTCGGCCCTCTCGGCGGACGCCCGGACCATCACGTTCTCACCGGCAGGGCCGCTGCCCACGGCCACCGTGGTCTCCGCCAGCGTCCTTAGTGTCGTCTCCGCCCAGGGCGCCGCGCTGGCGCCGCTCAACTGGCAGTTCACGACATCCGACCCCGGCGGTCCCGGGCAGTCGCTGTTCGGGCCCTTACTGCCGGCGGTGCCCGCCGCGTCCGGGGACACGTCGTCCATTGAGCTCGGCACCGCTTTCGGGGTGTCGACTGCGGGCAGTGCCACGGGCGTGCGGTTCTACAAGGGCGCGGGCAACACCGGAACGCACGTCGGCTCGCTGTGGAATGCCGCCGGGGAACGACTGGCCGAAGTGACCTTCACGGACGAGACAGCGGCAGGGTGGCAAACAGCCTCGTTCCCGACTCCCGTCACGCTCGAACCGGGCCAGAGCTACGTGGTGTCGTACCTGGCGCCCAACGGCAATTATGCCTACACTCCGGCGTTCTTCGCGGAACCCTGGATCAACGGCGTCCTGTCGGCGTCGGGCCCGAACAACGGCCGGTACCAGTACGGGGCCGGGGGTTCCATGCCGGCGAACTCCTGGAACGCCACCAACTACTTCGTCGACGTCGTCTTCGCCCCCGCAACCCCTTGACCTCCCATCGACTGCTCCACACCTGCCCTTATGGGGCCTGATAACGGCAGTTATGGAGCACTCGACGGGTGGTGAGGGGGTGCGGCGGAGTTCCGGTCAGCGCACTACTGACGGGGACCAGGCGTGCTCGATGTAGATGGAGGAGCGGGCAGCCGGATCCGCGTTGATCCGCCAGATATCGCTGTCGCCCGGAGCGCCGTCGCGGGCGAGTCCGTAGAGCAGGGTCTGGTTGTCCAGCCATTCGATCTGGTCGTCCACGCTGCGTGGTTCGGACAGTACGGTTTCTTTCCCGGTGGCCAGGTCCAGGATCGCGACACGCCAGTGCGGGGCCAGGGTTGCCCCGGTGTTCTTCTTGTAGGCGATCCGGGTGCCGTCGGGAGAAAGCGACGGGCACTCCACGCCGTCGTCGATCGCCGTGAGGGTGCGCGCCGAAATGCTCCCCTTGACCAGCCAGATGCGGCCCGATGACGCCGCCGTTGCGTAAAACGTGTCGCTGTCGCCTGGCGCAAAGGTGACGCCCCAGATGTTGCGGTCCGCGGCGGTGACGCGGCTGCCGTTGACCATCAGCGCGAAGTCCTCCAGGTTCCCGGTTCCGCCGCCGCCCTGCGGCGCCGTGATGGTTGTC
Source organism: uncultured Arthrobacter sp. (assembly GCA_937873245.1). Classification (GTDB taxonomy): domain Bacteria; phylum Actinomycetota; class Actinomycetes; order Actinomycetales; family Micrococcaceae; genus Arthrobacter. Next base: position 2,316 of record CALMVY010000173.1, on the reverse strand, counting down.
TCGGTCGAGAAGCCCGCAGTTCCGTATGCATGCCCGGACACAAACACCGTGGTGGATACCAGGGAGCCGTCCGGGCTCATGCGTGTGCGGCTGGGAATGCCCGGCAGGGCCCAGCTTCTGGTCTGCTGCCATTCCGGGTTCAGCAGGACGGCCTCGAAGTTGGTGACCAGGCCGCGGTTGGTCTTCAGGCAGACGACGTTCTCCAGCGTCCCATACACCCGGTCGCAGGCCACCGCCGCCAATGACCGCTCGCCGGCGGGATCGGACAGCGGGACGGTGCCGATTGTTCCGTACCCCTGGCCGGGCGCGGTGTTGCGGAAGAGGACTGAGCCCTTCGTCAGCACGGCGGCGCCGGATGCCACCCGTGCCGTCGATACCGCCGTCCTGCTCTCCTGGAAGCGCCCGAACGCAGTAGCGGCGTAGGCTCCGGCGGCGGCGATGACCAGCGCCGTGATCACCAGCAGAATCCCCCAGCGCGCCCTGCTTCCGGCGGGGCTCAAGTTGCCGGCCTCTGCAGCATGCCGCCGCGCAGGATGAACCAGGACGCCACGACGCCGGCGGCTAAGCAAGTCCCCACCACCACCATCGCAACGGCGGGACCGAGCGCGAACCACAGGACACCAAAGCCCACGGAGGCGGTCATCCGGCTGAGTGCCACGACTGTCTGGGCGGCGCCAAGCCCGGTGGCAAGTTTGTCCGGCGGCGTCAGTTGGCTCGCCAGCGCCGCCAGCACCCCGTCCGTCGCGGCGTAGAAGGCCCCGAGCAGAATGAGGCAGGCCACGGTGGGGCCCAATCCCCCTACCGGTGCCGCGGCCAGCAGGTAGCAGGCAAGGAGCGCGACGTGCCCGATAATAAAGACCCGCGCCTTGCCCCAGCGGTCCGCGAGACGGCCGAGCGGAATGGCAAGGAGCAGGAACACTACGTTCGTGCCCACGTAGAGCAGCGGAAACCACTGCACGGCGAAGGAGTCCCTGTCCTGCAGCACCAGATAGATGAAGCCGTCCCCCACGGTCAGCAGGCCCAGGATCCCGGCGGCGATCAGGAGCCGGCCAAGGCCCGGCTCACGCAGCAGACGCCAGCGGACCCCCCGCGCCGGCCTCGGTTTGCCGTCCGGCTCGTCCCTGCCCCGCCCCGCCCGGCCGGCCCGACGGGTTCTCAGGTTCGGCACCAGGAGGGTCAGCACTGCCACGCCGAGGACGGCGAAGGCCAAGGAGACCACAAACACGGTCCCATACCCGTTGGGGATCAGCATGAGGATAAGAAAGGCCAGCAGCGGACCAACGGCCGCGCCGATGTTATCCAGCATCCGGTGCACGCCGAAATGCCGCGCCAGATATTCCTGCTGGGCGGATACGGAGATCAAGGCATCGCGCGGGGCCGTGCGGATGCCCTTGCCGATCCGGTCGGCCGTCACGACTGCGGTCAGGGCCCAGAACCCGCCGGCGAACAGCAGGCCGATCCGGGCCACCATGGAGAGGCCGTAGCCCGCGACGGCGACGCCTTTGGGGCGGCCGATCCGGTCGGAGGCATAACCCGCGGCGATCCGCACAATGGCGCTCGCGCCCTGGTTGATTCCATCGAGAATCCCAAACGCAATGGCGGACAGGCCGAGGAACCCGGTGATGTACAGGGGCAGGATGGCGGCCACGGATTCGGACGAAACATCCGTGAGCATGCTCACTACGCCCAGCCAGATAATGACCGGGGAGAGGCGGAAAGGCCTTTTCACGGGCCCGACGGCGCCCGAATCCAAGGGTTGGTGGTCGTTCTTGCCGCCGTTGCGGTCCGATATGGAGATATACATGGCGCTACTCCCCTGCCGCCGCGTGCAGGTTTCCCAGGAGCATGAACCGTGTGCCGCCTGTCCCCGTGGTGGAGGCCGTGAGGGTTACCGAATCAGCGCCCCGGCTGAACCGCAGCGCCCGTTCTCCGGGCGCGGCAGGCACGGGTTCAGACCAGAACCCCAGTCCGCCCAGGACCTGCTGGAAGTGCCCCGCCACCGAGTCCTGGCTCAGGCCGGCGATCGCGTCGGCGGCCACCTGCAGTGTTCCCTCCGCCGGGGAGACCGACGTCGAGACAACGACTGTTCCCTCCGGAAACCGAAGGGCGTCCGCGGGAAACCCGTCCACGATTTTGCCTTGGGCCGATGCCGCCGCCGGCAAGGGCAGGCTGACGAGGGGAGCCGGCGGCGAGGGCACGGGCAGACCGGTAGGAGTCGCGCTTACGGGCGGAAGGACTTCACGGCGCACGCGTTCAGTGGCCGGGCCGGCACCGGATCCCCCGGTCGGCGTGGCCGCGGCATCGCCCGCCCCCGTG
>CALMVY010000172.1 GCA_937873245.1 uncultured Arthrobacter sp. | reverse complement strand
ATAATCTGTGCGGTATGCCAGACCCGCAAGCTCTTTGCGGCCGAACGGGTAGTCGAATTCAAAATCTACGGTACGAGATGAATAATGGGCCCGGTCGGCTTCGGGCACCTCCAGTTCGTGGACCTTCTCATCAGGCAAACCGACCTTGAATAAAAATGTACGCATGCCGGAACGCCAGGCTTCGAATTTCTCCTCCCAGTGCTCCGGCGCTACGAAATATTCTATCTCCATCATGTCAAACTCGCGCAGGCGAAACAGGAAATCGCGCGGGCTGATCTCATTTCTAAAACCCTTGCCTATCTGGGCCAAACCGAACGGTAAATTTGGATAAAAGGAATCAATGATATTTTTGAAATTGACAAACATGCCCTGGGCAGTCTCCGGGCGCAGAAATGTAGTATTGGCTTCTGCTGAACGGACAACATGGCCGCTGGCAAACTCATTGATAACTTTACCCGGGTCTTCGGCGATTTCGGCGGCTTCCTCCGCCGGGCCGACAGGATAAACCTCCACGAGGCGGCCATCACCGAAGTCACTGCGTCATACCGGGAGCTTTTCAGTCGCAGCGGCATCGACGTCTCCCCCGCCCTCATCACAGAGGCCGCGGAAGCCACCGAAGGCTATCCCTTCCTCATCCAGCTCGTCGGCTACTACCTCTGGATGGAAGCCGACAAGGCCGGTTGGACCCTCAATGAGGACAACGTTCAGACAGCCATCACGGCCTCTCAACGACGCAACACGCTGGTTGTCGTGGAGTCCGCACTGTCGGATATCTCGGAGAAGGACCGCGCATTCCTTGACGCCATGGCCGAGCAGGACGGTCCTTCGACCGCCGCCCAGATCGGGCAGGCCATTGGGTCCAAGCCCAATGTGGTCTCGAAGTACCGCAACAGGCTCATCGCCGCGGGCCTGATCGAATCAGCGGGATACGGAAAGGTTGACTTCGCCATTCCCGGCCTGCGCCAGTACCTCCGCAGCTGACCGCTTAAGGGTGCTACCCCAGCGCAGCATCGGTACGCGCTTGTTCTCCCCCTACGAGACCAAGGACGCCCGCCTGCGAGCACTGAAGAGCCGGACCTTGGAATCATCCTTGCCGGTGAGCCGACGGCGCGCCACCCCAGTCGGTGCACACCCGGCACCGGCTGCTAGCCGTCGACCGCGAGAGGCTTGGCGCCCCGTGAAGCGTCCAGGGAACCGAAGCTTTGACGCAGCTTCTGCCCCACGAGCTAACTTCCGCCCCACACGTTGCTACGCTGGGTGCGTTGGGGGCAACGATCCAGCTGAGGAGATCACTTGTCTCGCCACGATGTGCGGCCCCGCGCAGAAGCACTGTCCACGGTTTCGCCGCCCGCACCGCGTGAGGCCAAAGCCCTGGCCAAAGCAGGCATTGCCGGCTGGGCTGCCAGGCTTGCGACGCCCGGCCCCGAGGCTCCGCACTCCCGCCGCTGGGCACATGTGGGCGCTCTCGCCGCCATCGCGGCACTGATCCTCTACCTTGTCTGGCGCGTGCTCTTCACCCTGCCCTCCGGCGAATGGAACCTTGCCATCGCGTGGATCCTGCTGACCTTCGAAGCGCTGCCGCTGACTGGCCTGGTCCTGAAGGCCTGGGCAGTCTGGAATATCGACAGCCGCCCGCCGGCGCCGGTGGACGAGGCCCCACTCGGGATGCGGGTGGCGGTCCTGATCCCGACGTACAACGAACCGATCGAGGTGCTGACGCCCACGGTCGCCGCTGCCTGCGAACTCGGCCCGGAGCACGAGACGTGGGTTCTGGACGACGGTGACCGGCCGTGGGTGGAGGAGATGTGCGCCGCCTTCGGCGCCCGCTACGTCCGGCGAAACGTCCACGATCACGCCAAGGCCGGGAACATGAACCATGCCCTCGACCTGATGGCGGCGGAAGAGGCCGCCGGCGCCCCTCGGATTGACATCATTGCCGTTCTGGACTGCGACCACGTGCCGCTGCCGGCCTTCCTGACCGCCACGCTGGGCTGGTTCGACGACGACGAGGTGGCACTTATTCAGGGCCCGCAGTCCTTCTACAACGGAGGCGCGTTCGACGACGACGGCGTCACCGGCGAACAGGGCATGTTCTTCAATGTCATGATGCCCTCACGCAACGTGCCGGGCGCGGGGCCGTTCTGGTGCGGATCAACGTCGCTGTTGCGGGTCAGCGCCCTCCGGGAGGTCGGCGGGGTGGCAACCGAGACCATCACCGAGGACATGCACACCACCCTGAAGCTCATCCGGCGCGGCTGGAAAACGGTCTACCACCACCAGACCCTCGCTGTGGGGCTGGCGCCGGCCACTCCGGACCAGTACCTCCTGCAGCGGCGGCGCTGGGGAATGGGGGCCATGCAGATTTTGGTCCACGAAAAACTGTGGGCGGCGAAGAGCTGGATGTCCTGGCGGAACTACCACGAGTACCTCAACGGAACACTCTGGTGGCTCGAGGGCATCGCCACCCTGGTGGCCTTCCTCATCCCGGTGCTGGTGATGCTCTCCGGCGCCCAGACCTCCACGGCGGGGCCCCTCCTGTTTACCGGCGTCTTCGTCGCCATGTTCACCATCCGGCTGTGGGGTTCCAAACGGCTGATGCGCCATGAAATCCACTGGCCCACCGCCTTCGCGCTGCGCATCTTCCGCGTTCCAGTGGGACTGGCGTGCCTGTGGTGGCTGATCACCCGGAACATTCTCCACTTCGAAGTCACGCCCAAGGGCGCCGCGGACGTCCGCCTCCGCGGCCGGACACCGCGCATCCTGACCGTCATGGTGGTGCTGATCAGCCTCGTGATCCTCTACGCTGCGGCCGGGCTTGCCGGTCTGGTGCCCTGGCGCACCTCGCCGGGGTCCACGGTCGCTTCGGGTGCATGGCTGGTTCTTGCCGGTATTGTGCTGGTCCTTGGCACCCGGCGAATCCGCGCCGCGGAATTCGCTACGTCGCGCCGCAACGCCTACCGCTTTGAGGTGGACGCTCCGGTGGAGAGCGACGGTATCAAGGGCGAACTTCTCGACGTTTCCATCGGTGGTGCCGCCGTGCGCTTCCCGCAGGGAACGCTGCCGCCGTCGGGCTTCGTCCCGCTCCGCCTGCCGTGCGCACGGCCGGTCCGGCTGGAGGTCATCAGGGTCACGGACCGGACGGACGGTTCCCAGATCGCGTCGCTGCGCGCGGCCGACGGCGACTGGGACGCCTACCGGGTGCTGTCGATGTGGATCTTCCACACTCCCGCCGGTGCACTGCCGGGCTTCCCGGCCGGAGTCCCCGCGGCGGCTTCCCTGCGTGGCCGCTGACTTGTTCTGTCCTT
>CALMVY010000171.1 GCA_937873245.1 uncultured Arthrobacter sp. | reverse complement strand
CGGTACGGATCGCCTTGCCGCCTTTGAGGACGTAGCAGTAGGTCTGCTCGCCGAGTTCGACGACGCCGAGAAGCTCGCGCTGAAGCGCTGGGCCAGCGGCGGGCTCCTGGAATTGGGACCAGGAGACCCCTCGGAGTAGCGGTTCCTTATCTGGAGTCCGTCACCGTTTCGGGATCACAAGGTAGGAGATTCTGCCTGTGCCATCTTGATCATTCGGAGCTCGTCCTCCACCGCGAGGGACGGCCAATGGCCGCTCGTTAGCTCCATCACGCGGCGTGCATCTGCCGCCGGAAAGAGCTTGCCGAGCAACCCGGCCACCTGAAGCAGGGGGATCAGCTCTTTGATCCTGGCGTCGGAAGCCTTGGCGTCGGGCTTTGCGGCGTCCGGCTTTGCGGCGCCGGCCGTCCCGGCATCAGGCGCTGCCTCCGGTGTTGCGTCAGCCGGCGGCGTGGCATGGGATGGCACGGGATCAGGCTTCGCAGGCTCCGCCGGCGCACCGCTGAGTGCCGCCTCGATCCGCTCCTTGAGCGCCGCCTCCGGACCGTGGTCCTTCTCCGGGTACCGCACGGTCCGGAAGAGGCCCAGATGCCTTGCGCCGACATGTTCCACGATGCCCCGTGACGCCATCCCCTCGTAGACACGCCGTACTTCGGCGCGGCCTTCCAGAATGGCGACCCACTGCTTGGGTGTGTGGGGCCGTGACTTGCCACGAATGAGTTCCAGTTCGTGCTGGAAGTCCGTTTCCGGGGCGGCGCCGGTAGCCCTGACGTGTTTCCCCTCCAGCCCGATTGCACCAACCAGGTCCAGCTCGGCCAGTATTGCCCCTGCCACAGTGGTCCTTAGTGCAAACACCGGCACTTCAGGTTTGCCGTCCTTGTCGTTCGTGGCCAGAAGCAGGAAAGCCTGGGGAAGGCTCAGTTCCGCCGTCTTTGGTGTGTCAGCATCCATAAGGATCATGGTGGCGCAGTTGGCCAGCCACCACAATGAGCATTTACCCGCCTCCGGGCCGGAACATACCCGAATCAGACGTGCTGGTCGACGAGCACCGGGTTGCCGTCCGGATCCAGGACGATGAAGCTCGCCGGCCCCGACGTTCCCTCGTCTGCCTCGGCCAGGAATTCCGTGCCCTTGGCTTTCAGCTCCCGCTGGAGCTCACGGACATCGGTGAAGGAGTCCACAGCTTCCGCCTTCTGATTCCAGCCCGGATTGAACGTGAGCATGTTCTTCTCAAACATCCCCTGGAAGAGTCCGATGACGGTCTCGCCGTTCTTCAGGATCAACCAGTTCTGGGAGATGTCGCCACCGAACCTGCTGAAACCGAGCTTCTCGTAGAAGGCAGCGGAAGCCTCGATGTCCTTGACGGCGAGGCTGATCGAAAAAGCACCGAGCTGCATTATTGCTCCACTCTCCAGGGGACGGATCTTTCCGATGATACCCGCGGAGGTGCCGGCGCCGGCCAGGTGGCCATTCAAGTGGGTCGCGAGGAAGCTGCGGGAACCTGATTGGCTGAGTTTTTCGAGCGGGTCCGCCAGCGGGCGGCTGCGTTCAGCACGCGCATGCACAGAGCCCAGTACGCCGCCCCCGCAGCGAGCGATGCCACCACCGCCAATGCCGGGCTAATCCCGGCCAGGGGCGGATAGACCACCCAGTGGACCAGATACGCGTAGAGGGAGGCGCTGGCCAGCACCACCGTCAACCGGCGGAGGCCCCTCGGCACCGGGATGCTGGGCAACCAGATGAGCAGCAGGATCCCGGCAAGGAGCGTCCCTTCCCGGCTCGCGTTCTCAAAGAACCCCGGAACGGTGAGCGCCGCAATGCCCGAGACCACACAGCGTTGGGCCATCGTACGGGACCGTGCAATGGCCCAGCCCAGGGCAAAGAGCCACAGGGCGGGCGCCGTGTTCGGCACTCCCGGGTCCAGCAGCTCGTAGCGCGTCAGCAGTCCGGCGCCGGTCAGTGCCAGCGGAAGGAGCAGCGGGAAGCGCCGCTCGGCGCCGTCCACCCAGGGAACGGCCAGCAGAATTGTCATTCCCAGGATCAGGTAGACAAGTACTTCGATGAACCAGAAGTGCCATTGCGTTGTCACAGCCTCAGGCCCGACGATGGCGTTCAGGAGCAGGATATTGGCTGGCGCGTAGTTGTCGGTGATCAGATAGGCGACCGCTATGAACACCATGCTGGGCACGACGATTCTGGCCAGGCTGGCCAGCTGCCGCCGCAGGCGCGGGAGCCGCTCCCCCGAGAGCTGGAAGCGTGCGAAGTTGTACCCCGCCGCCGCCATGAGCACATGGGCCGCGCCCTGCCAGCTGAAGAGGCCGACGTGCGTACCGACGATCAGGACGATCCCCACGGCCCGCAGCACGATGCTCGTTTCGAGCGGGGCGAAGAAACGCCTCCGCTTCCGGACCGGCGCATCGCTGGCGCGTGGCTCCAGGTCCCGGACCGGAGTCACGTGCCAGTCCGGCGGGAGATGACCCAGGGCCTGTTCCAGCCTGACCGAGGCTGCCACGTAGGACAGCGAGTCTCCGCCCAGCGAGACGAACGTATCGCCGTCGGCGATGTCTTCGACCTCCAGGGCGTCCCGGAAGATCTCTCGGACACTGCCCGGGCCGACGGCGGCCGCGCCTTTGTCCGTGTCCGCCGGCTCGCGCTCGGGCCGGGACAGGGCCAGGACGGCCTGGTAGTCCAGTTTGCCCGTGGCCAGTCGCGGGAGCTGCTGGACGGTGTGGAGTTCGAGGGCCGCACGCGGCAGTCCCACGCCCTGGGCGAGGACCTTGCCTAAGAGGGCCGTGTCGTGCTCACCCTCGACGGCGACCACCAGGCCGTCGTCCGTACCGGCGCTGGCTGCCTGCACGCCGAGGTCGGCCAGGATCCGTTCCACCTGTCCGAGGTCGACGCGCAGTCCGACGATTTTGACGAACCTGCTGCGCCGGCCCACCACTTCGTAGACGCCCGCGGGGTGCTTGCGGGCCAGGTCACCGGTGCGGAGCTCTGTGATGCTCCGGCCGGCGGCGAGGTCCGCCGGGGTCTCGGCATAGCCAAGCATGACGTTGGGGCCGGCGTAGACCAGCTCGCCATGCTCCAGTCCCGGCACGGGTTCGATCCGGAAGGAGCCGCCGGGCACGGCGACGCCGACGGCGCCCGGGACAGTGGCCGCGAGTTCCGGCGGCAGGTAGGCCATCCTGGCCGTCGCCTCCGTCTGGCCGTACATTACGAAAAGTTCCCAGCCCTGCCGGCGTCCGAGCTCGGCGTACCGCCGCACTGATTCCGGCGCCATTCGGCCGCCGGCCTGGGTGACGTAGCGCAGGCCGGGAAGCTCCATCTCCGCGAAGCCCACCCGTTCCAGCAGCTCGAAGGTGTACGGAACGGCGGCGAATGCCGTCGCCCCGCGGCTTCGAAAGAGCTCCCAGAAGCACGGATCGACGACGGAGAGGTCGGTGAGGACCAGTCCCGCACCGCGGAGGTGTGCTCGACCAGCTCGAAGCCGCACTCCTCCCAGCCGGGCAGCGCGGCGACGCGGCCGTCGCGGATCTCGGCGTCGCGGGCCACCGGCATCACCGGCGCATCGAACGACACGTAGTTGAGCGATGCGGGGCAGAACGGCGCCACGGGCGTCACGGTAGACCTTCACCCGACCTTCCCTCGTGCGACTCGGCCT
>CALMVY010000170.1 GCA_937873245.1 uncultured Arthrobacter sp. | reverse complement strand
TGGCGGTAGTGGAATCTCCGTCGATGGGAATGTGTGGAAGGAGTCGAGGCCGACGAATACCATCATTGAAGATGTCGTCAGCCATCATAACGACTGGCAAGGTGTGACGACCTACGGCGCGTTAGGGGTCAGGGTCGTGCGAGCAAAGACGCATGACAATGAGCGCCACGGACTGAACAGCGAATGGTCCGACGACGTGACGTTTGAAGACTGTGAGACGTTTGCCAACGGCCGCAGAGGAGTGCGGATTGCGGGCAGAAGCCGAGGCGTTCAACTCCTGAATGTACGCTCGTACGACAATGGGGCAGACAATCCCAACGGTGGTGAAATCCTGATCGGCATGCAGGTGTTTCCGCTGGCCAATCCAGAAACTGGCGAAATGGTCAATGGTTTTCCTGAGAATGTTCAGGTCGTTGACAGCGAGCTGTTACCCGCTCGTGGACGACCACACATCCAGATGGATGCGGGGACAGAGGACGCAGCCGCCATTGAGCCATTGAAGTCGCGCCTCAACCTTGAGAGTCCAGGCGCAAAGAACTGGACAATTCAAGCGTTCGACGTAGCGGGTGCGTCACGAGGAGCGGCGAACAAACGCGCTGCTGACCGCGAGGTCACCCCAGCGCTCGCCGAGGATTCAGCACTCGCTGAAGAACAGTAAGAGCGACGAGCGTCGCTGGGGCTACACATCGTGAAGTCCCAGCGACTGACGCTGGCCCGGAAAAGACTACTGCTGATCGACGACGATGAATCCGTCAAGATCGACCGTGGTCCCGCTGGAGGCGGTCTGCTTCGTGCCAAGGACGCGAATCTCAAGCTTGTGGACGACGCCGGGCTTCAGCTTCCGGGAGACATACGCAATCTTCCGCACAGCCGATGGACCGTACAGGTTGATTGTCGCGACCTTGCGTCCGTCAACCCAGACCTCTGCCAGCCCTCGGTTCGTTGCGTACGACGCTACCCACACCACCTGCTCACCAAGGAATTTGAAGGTGGCTGTCGCACCCTTGGTGCTGGCCGTGGTCTTTGATCCGCCGATCGTGCCAGGCGCCGCGACGGTCTTCCAGCTGCCAGCGTAGGTGATGTTGGCGCTGGTTTCGCTGAACGACTTGACTTTGAGCAGCGGCGTCGAGCGATATGCGGTGGTGTTGCCCGCGGTATCGCGCGCATTGACCGATAGCTTGTACGCTCCGGTGTGGTTGACGTTGGGCGAGATCGTTTCGGCCATCGCCGATCCCAGCGGAAGTGCGGATGTGGTGCCTCCGGCCTTGAACATGGCCGAATATCTGGCGACCCCGCTGGCAGCGTCGGTCGCTGACCAGTCAAACCGGATCGGGATCGTCGTCGCGCTCTTCGTCCCCGCGCTCGAGTTCTTCGACGAGGTGCCGCTCGCGAAGTCGCGGGAGATGGCGACGGCTCGCGACCCGAGTCCGAGTTCGACACCGATCGGCGATTCCGCCGTCGCGTCGGTGGGCGTCCCTGGCGCGTTGATCTGTTGATAGACCAGATCCTCGAACTCGACGCGGCTCTTCTTGAAACCCGACGTGTTCACGTTGGCCAGGTTGTGCGCGATGTTGTCGATGTTGGCCTGCTGGGCGTTCATGCCGCTCGCCGCCGATGTGCGCGGCGGCAGCGATAGCGTAAGGTCGGGATCGTAGATCGCGGTCAGCGGCACTTCGGCCCGCTCCGGGGAGTGCAGCCATACGGCGATCGGCGCGACGACAGCTGACTGCGTGACAACGGCGTAGGCGAGGACGAGTAAGGCTCCTTGAAACAACGGCGGTTCCCGGACGCTGATCACTGCCCCGGCCGCGACGGCGAGCAGGATCGCCTTGGGGCGCAGGTTCAGGCCGAGGCCCAGGACGATGAATTCCCACGGGCGGGCGGATTGGAACCGCGTTTTGAGTTTCCCGACGACGGCGCTGTCGGTCTCACTTCTGTGCCAGAAAAGGTACATGGCGTAGCCCGTGAGCAAGACGCCGACCAACATACCAATCTGTGCAAGCAATTCGTCCTGCCTCAGTGTTGGCCGGCCAGGCAGGAGCTGGAGCCCGACGGCCGAAAGACCGACAACCACGATTGACCCGGCAACACTGCCGATCAGGAAGGGCAGAGCTCCGCGCCGCGGATCGGGGGAGAGCAGGATCATGATGGTGATGCTCACGGGCACGGTGCTGATCGCCCCCGCGAGGGCGAACAGCGCCAGGCTGGTGACGAGGCTCAGCACGCGGCAGTCACCTGGCCTGTGCGGGAACCCGACGGCATGTCATGCCTTCGGGGTGCTGCCGGGGTCTGGATTAGCCGCTCCCCGACGGGCCCGGCGTGCGCGAATCGCATCGTCTTCTTGCTTGAGGATAACCTCGAGGTCCTTTTTGTCACCGGTCAAGGGCCGCCACCACGCGATGGCTGGATCGGAGTCGAGGAGGATTGTGCGGGAGAGGAGCGTGAGGGGCACGGCGAGGATGGCGCCGAACGGGCCAAGGATGACGGCCCAGAACAGCACTGAGGCGAACGTTATCGTCTCACTGAGGGCCACCGCATTGCCGACGTACTTGGGCTGGATGATGGACTGAATGACCGTGTTGATCCCGCCGTAGATGACGATGATGGCCCAAAAGGTCGGCCAGCCACCTGTGAGGAATCCGAAGAACAGCGGGGGGACGATCGCAATGAAGTAGCCGATGTTCGGAATGAAGCTGCAAATGAAGGACAGCAATCCCCACAGCAGGGCGCCGGGAACCTGAAGGATGGTCAGAAGGAGCCAGTTGAAAAGGCCCTGGGCTACCCCCAGGACGGTGGTGGCCACCATGTATCGGCGGACGCCGCGCCCAAAGTCGTTGAATGCGCTGACCATGTCCGGCCGGTGGTACTTCAGATGCGTCAGCACGGCCGGCATGCGCGAGCCGTCCACCCCCATGAGAATCAGCATCGTCAGGATGACCACCAGGCTGCCCACTATGCTCGTGATGTTTCCCAGGACTCCACCAATGAAGCTGATCAGGCGGCCGGGAGTGAACCCCTCCAGAACGGCCTGAGTCTGCTCAGGACCGAAACCCACGGATTCCAGCGTCGCGGTAATGGAGGCCCCCAGCGCGGCGAGCTCCGGCGCATACTGCGGCAACAGAGCGGAGAACTGGGCGAGCGAGGCAACAAGTATCGCCGCGAAGGCTATCAGCAGCGCAAAAACTGCCGCGATGGTGGTCCCAGTAGCGATTCCCCGGGGCACTCCGCGTCCCTGCATCCAGCGCCGCAGGGGATGGACGCACAGCGTGAGGACAAACGCAAAGAAGACGGGCAGGACGATTCCCCGCATGGCGGCCAGGCCGAAAGCCACGACAGCCGCGCCGGCCAAAGTGAGCAGGATGATTGCGGAGCGGGGGAGGACAGGACGTGGAGATGAATCCGCTGGTTCCGGATCCATGGAGCCCTCCTTCGTTCGCCTTGGAAACACAGTGTAGAGAAGCGGCGGCCTCCTAGCAGGGACCGGGTGGCACCCTCCGGTCCCGGGCGGCCTTGCCGACTGCGTCGTCCAGGGACGATCTCCTCGGGGCCCTTTCCGGGTCAGCTTGTGACGACACTGGCCTTGATCCGTTGGAACTCGTCAGGAGTGATGGTTCCCGCATCGAGAAGGGCCTTGGCCTTGGCGATTTCCTCGGTGGGGCTTGCGCTTGCGACGCTGCGGATATAGGAATCGGCTTCAGCCTGGTCCCGCCGGGCCCGCTCCATGGACCGCTGGGCCATGCCCTTGCCGCGGGCCACCATGTACACCAACAGCGTCAGGAAGGGCACGAACGCCAGGAAAATGATCCAGACGGCCTTCCACCAGCCGTTCAGGTCTTTGTCGCGGAAGACGTCGGCAATGACGATGAACAGCGCGTACAGGAAAGCGAAGAATGCGTACACTACGAAAAACCACCAGAAGATGTCCCAGAAGTTCTCCCAGAAACTCATTTGGTTCCCCTACTTTCGATTGATGTGGCGTTGTCCGTGAACGCAGCCTCGGGTCGGATTGAGGTCAACTGCAGGTCCAGAGAAACCTGCGGCCTAGCACTGGGCCTCCGTGGTGAGGTCGCTCAGTGCGGCCTGGACGTTTGCCGCCTCGTCCCTCAGGGAGTCGATTGCTGCGGTGAGGGTGGCGTTGTTGGGAATGTCGTTGACGGCAGCGGTGAACTTCTCTTTGGCCGCCCTGACGGCGTCCACACGTGCTTGGGCCGCGCCCCCTGTCTCGCTGACGAGATCGTCATAGGTCTTCACCACCTGATCCCGTGCCGAGCGGATCTGCTCCAACGTGACACCGGGCTTGAGGGTGTCCTTGAAACCCGTCAGCGCTTCGGCAAAGGCATCTGCTGCTGCACAGACAGGCGAGACGCTCGGCTGCGGGCTGGACGTGCTCGCCGGCGGGCTGGGCATGCTGCAGCCAGCCAGCAGCACGAGCGCCGCGCCAAGCGGCAGCAACCATGCAAGGACTCGTCGTGGCATCGACATGGGAGGCCCCCTCTCGGATGGGCATTCGACTGGCAGCCTTATCACTGCCAGGTAAGACCATCGTTGGCCTCGATGAGGGGGTGCACCTCACCCGCCGGGGGTGATCCGGATAGTGCGAAGGCCGCACCGCAAGCCGAAGCGACCGGCCGAGCGCGTCGCAGAGGACTGTTCCGGAGCGGAACGATGTGTGGGAACATGCGGGCATGCGCGCCTGGGAGCTGCTCACGGCGGCTCCCCGTTGAGCGGGAATTGTGATCCTGGTCCACGCCGGCTGAAAGGAAATGATATGACTTTCTGGGACTTCTTTTGGTTGATGATTTCGTTTCTGCTTTATGTTTCCTATCTGGTGGTTCTCTTTCTGATCGTCAAAGACATTTTCTCTGATTCGACGCGCACGGGTTGGAGCAAGGCTGTCTGGGTGCTCGTCCTGATCTTCCTGCCGGTCTTCGGCGGCCTGGCGTATTTGATTGCCTTCGGCCAATCCATGTCTTTGCGGCAGGCCGCCCGGAACGATGCGGCGAAGGAAAATTTTGACGACCAAGTCCGCGGACCGGCCGGAACCAACCCGGCGGAGCAGATCGCCCAGGGCAAGGCCCTCATGGACGACGGCGCACTGACGACCGAGGAATTCGCCGCGCTGAAACGACGCGTGCTGGGTCCGTAAGAGTTGCGCGGGCGATTCACCCGCGGGAGGTGATGCGCCGGCTTCGTGCCGGTGGTGGAATCGTGCTGGAAATCCGGCCCGATTTGAAGGAGACGCCATGTGCCGTTGGCTAGCGTATTCAGGTTCCCCCGTGCGATTGGATGACCTCCTCTACAAACCCGCCAACTCCCTTGTTATGCAGAGCAAACACGCACGCATGGGAGTTGAGACCACCAATGGGGACGGGTTCGGCGTCGGCTGGTACGGCACCGCGCCGCTTCCCGGAGTCTTCCACAGCACGGAGCCTGCCTGGCACGACCGCAACCTGCGCGAGCTCGCAGGGCAGGCCTCGGCCGGCCGCGTCTTCGCACATATCCGTGCCACGACCGGCACGGCCGTTCAACAGACGAACTGCCACCCGTTCCGCCACGGCCGGTGGCTCTGGATGCACAACGGGGTCCTCGCGGAATTCCCGAAGGTGAAGCGCGATTTGGCCATGGCCGTCGAGCCCAGCCTTTATCCCGAAATCGAGGGCTCCACCGACTCGGAAATGTTCTTCTACCTCGCACTCACCTTCGGCCTGGAACGGGACCCCCGTGCGGCGGTCGCTGAGGCTGTGGGATTCATCGAGGACGCCGGACGGCGCCACGGCGTCGAGCACCCGATCCAAATGACGGTCGCAACTACCGACGGCGACACCACGTGGGCGTTCCGCTATTCCAGCGAGGGCAACTCCCGGTCGCTCTATCACAGTACCGACATCGCAACCCTCCGCGCCCAGTACCCGGACAACCCCCTGCTCCATGGACTGTCGGACGATACCCGGTTGGTGGTATCCGAACCCCTGGGGGATCTTCGCGGCGCGTGGCAAGAGGTGCCGGACGCCACCTGCGTCGTTGTACACGGGGGCGATCAGGAGCTCTACCCGTTTGCGCCCGTAGCTCCGTAACGCTTGCGGCAGCGTGGGACATGCGGTCACATTCGTGCCTGAGGTCACTCGGCGCGGATGAGGCGCCACGCCCGACCGGGAGCACAGGATGGGACTGCGGCGGTCCGTCGGATCGCCCTGTACCCAACGAGAAGCGGAGGTCATCAGCATGGCTGATTCATTGGATGAACTAGGGCCGGTTGACTGGCTCGTCGTGGAGTTCCCCGGGCCCAACTTCGGTAACGGCCAGATCGCACCGTTCCTGGATGATCTGGTCAAGCGTGAGCTCATCAGGGTCCTGGACATGGTTTTCCTGAGGAAGACCGAGGACGGCACACTCGAGACGGCGGAGATCTCCGACCTCGACGAGAGCCAGCTCGGTGAGGTGCGCATGGCCGAGGCCGAACTGGCCATGGTGCTCTCTGAGCAGGACGTCATGGACCTGGCCGAGACAATCGAGCCCGGCCACTCTGCCGCGGTTCTCGTCTGGGAGAACCAGTGGGCTGCCCCGTTCGGCTCGGCCATCCGCAAGGCCGGCGGGCAGCTCGTGGCCAGCGGCCGGATCCCGACCCAGGCCGTCATTGCCGCCTTCCAGGCCGACGCCGAAGCCGGAGCCCAAACGCCCGAAGGAATGAAGGAAGGAGCCTGACATGCCACTGGCAGCACGACGCAGGCGCAGGACCGCCGCAGCCGTCGGCGGGGCAATTGTCGTCGCCCACGGGATAAACCGTCGCGGCGACCGCCGTGAAGACCGAAGGGACGACCGCGGTGACCGCCGCGACGATCGCCGCGATCGCCGCGACTGAAACCCCGTTTGAAACTACTGATTGAAACTACCGAGCCGGCTACCGGTTCCCGCAGGTGCGCATGACCCTTCCGGATCATGCGCACCTGTGTTTCTTGATTCAAGCCCTGATACAAACAGCCCGGGGGCGCTCCCGGCTTATGGGAGGGGGAGCGTCGGATTCGTTACCTCCGGCGGCCGTCCAGCCGCGGGCCCTCCTGGCGGCGGACTGCCCGGCACGGGTTCTCCGGCATGGGCAGCAGCAACGGCGGGCCGGCACAGCAGCTCGATCACGAGGATCGCCAGTCCGGCAAGGACTGCCGTCCAGATGGCGACGGCCGCCGTCGGGTACTGCCAGAGGATGAGAACAAGAACGGCGACGCCGATCACGGCAGCTTCCAGGATCCGGCGGTAACGTGCCAACCAGTGCTGCCACGGCCTGGGCTGCCCGGCACCCACCTTTCCGGTCACGTAGTCGCCGGCCCGCGCCAGACCTTGCCGGACGGACTCGGCCGGGCGCGAATGGCCCGTCAGGAAGGCGGCCAGGGCCATCAGCAAACCCACAACGAACACGAACCGCAAGCCCGTCCGGAGAGGTACCAGGAGGGTATCCACGAGGCTTTGGGCGGCCGCGGGGGAGACCGTGGCCGACGGGATCGTGCTGAGGAAAATATCCAGCCCGATGGTAAGCGCGAGGGCCAAAAGGGCCATAGCCACCGCTATGCCCAACCCCACGCGGCTTGTCGTACGCCGTCGCCAGCCCCGGGGCGCCACCGCGATTGCCCCGATGGCGCTCAGCACCGTCAGCCAGGCCAAAATGGGGGCAGTCCGGTCCAGTAGTCTGATGACCTCCGTTGCCCTTGCCAGCTCGGGGGACTGGAGCAGGGTGATTTCTGCGTTGACTTCCGGAATTCTGGCCGCGATGTCCACTCCTTGCTCGACCAAAAGAGTCTTGACCCGCGCGATGATTTCCTTCGTGGAGATCGTGACTGTGCCGCTCTCGTCAATGCTGACGGTGCCGCCCGTGTTTCCGGTCGCCAGGTTGACGATGCCCTGGTGCGCCACCCTGTTGACCTGGGTCCAGAGATCCTGGAACTGCGGGCTGGCAACGAATCTGGACACGGCGGTATGGATCAGCGACTTCGTCTGCTCAGCAATGGCGGGCGCCAGCCCGGCGATCACGGCGGCGACGCGGGGTGCGACTTTGCTCAGTTCGGTCATCGCGTCCCGGGTGATGCCCTCGATGTCGACTGCTTCGGTGATTTGGGCTGTGACCTTGTTGGAAATCTCCGCCTGGATGGCAGGGTCCGAGGCCAGCGGCGCGACCGTGGCAACATAGCGGTCAGTGTCGAGCACTTCGCTGCGCAGGTACAAGGCCGGTACGGTGGCGAAGGCCAGAATTGCCGTCAGGACCACCAGCACGATGGCGATAATCCGGCGGGCTATCCCCGATCCGCGGCCCGGGGGTTTCAGGCCAGTCTCGCTGGCACGGTCCTTTTCGAGCTGGAGGCGGGCAACTTCGGCCCGTAGCCGGAGAATCTCTTGCTGTTCCGGGCTGCCGGCGCTGTTGGGGCCATCATGGAGTGTCATGGGAGTTCGCCGCCTAGGTATTTTCTCGCCAGTAGCTTCTCGCCGCACAGGCTCCATGTGTCGAGCCCGGATCATGCGGCAAGGCCTTCAGTGTTTGGACAGCGAAAATACTGCTCCATCGCTTCACGGGAACCACCTCCAACGTCTGGGTTCGGTTAAGGGTGCCTGGCTTCGCAGGCGGGGGTCACATCAGCAGCCTGGATTTCGCCGCGGTAAACTCGGCCTCGGTGAGCATTCCGGCGCTACGCAACTCGGCGAGGCGCGAGAGCTGGTCCGCGAGTTCTCTTGCGCCGCCTCCCGGCGTGGGAGCGGCGCGTCGTGGAGCGTCCCGGGCCGGCGTGCCCTGGAGCGCGGCCGTCCGGGCAACGGTACGGAGCAGCCCTGGCCTCCCGGCTCTGGAAAATGGCATGAGGGGTTCCTTCTGTGGGTGGTCCCGGTCAAATTGTTGTCACGCCGTCGGCTTCAAGCGCCAGGACTGCGTCTTCGTCCGGGATTCTGGCCTGCAGTGCCGTTTGACCCCCCGAGCGGCGCACTTCCTCTGACAGGCGGTGCGCCCAGCGGTGTTCTACGACGGCGACCAGCGCCATCTGGCTGTTCCCGATTGTCTCCGCCGCGATGGTGATGTCGGCGTCACTAAGAAGCGTCATGGGCCGTGCGTCAAGGATCATTGCAGACCAGGCTGCGGGGAGACCATCGTGCAGGTCGCGCACGTGCACAACGCCTGCCCGGTCCCTGCTGACCAGGACCAGGTCCGCGAGGGCAATAGCACCCGATTTGACGGTTTCACTGAACGCCTTGACCACGTTTGCATCGATGGCAGGTTTCGGAAACGCACAGATAATCACTTCCAAGGGGCCGATTTTCATCTGGAACTCCTGTCCGCGAGTCGTGCAGTCCTTCAGTCGTGACAATCCCTATTGTCCGCGCGGGCCGCCCGCCCGGCCCCACCCGCCCGGGGTGATCTGGTGTCCGGTGGAGGAATCACAGCCGGTCGGCGCAGCGACCTGCCCGCCTGCCCGTGAGGCTTGTTCTGGAGGGAGCGGAACGCGTCGGCACGTCCGTCTCGGGGCTGTTCCACGGAAGTTGTCGGCGCGGTCGGTTCCGGCGGTGCATCATCACCCCTTTCGGGTGAGCGTCCGCGCGTGGCCGAAGTGCAGGACTGCGTCGACGGGGATGGTGTCGACGGGGATGGTGCAGTATGCCCGGGCCGGGCAGGGCCCCGGTTCAGGGATGTCCCAGCCGCCGGCCTGCAGCGAAGAAGGCGACCTTGGCGACCAGCACGAGTGCACCCAAACCGGCAATCATCTGTACCGTCACGACTGCCCGCGCGAGTTGGCTCACGGGGGTAATGTCCCCAAATCCGACGGTGGCGAAGGTGACCGTGGTGAAGTACAGGGCGTCCATCCTGCTCAGGGGCTCGGTAAACGCGGCTGGGTCCGTGGTGGACATCGACGTGTAAAGGAATGCGAAGAGAAACAGGAACATCAGGACTGTCTCGACGACGGCTTCGGCCGCACGGACCTGGGGTACCTCTGCCGCAATGATCATTCGCAATTGCAGCGCCAAAGCGCTCAAGAACACGAGCAGTATTAACAGCAGGCGGATCCATGCCGCCGCAGGATTGTCCTCGTCGAATCCACCGATGGGGACAGTGGCGAAGAGGAAGATGAGCAGTGCGAGGAAGGCAGCGAGCCGAAGAGCCGCGACCAAGAAGACGTGCCGCCTCGTGGCCCGGTCAAGCTGCCGGACAAAAACCGGAGGCTTGCGGCTGCCCTTCTTAGTGGCCATGACTGATGTTACCCCGCTCCGATATTCCCGGCCGGGGGAGGCAGCAACGGTACTCCGCGGGCGCTGCCTTTTGGACTTGAGTGCAAGGACAAGGACCATAGGACCCTATTGAACGCCCTCCCACTTGCCTACCATCAATCACGTGGGAGAGCCGCAAAATTCCGGGTGGGCGCCTGGTCCCCAATTCAAATTCCGGCCGCCTCTGCGCGGTCTGGGGCCACTGGAGCGCCCGCGTTTGGAGAATGCCTTGACTGCGGCTGCCGATGCTCACCGGCTGACGCTGGTCGCAGCCCCGGCCGGCTACGGTAAATCGACCCTTCTGGGCGATTGGGTCCGGAAAAGCGATCTCCAGTGCGCCTGGTTGTCGCTGGACCGTTTCGATACCCAGCCGGCACGGCTCTTCCACGGCGTTGTCGGTGCGATTCAGACTGCTGCCGGACAGGTTTCTTTGCCCGGCAACGATGTCCTGATGGCGCTTGACCAGGGCCTGGCCCCGGACCGCGCTGCTTCCTACGACTTGCTGCTAACGGCTCTGGAGCAACTGACGGAGCCTATCGTATTGATCGTTGACGACCTCCACCTCGCAGGGCCGGAGCTGGCAAGTGGAGTCGTCGGTGTGCTGGCCGCCTCGGCGCCGCCGGCCCTGCGGCTTATCCTTGCCGGGCGGGGGCATCCCTCGATCCAGTTGGAGCGGCTAAGGTACGGGGAAGGCCTTGGCGAGGTCGGTGCCGCCGAACTTGCTTTCACAAGGGGTGAAACCGCCCAGCTTGCCACGTTGCTCGGACACGAGGCGGACTTCGATGCCGGACCGCTCTGGCAAGTGACCGGCGGATGGCCGGTTGCTGTCCACGCGGGTCTCAGCACGCCCTCTCAGGGGGGCAATGTGCCGGGCGTGATGACGGATACCGTGCCCGTGCACGTCCCTCTCGCTGATTACATCGCGGAGGAAGTCCTGGAACAGTTGGGCTCGTCACTGGCGGACTTCGTCTTGCGCGCCACCACCTGCGACTTGCTTGGCCGCCGGCTCGCCGTCGAGCTTCATGGCCGGCCCGACGGCGGCATGTTGCTTGAGGCGTGCCTGCGCGACGGGCTCTTTATCGAAGAGTACGAACTCCGCGGCGCGGAATCCACGTACCGTTGGCACCCACTGTTCGCAGCCCAGTGCCGTCGAATACTGGAGCGGAGGGACCCGCTGCTCGCTGAACGCCTCCACCGTGTGGCAGCGCGCTACTTCCAGGACAGTGACGTGTGTGAATGCGTGACCCACGCCCTGCAGGGCAATGCGCCAGGGCAGGCTGTCGCTTCGCTCGGAGAGCACTGGCTCCAGTTCCTGCTTCGCAGCGGCGCCCACGCCCTCGAGCAAGTGTGCCGGGACATGCCGGCCCCGTGGAACGAAGATCCCGAGATCCTTATGGTCATTTCCGTCTGCCGGGCCCTTGACGGTGATGGCGGCGCTGCCTCCGAACTCACCCAGCGTGCACTGTCGCGGACCTCCGTGCTGGATGATACGCGCCGACGGAAGTTTGAGAAGTGCCGGGCTCTCTTGCAGCCGTTGCCCGCCAGCGGAAGGCCGGATGTGCACACCCCGGGCGCCGACGGCCGGCCGCGGGTTGACGAGGCCACGGAGGTGCGTCCCGCCACGTCATCTGCTCTGTTCCTTCTGGCCCAAGCTGAGTTCAGGATGCACCGCATTAAGGACCAGGCGACGGTCCTTCTCCAGTTGGCCGAAGGCATGGCTAACCAATGGGGGGTGTTGGAAGTTGGTTCCACATCAGACCTCGCGCTGGCGTTCGCAGTAGGCGGAGACCTTGAGACGGCAGTCGACCTGGCGACGCAGGCATTTGAGCGGGCTGACGGGTTGGGACCGGGTGCGCAGGATCAAATGGCAGCAGCCTGGCTGGCTCGGGGTATCGCATGCTACTGGAAAGACGAGTTGAGCGCTGCCAGGGCCCATCTCTCAAAGGCCCAGCGTCTTGGCAGCAAGTTGTTCCCCATCGGCCCGCTCAGCATCGTCTACAAGGTCCTGGTCGATTGCGCCACTGGTGATCAAGCCCATCTTGCCGAATCCAGCGCGGCCCTTGAGGCGACCCACGACCAAGGGCTGTATGGAATGTCATGGGCGGACTTCCATACCATCGCCAGGGCAAAGATTGCTGAAGCCAACGGGGACCTGGATGGCGCGTTGGCGATGGTTGCTCCCCTGGAGACTGGCGGGCATGCCCCCTTGGTGGACGTGCTGCTGGCAGAGCTCCTGCGTCGTGGGGGAGATCCCGGCCTCGCCGCGCTCTGCGTTAAAGCGCTGGCCGATCGGCACCGCAACCGCTACCTGGACACCAGCATGAGCCTGACCGAGGCCCTGCTGGCCCAGGGGGCCGGGGATGAAGCCCAGGTTCACGAGCGGATAGAACATGCTGTTTTTCGGGCCGAGCCGCAGTCGGTTCTGCGCCCCTTCACCGAGCGGAGGGACGAACTGGCGGACCTGCTGATTCGGCATGCAGTATGGGGCACTAGTCATGAATCGTTCATCGCCGCCCGGATGGCACGCCATGCCGAAGGCCAGCCGCACCTCCGCACCCGTTCCTATTGGACCCTCACTGACCGCGAGCGTGAAGTCCTGGCCTACATGCGCTCAGTGATGACCGCGGCTGAGATCGCGGATGCCCTGTATATCTCCGTCAATACGGTCAAAACGCATGAGCGGTCCATCTACCGCAAACTCGGCGCTGCCGGTCGGCGCGATGCCCTCAAGACTGCCGCCGAACGCGGAATCGTCTGAATCTGCAAATCGTGTTGCCCGCCTGCCCGGGGGGGGCACGTCCAGCCCGTAGGCGAACTTCACCCGCAGCGGGTGAGGCCGGCACCGGGCGTGCACGCCCAGAATGGTCATGACTGCCATTGGTCGGGCTGGGGAAATGCATCCAGGAAGGGAACCCCCAATGTCAAAGAACCTGCACCCGCTGCTTGCGGGAGCGATCACACTCTTGGCTGCCGGCGCGCTGCTCACCGGCTGCAGCACCAGCACGAACACCCCTCAGCAGAACGAGTCGCAGGTATGCGCAGCCACCAAGGCATATGCCTCGGCCCTGACGAGTTTCAAGGACACCCTGACGCCAACTGCAACGGTGGAACAGGTCCAAGCGGCCCGGGACGAGGTTGCGAAAACCCATGACGACCTTATGAAAGCGAGCGAGGCCGTAGCGAAAGACCGCGTGGATGCGGTCCAGGCCGCCGAGGCCAAGTTCGTTGCCGCTGTCCGGGACGTTCCCGACGACGCGACCCTGGCACAGGTCCGGGATTCCCTGCGCGACGAAGCAGCAAACGTCCAGGCCGCGCTGAGCGACCTCGGGACCGCAGCGCAATGCTAACGTCCGGTCCTTACCGCTGGAGTGCGGCGAGTCGCCGCTCCCGCCCATAGACGCATCCACGAACGAAGCCGCATCAGTTGAAAGCAGGGCAGCGAAATGAGTTTCTGGGAGAATTTTTGGGACATCTTCTGGTGGTTTTTCACCGCGTGTGTCTTCATCGCCTACCTTTTTGGGGTCTTCGCGATCATCGGTGACCTCTTTCGCGATCACGGCTTGAGCGGCTGGTGGAAGGCCGTCTGGGTCCTCTTCCTGTGCTTCCTGCCCTTCGTGACGTTGTTGGTGTACCTGGCCGCCCGCGGTGACGGAATGGCCGACCGGTCAATGGAACGGGCCCGGCGGGACCAGGATGCCGCCGATTCGTATATCAGGAAGGTTGCCAGCGCCAGTCCGTCCGAAGAGATCGCCCGGGCCAAGGCGCTTTTGGACGCGGGAACCATCAGCGCTGACGAATTCGAACGAATCAAGGGCCGGGTGCTGGTCTGACGCGGCTTGCAGCGTCGGAGGGATTTCAGGTAGCCGTGCGCGGATTCTTTCAGGATCCCGAAGCTGTCGCCTTGCTCCTGCTGGCGGCCCACATCCTCCTCGTGGCCGTCGCGGCTGTTCTCGTGTCGGTGAATCGCCGCCCTTCCTCGGCCATAGCCTGGGTGCTCGCCATCATCTTCATACCGCTGCTCGGCGCCATCGTCTATCTGCTTGTCGGCTACTCAAAACTGCCGAAGGCCCGCCGGGACAAACAGCGGGAAGTCAACGAACTCGTCCTGGCGCGGACGGAGGGGAGCCAGCTCATCAGCCAAGGCCATGACTGGCCGGAGTGGCTGCACTCGGCGGTGGCATTGAACAGCAACCTGGGGGCACTGCCCATGGTCTCCGGCAACAGCGCAGAGCTCCTGCCTGACTATAACGGCACGTACGACGTCATGGTGACGGAAATTGATGCGGCCAAGAGCTACGTGCACGTGGAGTTTTACATCATGGCGCTGGATCCGACCACAGCGCCGTTTTTCGACGCACTGGCCCGGGCAAAGGAACGGGGCGTCGCTGTCCGGGTGCTCTCGGATCACTTGTCCGGGCTCATATTCCCGGGCCGTAAGGAAACGCTGCAGTACCTGCGGGACGCAGGCGTTGAGTATCACCCCATGCTGCCGGTCAGGCCGTGGAGGGGCGAGTGGCAGAGGCCGGACCTGCGCAACCACCGGAAGATCGTCGTCGTCGATGGCCGTGTGGGATTCACCGGCTCGCAGAACCTCATCGATGCCAGTTACAACAAGAAGGGCAACCTCAAACGCGGACTCCAGTGGCACGAGTTGATGGTGCGCCTCGAAGGGCCCGCGGTCCGCGAACTGGACGCGGTGTTCGCGACGGACTGGTACAGCGAAACGGACATCATCCTGCCGCTGGAGTACGGTTCCATCGTCCACAGCCGGGGGTCTGCTCCCGTTGACGCGCAGGTGCTGCCCAGCGGTCCCAGCTTCGACAACGAGAATAATCTGAAGCTCTACGCCACGCTCATCCATAAGGCTGAACGCCGCGTCAGCATCACCAGTCCGTACTTTGTGCCGGACGAATCCATCATGATGGCTATTGTCACGGCCGCCGCGCGGGGGCTCAACGTTGAACTCTTCGTCTCGGAGGTCGGCGACCAGCCACTGGTGTACCACGCGCAGCGTTCCTACTACGAGGCGCTGCTCCGCGCCGGCGTCAGGGTCTACCTTTACCGGGCCCCGCAGGTCCTGCACTCGAAACACTTCACCATCGATGAGGAGGTGGCGGTCATCGGGTCCAGCAACATGGACGTCCGGTCCTTCAGCCTCAACATGGAAGTGTCCGTCCTGGTGTATGGGCGCGGCTTTGTTGACTCAATCCGCGTGATCGAAGACGGGTACCGGGCAAAAAGCCGTGAGTTGCAGCTTGAGGACTGGGTCCGGCGGCCCCTGGCTGAAAAGGCGTTCGACAACCTGGCGCGGCTGACCGCGGCCCTGCAGTGATGCCTATTGTGCGGCGTCTGTGAGCGTCTGGCGGAACTCCGCCTCCGTGTTCAGCACCAGCTTCTTGCCGTCGAGGAAAAGCGTGGGTATGCCCTTCACCCCCAGCGACGTGCCAGCGGCGACATCTTTCCGGATCCGTTCCCTGGTCATTTCGTCTGCCACTGCGGCGTCATACCTGGCCATGTCCAGTCCCAGTTCCTGCGCATAGCACCGGAAGACGGGTGCCTGGGAATCCTGCCTGCCAGGATTCGCATTCGAAGTCCAGGAACTCGACCAACTGGGCCAGCCTTCTCGACGGCGGGGGGAGAAGGCCGCGTACCAGACGAGGCCGGCCCCCAGGATGGCCGCCATCAGGATCCAGGAAACCAGGCGTACCTTCTTCGCAGGGTCACTCGGGGCCGGCGCGTGGGTGGGACTCGATGCAATAAACGTACAGCGGCGGATGTATTCAGGCAGTTGTTCGCCGGTCGTGAGGCTCAGGTTCCAGGGCGGGGAGCGAACATGATCACGGCAACGCCGAGCAGGCAGATAACCGCGCCAACGATGTCCCAGCGGTCGGGCCGGAACCCGTCGAAGATCATGCCCCACGCCAGCGAACCGGCCACGAAGACGCCGCCGTAGGCTGCGAGGATGCGCCCGAAGTGCGCGTCCGGCTGGAGGGTCGCAACGAAGCCGTATGCCCCCAGTGCCAGGACGCCCAGTCCGGCCCACCACCAGTCCTTGCCTTCACGGACCGATTGCCAGACCAGCCAGGCGCCGCCGATCTCGGCTGCAGCGGCGAGGGCGAATAGCACGACGGATTTAGCGATAGTCACGGACCCATCATTGCAGGGCTGCTGCTCGAAGGCCTCGCGTCAGGACTCGGGTGAGTTCCGGGTACTGTTGAAGCCGCAACCCTGGCGGCTGCATTGCCGGGCACTTACGCGCCAGTCGGGCTGGCTGGAAGTAATCGGG
>CALMVY010000169.1 GCA_937873245.1 uncultured Arthrobacter sp. | reverse complement strand
TAGGACGATTTTGGGTGTTCACGCAAAAGTAGCTGGAGGACTAATGGCTGGTGCAGCACCGCAGGATTTTGATTTGGCCGTAATTGGTTCGGGCGGCGGAGCCTTCGCCGCCGCGATCCGTGCAACGAATCTTGGCAAGCGCGTCGTGATGATCGAGCGGTCAACAGTGGGCGGGACGTGCGTGAACACTGGCTGCGTGCCCTCAAAGGCCCTGCTGGCCGCTGCTGAAGCCCGGCACGTCGCGTTGGACGGGACTGGACGATTCCCCGGGATCAACACCTCGGCCGGCCCTGTCGACATGGGCGCGCTCATGGAAAGCAAGAGGGCACTGGTTGAAGGTATGCGCTCGGATAAGTACGTGGATCTGGCTGCCGATTACGGGTGGGACCTGCGCCATGGCACTGCCGGGTTCGCCGGCACCCCGGAAGAACCGACCTTGAAAATCACCGGAGCTGACGGCGCCCGCGACTCCCTGACCGCTGCCCATTATCTCGTCGCAACCGGCTCGGCCCCATGGGCACCCCCGGTGCCGGGACTGGACAAGGTGGATTACCTGACCTCGACCACGGCCATGGAACTAAACGAGGTCCCTGAGTCTCTAATCGTCTTCGGAGGCGGGTACGTGGCTTTGGAACAGGCGCAGCTTTTTGCTCGCCTCGGATCAAAAGCGACCATATTGGCCCGCTCCCGGCTTGCCTCGCAGGAGGAACCGGAGGCCTCCCGCGCCCTGGTGAGTGTCTTCGCCGACGAGGGCATCCGGGTCGTCCGCCGCGCAGCAGTGACATCAGTCCGCACGGACGCGGCCGGCCCAGAGATCATCGTCACCGCCACAGTGGCCGGGGCCCAGCAGGAGTTCCGGGCAGAGAAGCTGCTGGTAGCCACCGGCCGCCGCGCCGTGACCGACGGACTGAACCTGGATGCAGTCGGCGTTAAGACCGGTGACACCGGCCAGATCCTGGTCGAGAACACCCTGGCCAGCTCCAACCCCAGGATCTGGGCTGCCGGGGACGTGACCGGGCACCGGGAATTCGTCTACGTTGCGTCCGCGCACGGAACCTTGATGGCAGAGAACGCCTTCAGAAACGCCGGCCGCGAAGTCGACTACCGGCACCTGCCCCGCGTCACGTTCACCAGCCCCGCCGTGGCAGCGGTCGGGATGACGGACAGGGAAGCCAACGAGGCGGGCATCCGATGCGAGTGCCGGGTGCTGCCGTTAGAGTACGTGCCACGGGCACTGGTGAACCGGGATACCCGCGGCTTCATCAAAATCGTCGCTGACAGCGGCACCGGGCGCATCCTTGGAATCACAGCGGTCGGCAAGGAAGCCGGAGACCTCGCCGCCGCCGGGGTGTACATCCTCGAGGCCGGCATGACGGTAGACCAGGTAGCGAACCTTTGGTCTCCGTACCTGACCATGGCCGAAGGCATCAAAATCGCCGCGCAATCCTTCACGACCGACGTCTCCAAACTGTCCTGCTGCGCCTCGTAAGGCGCGGTACTCTTCCGTTCGGGTGCCGTGACCGGCAAGTAAACGGGCAAGGGGCGAACTGGAGGGAACATGGAACCGACCAAGGAAGACATCCTGACCGAATACCGGCGGGCACGAGCCGACCTTGATGCGTTGCTGTCGGGCGCCACAGCCGCCGAGCTTGGCCGCAAGAGCAACGGCACCAAGTGGACAAATGAGGAAGTACTCTTCCACATGGTCTTCGGCTACATGGTCGTCCGTGCACTGCTCCCGCTGGTCCACCTCATCAGTCGACTGCCAAGTGGCGCCGGCAGTGCCTTCGCTTCACTCTTAAACGCGGGCACCCGCCCCTTTCACATCGTGAATTACTGGGGCTCCCGGGCTGCAGCCCTGTACTTCAACAACCGACGGATGTCCGCGAGACTGGACAAGACCATCCGCGCCATCACACGCAGGATGGACCGCGAGAGCCAGGAATCGCTCTCCCGGTCAATGCCGTTCCCAGATCGGTGGGACCCTTTTTTCACTCCCGCCATGACGCTCAGGGACGTCTACGCGTACCCCACAAAACACTTTGACTTTCACGCCAGGCAACTCAGTCTTAAGCGCTGAGCACTCTGCCTCGTTTGCCTGCTCGAGAAGATCGCCCCGGCGCAGACCAGTAACCGGTGAGTAAGGCAAAAT
>CALMVY010000168.1 GCA_937873245.1 uncultured Arthrobacter sp. | reverse complement strand
TAAAGCATCCCGGTCCCGGTCACCGGTCATTGCAGTTTCCGCTCTGAGCGTCCATGGACCTTAGCAACCTTCATCCGCCCAATGCTAAGGCTCGGCCCTTCGAAATGAGCCATGCACTTCCCTTGGACCCCATGCTTTGATTCTTGGTGCGCGGTCAAGGATTCCCTTGCGGGCCGCACTGTGCGCCAAATAGCGCTGCGAAAAAGCCGCCATATATCGATGAAAGCACACGACTCTTTTCGGAGGCATGCCGAAGGTAGGTCAGAAACGGTCGTTATTGACTACCCTCGGACACGGCAGTTAGTGGCCAATAATTACGCCAAGACGTAATTATTTTTTGAGGCGGTCCCTGACCGCCTCATCCAGGAAGTCGATGATGGAAAGTCCGTGCTCGGCCACATAGTCATCCATCTCGTCTCTGAGTTCGATTTCGATCTTTGAGGAGAAGGGTTCCATCCGACGTTTGCTTCGGGGACGGCCCGGTCCCGGCCGCCTGTTTGTCGATGCTCGAGGAGCAACCTCTAGCGGGTCAGGTGACTGCGCACGCGAAGGTTCCGTAGACAGCTCTTGCCTACTGTCGCTTCGGGAGGTCAGAACATCGACTACGTCCGCAGCGGGTGCCTTGCGGATCGCTGATTTTCTCTCTACTGGCATCAGTTGACTCCATCGATAAAGCGAGCATGCTCGATGAACTTTTCGGTCATGATTACAGCTCCCCTGCTGTTGAGCTTTGTAAGAGGGGCTCTCGAACTGACAGAGTCCTGCATGGCGGTCCTGAGCGGAAGGTGAGGACTCCTTACATCTTGCCCATAGGCAGCCTCCAGTTCGCCGATTTGGAAGGCATGCTCCCCTGTCAGGGGCGAACTGGTCTTGTTGATGATGATTCCCAGGAACTCAAGTGCCGGGTTCAGGTGCGGTAACGACTGCACTTTCTTCACTGTCTCCAGGAATTCGGTGACGCCTTTCACCGAGAAGGCCGCAGGCTCCGTTATGGCGAGAACTCGGTCAGCCCAAATAAGGCCATTGAGCGTAAGACGACCCAACGCGGGAGGAAGATCCAGAAGAATGTGATCGTATGCCATCAATTCCTCAGCGCCCCAGGCGGCGGTCTTCAACCGCAACTCTGGTGTCATGATGCTTTCCGATTCCAGCCGCGCAAGCGATTCGGAGCTCGGGATGAGATCAATGCCAGGCCAAGAGGTCTTGGTGATGGCCTGACCCAAAGTGCCGGCATCTCCCCCATACAACACGTCGAAAACGTCGAACTCACCGGAACCTTCAAGTGCTTCGGTGACGTTTGCCTGAGGATCCAGGTCGATCACCAGCACTTTTTTGCCAATTAACTTCAGACCGGTGGCAAGACCCAATGTCACAGAGGTCTTACCGACTCCGCCCTTTCGGTTCCCTATCGCAGTTACTTTCACATGTCACCTCAATTGCAATTAATAAATCTGGCTATCTGCCCATCTATCAATCCGTCAGTCAATCTATCTTTATGTCATGACGGATTTATTAACCCGGGGCGTTACACGTCCGCCCCAACCTCAAACTGGACATCTGGCTATCAATCTATCCGTCTATCTTTACGTCATGACGTATTTATCTCGGCGCGTCGCTACATAAAAGCGAAGCTATAGAGGAAGAGGGGCGGTTCCCAAGATCCAACGCCTGGCTCCGGGAGGCGACGGAGAACTATCCCTGGCGTCACATCGGCACCACCTGCTCGCCAGAGAAGAGCCCGGAGAGTGCACTCAAGGACTTCCGCCGGCACTGCTTGGTCGCGCCTTTGGCGGCCACCGCATGAGAACGCGATAAATACGTCTGGATTTATTCCAAGAGGGCTGAGGGCACACGCCCGTACTCCGGGGCACAAGACTCAAGGGCTATTGCGTGACGATGACGTCTTCATAGCGCCAACATTGGGGCCAACTCGTTTGAGCCGGGGACACTCGGGAGTTGCCAGCCCTTCTAACCGAAGACACTTCCAGGGCCCAAAGTCTGAGGGTGCACAGAGTTCCGCAGAAGAGCCGCCCCACCAGCAACAGTAAAACGCCACAATAATAAATACGTCAAGATTGATTCTCTCCGCATGCTCCTTCGTCCGACCGCGGGGTTCACAACAGGCGGCAAGAACTAAGAGTCTTAGGCCGCTTTCCATAAGGCAGAGACCTGGGGGTGCCAGCCAATGAGATTCACGCTCGAGATCGTGAAGATCCTCCTCGACTTGCTTGCAGGCCTTCACCGTAATGCAGTCCTAAGTCTTTCCTGTCGTTCCGGCCTCAAGCTGCATGCCAAATTGCCGCATCGTCGGGTGGTATCCAATACTCGTCCCGTTCTAGATCAAACAGGTCAGTCTCTTCGACCTTGGGGGTACGAAACCGGTCTAGGTAGGCGTGCCAAGCAGCGCGTTCATTCCGGTTACGGCTGATTTGATCAAGGTAGTCATCCATGACGCCGAGTCGTGCCGCGAGCATGCGTAAGTTGACTGTGGTGGTCTTCCACGCGTGTCCCTGGCGTTGGACCATACCCAAGGCTTCCATCTCGGCCAACGCGGCCGAGCATGCATTCCGGCTGACACCGGTGGCCCGCACGAGATCCGCAGTTGTGGGGGAGTGGCGGCCGCGTTCGATGGCTTCGTACACCAGCGCTGTAGCGTCCCCGAGTGCCCGAAAAACAGGGCGAATGGCATAAATTTTTCCTTTTCGCCAAGCTAATTCGCGGGCTAGTTGTTGATACTGCTCGGGGAGCTGGATGAGGTACACGTCGGCGGCTTTGTGACGTGCGTCCATGACTTTAGTCAGGATTCCATCGGAGGCAGCAACCAGGACGGGCAGAAGCCGCGCAATGGTGACGTGGTGTTTTCCCATCGCCACAGCAAGAGTTCGACATCCAACATCAAGAACATCAGTTTCCTTGGCCCTCATGTAGCCCAGTAGCCCACGAATGAGCAGACGGAGGCTGAGGCCTTGCCGGCCTCTGGCTTGCAGTCTGTGATCGAGGACTGCGTACAGGACATTTTCCAGATCGTTTACGAGCTGCTGCACACCGGCGCTGCTAAGTTTCCCTGCCCCCCCGGTGGTTAAAGTTTGGCTTGTGTTGTTAATAGGGGCACTCTTTTTCCTGTGTATACGGGGGAGTCGTTTCTGAAGGGTTTGGTTGGAAGTGAGGGACTGGGCTTTGGTCCACTCGTAGGGCAGGAGTCGCGCCTGGCGTTGGGGGGTTCCGTATAGGGCGGCCAGCCCCGGGAACTGGCCGGTGAGTTCGTTCTCGACGTCTTGCAGGGACCAGCCGCAGGCGCTGAAGTGGTTCAGTACAGCCATGCGAGCCTCGGATGGGCCCTTGTACCTGGCCGTGTCGTACAGACCGGTTCGGGCGACCTTACGCAGCGGCGCTTCACTACCAGCGTTTAGCGGTAGTGCCGGCAGAATCCCGGTTCGCTGTCCGGCAACAGTTTTGGCTGCACGGGCTTTGAGTGCGCGCTTCCGGGTTAGCTCCGGAGCCAGCGCGGACCGAAGCTCCATCAGCGCAGAGCCTGGGTTGCGTCGCCGCAGGATGTCGTAGGCCTGGGAGAGTGGAGTGATTAGGGTTTGGTGCCCGCCAGCCTTGTGCACCGATCCAGGGACGCGGATACATCCATCCGTGATGTTTTGGTGCGGACTCGGGTCCAGACTCCTGGCCGTCAGTGCGAGTGCTTCGACCAGTTCCCTGGCTTCAGCTGCGCCGATACGGTCCCGCAGTGGGATGTACAGGTGGCGGCCGCCACTAGGGGAAAAGTCCTCAACAAAAACCATCCCGCACGCCGACAACAACCGCCCCACCCGGGCAGCGTCCGCGTCAACCACACCCTTGAGGGCCTTGGACGTGTCAAAGTCCAGGCACAGCGTGGCAACACTGCCATCCGGGCCATGCACCATTACCGCCGCAGGACGTTCCGGCAGAACCCGAGTGATTTTCGGTGCGTTGCTCGGCCGGGGGTACTGAAACCGCGAGCCAATCCAACGACCAAGTCGGTAAGAAGGGGCGCCAGCAATCATCGGAGCAAGGCTCCATGCATCTTCTGGCTTCACGTACGGCGCGACACCCATAAGGGCATGCGTTGACGCCGATACCGGTTCCGGTACCATGGTGTGCAGTAGTTCCTTTCGAGGTAACACAAATGGCACCCACAGCGTGGGTGTTGTAAAAGTTCAGATCGTGTCCCGCCAAGAACTGGATCTGGACTTAATGCTTCGAGAAGGCCCGCCTAGTGCGGGCCTTCCTCTTTTAAGAGGCGATACGGCCGATAGGCAGTTCCCCCTGGCCGGCAACGAATGTCATGTCGATGGCGGCGAGCTTTTCAGCAACGGCATGTGCGATGAACTCACTAGCCGACTGCCCTTGGTGATCTGCTACAGCGAATAACTTTTCTGCGTCTGCAACGGGGAGCCGGGTAGTCAGAACATGACGGTCCCCTTTAGAAGGGCGTCCTCCGCGTGCGCGTTTCTGAATTGCCATGCCCCTCACGTTAGTTTCTGAAACGCTGGGGACTGGACATAAAGTACGGCGTGTCGGTTTCATCGCTCTTAGAAACCTTTTGCGACGGCGGCGGTTGCGGCAAGCCACGCGCGCTGGGTAGCTGGTTGGAGGGCGTCGTAGCGGATGGGGCCATTGACCAGTGCGGGGTCGTAGGGGATGCGGACCACGGCACGTACATGGGGGGCGAAGCCGTCAGCGATCCGTCGGGCCTCGTCCTTGGCGCGTTTGAGGGCGTCGCCGCTCATGCTGCGCTTGGCGTCGGTGGATTCGGACACGATGACAACGGCGTTGCGGGCCAGCTCGGCGTCATGGCCGCCGCGGGATTCCAGGGTTTGGAGGGTCAGGCGCGCGGCCTCGGCGCGGTCTTCGATGGCTGTCACGGGGACCACGAGCTGGTTAGTGTGGTGGATCATTCGCCGCCAATTTGCGGCGCGGGCCGTGTTTCCGGAGTCCATGACGATCAGACGGTAGTAGCGGGTGAGTACCTGGTGGGCGATGTCCACCTCCTCTGCGGTCACTTCGTGGTCGCCCTCCTCGTTCTCGTCTGAGCGCAGGACGTCGAACTTGTCCGAGGTCTGGTGGTGGACGAACCGGGCGATCTCGGCTGCTTGGGCGCTGGGGGAGAGCAGCGCCTTTGATGAGTCGATGAGATCCAGGACGCTGTTGTCATGGCCGCCCTTTTCGGTGCGCCAGCCGAGCGTGCCCTGTGATTCGTTGTTGTCCCAGGCGACGGTCGCTGCGCCGCTGTAGCGGGCCAGGATCGCACTGAGCATCACGACGGTGGGGGTCTTGTTCGCTCCGCCCTTGCGGTTGACGACGGCTACGGTGCGGGGGCCGGGCCAGTGCTGGCTCACTGTGCGGATGTCTTCCCGTTCGGCCAGCTCCTCGGCCGAGGGGTCCATTCGGAAGCCCAAGCGGCTGAGAACGCCCCGCCAGCCGCGCGTGGCCGGCTGGAGCACGGGCGCGCTAATGAGGAACGAAGTGTCTTTGAGACTGCGCCGGGTGGCAGGCTCCACAGCGGCTGCTGTGGCAGCCCGTGCGGGCGCCCCGGCGGGCGCGGCTGTAACGGCTGCGCTGAAGGTCAACGGTGCGGCGTCGGCAGCTTGTGCCGGCACTTCTTCGGCCGCAGAGGCATCGGGGACCGAAACAGGCGTGGGTGCAGGCGCGGCCGCTGTCGTGGCCTTGGCCGTTTCCAGCGAAGGAGCTGCCGTAACGGGCAGGGTGTCCTGCTCCCGCTTCGGGGTGGGCTTGATCGGTGCGGCCTCGCTGACGACGCCTTCGGGGGAGACGATGATGAGGCCCTGCCCGTCCGGGTCAGTGGTGCTGACGCGGACGGGTCGGCCGAGCTGAGCCGCGGTTTCGGTGATGATTCGTAATGCATCGCTAAGGACGGCGGCTTCGTCGGCGGCCTCGATAGCGTGGGAGGTCCCGTTGATGGTGACTTCGCCGGTTCCGTTAGTGCGTAGAACGGCGTTGATCTTGGGGAAGTCGAGCGCTTGAGTTTCCATCATCTGTCCTTACTTTGTGCCGTTCGGGGGCGTGAAACGGTTGACCTGCCAGGGCTTGTCGGCTGCGCTGCGGAGCAGCTGCACGTCGTAGTCGCCGGCATCGGTGGGAAAGACGACATGGCAGCCGAAACCGTTGTTCTCATCGATCCTGAGCTCGCCCGGTCCGGTGATCCTGCTGACCGGGATGTTGGCCGGGTCAACGTATTGGTAATCAGCGGTTGCTTGGGCAGTCAGCAGCTGCCCGAGTTCCTGGATCCATTGCTTGTCCGTGACCGTGGGACGGGCATACAGCGTCATGGCCTTGGTCGCCGTTTCCAGCGCGGCTGTTTTGCTTGCCTCGTCCCAGGCAATGCCCAGGGTGGCCGGTGCTGTGCCGCCGGGAGCTTGGGGCTTGCCGCCCGCGCTAAGCGTGGCGGAGGTGGCGATGGAAGTGGTGGGTGACGGTTCCGTGGGTGTTGAGCTGGATACCGGCGCGCAGGCCGTGCACACGAGCAGGGCCGCTAGGGCTGTCAGGCCGCGTTTCATGGTTCCTCCGGTGAGTTGCTGCCGGGCAGGTAGAGAAAGGCGCTGGGAGTGCCGTTCTCTACGGTGCGGGTGTAATAGGTGTGGTCATTCGGGGCGGGGTTGCCGTTGTAGCCCTCTTCCAGGAAGCTGCC
>CALMVY010000167.1 GCA_937873245.1 uncultured Arthrobacter sp. | reverse complement strand
GAGTGGTGAAATTGGCAGACACGCAGGATTTAGGTTCCTGTGCCTTCGGGCGTGGGGGTTCAAGTCCCCCCTTGCGCACAGAGAACAGAGTCCCGGTCTTCGGACCGGGACTCTTTCGTTTAATCCGACCTATGTATATCGGCGGCCGCACTCACCGCCGTCAACAACGACCGCCGGACTGGCCCGCTTTTGGCGGGCCGGCCGCACGCTGACGCCGTATTGCTGCCGGAAGCCGCTCCAAAACCGGGTTGGTTCGGCCATCAATCGGTCCCGCAAAAAGAATTTTCGTCCCGCACCCATCCGTTTCCCCCCAGCCCGCGAATACCCATTGAGACACCAACCAAGGGTCGGTGCCCAACAAGTCGGACAAGGGCCAGAGCGGCAATAGCGCCGCCGGCAACGATCGGCACTACAAAGGAGAAACCGAAATGCAGACCATCAAGCGCACGACTCTTTCCGTTGCAGGAATCGCTGCTGCAGCCATGCTCAGCCTCACGGCCTGTGGCGGAGCGGCCACCACGGCACCCGCGTCCTCGGCTCCGGCCTCCACGCCGATGGCGTCAAGCATGGCACCGTCCCCGTCCGCCAGCTCGGCAGCAGCCATGGACCCGGCCGCCAACCTCGTAGGGGCCGGCTGCGCAGGCTACGCCGCCCAGGTCCCCACCGGCGCCGGCTCCGTCTCCGGAATGGCCCTGGACCCGGTCGCCGTTGCAGCGTCAAACAACCCGATCCTCACCACGCTGACCGCTTCTGTGTCCGGCAAGCTCAACCCCAAGGTCAACCTGGTGGACACCCTGAACGGCAGCGAATTCACGGTCTTCGCACCGACGGATGACGCGTTCGCCAAGATCGACCCCGCCACGATCGAAACGCTGAAGACGGACGATGCCCTGCTCAGCAAGATCCTGACCTACCACGTTGTTCCGGGCAAGATCAGCCCGGACGAGATCGTCGGCACCCACAAGACTGTCCAGGGCGGTTCCGTGACGGTCACCGGCACCAAGGACGCCCTCAAGGTCGACGACGCCAACGTCGTTTGCGGCGGCGTCATGACCGCCAACGCCACCGTCTACATGGTCGACTCCGTCCTGATGCCCAAGTAGGCACCACCAAGCGCTCCTGCTGCGGTTCCAGCCTGACTCACTGGACCAACTAGGAGAAACGAAGGCCCGCACCGCTTGGTGCGGGCCTTCGCTTTTGCCTGCCGGGACCGGCGGCGCTGCCGGCTCACAGGGATCGCCCGGGCCGGTCAACTAGAATGAGGCTGTTCCGCAGCCGGCGGTCCATCCAGTACCCCGAGGTGATTCCCGAGTGCCCAGAAGTACAGTGCCCAGCCGAACCGTGCGCCCACGCTATGCGCACGGCAGTGGAGCGCGGGCCCGCGCAGTGCGCCGCATTGCGGCCGGCGTGGCCGTGCTCCTGACGCTTGCCGCCTGCACCGGCACGCCCGGCCCCGGCCCGGGCTCCGCCACCGCCTCGCCCAGCCCCACGGACTCAGGTCCCAGCGCTGTGTTCACCTTCGGCACCGCCTCCCAGCCACTCGGTCTGGATCCGGCGGTGGTCTCCGACATCGAGTCCTACCGGATCACGCGCCAGGTCCTGGAGGGGCTGGTCGGCGTGGACCAGACCACGGGACAGCCCACACCGCTGCTGGCCACTGAGTGGACCACAAGCGGGGACGGCCGCGCCTACACGTTCAAGCTCCGGGACAAGGTGACGTTCCAGGACGGGACGGCCTTCGACGCCGCAGCCGTCTGCAGCAACTTCGACCGCTGGTTCAACTTCTCCGAGGCGCTGCGGCAGCAGGCTCCCGGAACAACCTTCAAGGGCGTTTTCAAGGCACACGCCGATCAGGCGTCCCTCTCCATCTACAAGGGATGCAC
This sequence comes from uncultured Arthrobacter sp., assembly GCA_937873245.1. Taxonomy (GTDB): domain Bacteria; phylum Actinomycetota; class Actinomycetes; order Actinomycetales; family Micrococcaceae; genus Arthrobacter. The sequence goes on along the minus strand of CALMVY010000167.1, from coordinate 3,387 downwards.
CGCGGTGGCCCCGGACAACGTCACCATCGAGCTCACCCAGCCGTTCACCGGATTCCTGCAGGCCCTCACGCTGCCCGCGTTCGCCATCTCCTCGCCGCAGGCCCTCGCCTCCCGCAACGCCGATGAGCTGAACCAAAGCCGTGACGGCCAGCCCGTCTCCGCCTACGGGCTCCACCCGGTGGGAACCGGGCCCTACATCTTCAGTTCCTGGGACCCAAGCAGCATCACGCTCTCCAGCAACAAGGACTACTGGGGGGACAAAGGCCAGATCGGCACCATCAACTTCGTCACCTACGACCACACCCAGACCCGGATGCAGGCCCTGCTGGACGGCAAGATCGACGCTTACGACGCCGTCACGGTGGGCAACTTCGACCAGCTGGTGAAGCGCGGGCAGCAGATCATCCAGCGTGATCCGTTCTCCGTCATGTACCTGGGCATGAACCAGGAAGTGCCCATCCTGCAGAACATCAAGGTCCGCCAGGCGATCGAGATGGCGCTGGACAAGGACACCCTGATCCGCAAGTTCTTCATTGACAACACGGCCCAGGCGACGCAGTTCGTCCCCGCCAAACTCAGCGGCTTCAACAACAACGCCCCCGCCCTGGGCCACAACCCCGCCAAGGCCAAGGAACTGCTCGCCGAAGCCGGCTACAAGGGCGAGGAACTGAAGTTCTACTACCCGCTGAACGTCACCAGGCCTTATCTCCCCACGCCGGAAAAGGTCTACGCGGAAATCAGCAAGCAGCTGACCGCCGTCGGGCTGAACATCAAGCCGGTGCCCGTCGAGTGGTCCGAGGGCTACCTGCAGAAGGTCACCTCCCCCGGCGACCACGGCCTCCATCTGCTGGGCTGGAACGGTTCCTACGCCGACCCGGACAACTTCGTGGGCCCGCTCTTCGGCGAGAACACCGGCGAGTTCGGCTACCAGGACCCGCAGGTCTTTTCCAAAATCGCCCGGGCCCGTGGCCTGCCTGACGGCAAGGAACGGACCGAGGAATACCAGACCATCAACTCCCAGATCGCGGCCACGGTTCCGGCTGTGCCGATCGCTTTCCCAATCTCGGCACTGGCCCTCTCCGACCGCGTGCTGAAGTATCCGGCTTCGCCCGTCCTGAATGAAGTTTTCACAAAGGTGGAGCTAAAGCCTTGACGGACAGACCCAATTTCAGTAAGAGGCCGGTGCGGGATATTCTGTGACAGCCAGACCCGCTGCTATCGGAGACTGATTGTGACTTTCATTTCCAAGACCCAACATGCCGACGTCGTCCTGATTGGCGGCGGCATCATGAGCGCCACTCTCGGTGCCTTCCTGAAGCAGCTCGAGCCGAACTGGACGATCTCCCTGTTCGAGAAGCTGGATGAGCCCGGCCTGGAAAGCTCCGGGCCCTGGAACAACGCCGGAACCGGACATGCCGCGCTGTGCGAGCTCAACTACTCTCCCGCTGCCAAAGACGGCTCGGTGGACCCCTCGAAGGCGCTCCTCATCAACGAGCAGTTCCAGCTGTCCCGCCAGTTCTGGTCCCACCTCGTCACGAACGGCCTGATCGGCTCCCCCAAGGGCTTTATCAACACCGTTCCGCACATGAGCTTCGTCATCGGCGAAGAGAACACCAAGTTCCTGCGCACCCGCTACGAAGCCCTCAAGCCGAACCCGTTGTTCCGCTCGATGGAATACTCCGAGGACCACGCCCAGATCGCGAAGTGGGCCCCGCTGATCGTCAAGGGACGCGACCCGAAGCAGCGCATCGCCGCCACCCGCGCCGCGGAAGGGACCGACGTCGACTTCGGCGCACTGACCCGCGAGCTGACCACCTACCTCGGCAACAACGGCGTGGAGGTCAACTACGGCCACGACGTCTCCGGCATCAAGCGCGCCCCCGGCGGCGGCTGGGACCTGGCGCTCAAGCACCCCACGTCCGGCGAGCACGGTTCAATTCGCGCGAAGTTCGTGTTCGTGGGCGCCGGCGGCGGGGCCCTGCACCTGCTGCAGGCCTCCGGCATCCCGGAAAGCAAAGGCTACGGCGGGTTCCCGGTCTCCGGGCAGTTCTTCCGCTGCACCGACGAGACCCTCGCGGCCCAGCACAGCGCCAAGGTCTACGGCCAGGCATCCGTGGGCGCCCCGCCCATGTCCGTCCCGCACCTTGACACCCGCTACGTCAACGGCAAGCGCTCCCTGCTGTTCGGCCCGTACGCCGGCTTCTCCACGAACTTCCTGAAGAACGGCTCCTACCTGGACCTCCCGCTGTCCATCCGGCCCTCCAACATCATCCCGATGCTGGCCGTGGCCAAGGACAACATGGACCTCACTGCGTACCTGGTCAAGGAGGTCGCCAAGCGGCACGGCGCCAAGGTCGAGGCCCTGCGCGAGTACTACCCCGCGGCAAAAGACGGCGACTGGGAACTCATCACCGCCGGCCAGCGTGTACAGATCATCAAGAAGGACCCGAAAAAGGGCGGCGTGCTGCAGTTCGGCACCGAAGTCATAGCCGGCCGCGACGGTTCCATCGGCGCCCTGCTGGGCGCGTCCCCGGGCGCGTCCACCGCGGTGCCGATCATGATCGAACTGCTCCAGAAGTCCTTCCCGAAGCAGTTCAAGGGCTGGCAGTCCAAGTTCAAGGAGATGATGCCCGGCTACGGCGTCAAGCTCAACGAGAACCCGGACCTCGCCGCCCGGCTCGAAGCCGACACCGCGAAAGCACTGCAGCTGGAACCGGTCAACGCCGCGCGCAGCTGACGCCCCTCCCGGGTTGCGGCAGTCTTGATCCCTTTGCCGGTTAGATTCCGTTGAAGTACGTCCGTCGACCCACCAGGAGACCATGAGATGTTCCTGCTCGCAAAGCTGTCGCTGGCAAACCGGGCCCTGATCGCGCTGGTCACCGTCTTCGCGTCCGTCTTCGGCGTGATCACGATGTCCTCGCTCAAGCAGGAGCTCATCCCGTCCATCGAGTTCCCGCAGATCACGGTCATCACCTCGATGCCGGGCGCCTCGCCCGAGGTCGTGGACAAGCAGATCAGCAGCCCGCTGGAGACGGCGCTCAAGGGCGTTGAGGGCCTGGAGTCGACGTCGTCCACCTCACGCAACGGCGTGTCCCAGATCAGCATGGTGTTCACCTATGGTTCGAACCTGGACCGTGCGCGGAACCAGATCGACCGGGCCATCTCCAACGCCAAGCGGTCGCTGCCGGAGGACGTCCAGCCGCAGGCCATCGCCGGCAGCATCAGCGACTTCCCGATCGTCTTCCTCGCGGTCTCCTCCGACAAGCCCCTCAGCGAGCTGAACGCCGATCTGGCCCGGCTCACCGTTCCGCGTCTGCAGAAGCTCGACGGCGTCCGCGGTGCCGAGGTGACCGGCGGAGCCACGCAGCACATCAAGATCCTCCCCCG
>CALMVY010000166.1 GCA_937873245.1 uncultured Arthrobacter sp. | reverse complement strand
AACCTTCGCACGAGGACATCGGAACGACGCCGGGCACGGCGCCGGTGGCGCGGGATACCCGTAACACCGGGCCCGGCCGGCTCTTGATCGCCGTCTACGCCGTGTTCGCGATTTCGGCGACAGCCCGGGCGGGATACCAGATCCTCACGAAGTTCTCCGAAGCCCCCTTGGCCTACCTGCTGTCGGCGTTCGCCGCCGTCGTCTATCTCGTGGCGACAGTGTCCCTCGCGAAGTCCGGCCGGACCTGGTTCAAGGTGTCCGTCGCGGCTGTGCTCGTGGAACTGGTGGGTGTGCTGGTGGTCGGGGCGCTCAGCGTGTTCGACTCCGTGAACTTCCCGCATGAGACGGTTTGGTCCTTGTTTGGGCGCGGCTATGCGTTCATCCCGCTGCTGCTGCCGATCCTGGGCCTGGTCTGGCTGTACCGCCGCCGTCCGGCGCCGAAGCTGGCCTGAACGCCTTAGTCCGCGGGCCGGTCCGCGGGCGGGTCCAGTTCCTGGAACAGCGTGATCTGGAGCCCGGCCGGACCATTCAGCCGTGAGTTGACGGAGCGCCACGGTGTTTCCCGCGGTTCCGCGATCAGTGTGCCGCCTGCGTCCACGAGGTCCCGTGTCGCTGCTTCCGCGTCGTCAACTTCGAAAGCAACCCGGAGCCGGGCGCTCGGCTGACCGTCGGCTTCCACCTGGTCGATGTACTTGACCTGCGCCGGGTTGGAGAGCTCCAGGGTGGCGCGGCCCGCTTACAGGATTGTGATGCGTGCGTCCCCCTCGCTGGGGACCACCTCACGTTCCACGAGCCCGAGGACATCCCGGTAGAAGGTCAGGGCGGCGTCGTGGTCCTCCGTTTCGACGACGAGGCGCAGTTGCCGGACGGGAGGCGGGGTTTCGTTGTCGGTAGTCATAACCGAACCCTAGGGCGGATTGATCAGGCGCGGAATACCGCTGATCGTTGCTGCCCCCGGCCCGCCGTCGTGGGCTCAATCCGTCCCGGCGTCGAGCCCCTCAAGTCTGCGGCGAAGGCCCGGCCAGGCGGCTCTGAACCCGGGATGCAGCTCCTTGTTGCCGACGTGCCCGACCGGCACCCACTGGAGCTCCAGGCTTTCCGGGTCGCTGATTTCCGGGTCGAAAGGCTCCACGACCTCGACGGCGACAGTGGTGTAGGTCCAGTAGCCCACGTCGAATACCGAGGTGAACAGGAGCCGGACGCTCTCCGGCGGGACCGCGGCTTCTTCCTTCGCCTCGCGCAAGGCGCCGTGGACTGCTTCTTCGCCCTGGTGCAGGGCGCCGCCGGGAAGACCCCATGTGCCGCCCTGATCGCTCCACAGCGCCCGGTGCTGCAGCAGGATGCCCTTGGTGGGGTCGTGAACCAGCAGCCCTGCCGAACCGAAGCGCCCCCAGAACCGTCCGCGGTCACCTTCAACCCAGGCATCACCGGGATCGCGGGGGCCGAGGGGACGGCGCAGCTCGAAGGGAAGCTCGTTGGCTTGGGCTGCGCCCGGCTGCACGCCGGCTGGTCCGTTGTGGGCGTGTGCTGAACTGGTGGTCGGGGCGACTGGGCGGTCCATGCCCCCCAGTTTCCCACGGGAGTGCTCACCTTGGCCGCAGTGTGTCCCCGCTCGGCTGGGTACGGGTCCCCGTCTTCGCCGGATGCCGCCTGCCTGAGATCCATGACGGACCGATCCGTGAATATTGTCGGTGCCTCGAGGGATGATTTGAGTATGGACAGCAGGGCGGCTTGGAGTGTTGGAATCGGGGAAGCGGTGGAGGCCGTTGCCGAGTCTGCTGCTGCTCTTGTTGCTCTTGCTGGCGCGGGTGTGGAGGTCGCGGATGAGCCGGGGGCTGATCCGTTGCGGGATCTGGCGGATGCTTGTTTGGACGGGCTCGCGGAGTTGGCCCGGTGGGATGCCCGGTCGGCGGCGTTGAAGGTGCGGCTTGCGGCGGGGTACGTGCGGGCGGACGCGGCGTTGGCGCCGCTGGCGGCGTCCCCGCAGGAGTGCACCGCGCGGGAGATGGCGGTGGTGGCGGAGGTCGCGTGTGTGCTGACGGTGAGTGAACGGTCCGCCTCGGCGTTGTTGGCCAATGCCCAGGCGTTGACGACTTCACTGCCGCTGACCCTTGAAGCTCTGGAGGCCGGGACGATTTCGTGGCAGCACGCCCGGATCATGGTCGATGAAACCGCTAACCTGGACGCGGCTGGTGCGGCGGCGCTGGAGGCGCATTTCCTGGACCCGGAGGCTCCGGACCCGGCCCGGGGGTGTCCGGTGGGGGAGTTGGTGCCGGGCCGGTTCCGGGCCAAGGCCCGCACGTGACGGGAACGCCACCACCCGGTGAGCATCGAGAAGCGCCATCAGAGGTGTGCGGCGGACCGGCGGGTCGAGTTCGTCCCGGACCGGGACGGGATGGCCTGGCTCAACGCCTACCTGCCCGCCGACACGGCCGCGGGGATCTGGGAGCGGACCACCGCCGCGGCCCGTGCGCGTCAGGGCCCGGACGAGTCCCGGACGCTGCCCCAACTCCGCGCCGACGTCGCGGCCAGCCTGCTTCTGAACAGCGGTCTCGCAGACAGCGGGACAGGAACCCCGGCCGGCGGGACAGGAACCCCAGCCGGCGCCGGGTTCGCCGGCGCGGTGGACGGCGTAGTGGCTGGCTTGGGGATCTGCGGGGGTGTGCCGGTCCCGCGGGCGCAGGTCCTGGTTACCGTCCCGGTGATGTCCCTCCTGGGCGTCAGTGATGAACCGGCGATGCTCGACGGGTATGGGCCGATTCCGCCGTCCATGGCCCGCCGCCTGGTCGCCGACGGTGCGGACTCGTTCTACCGGGTCCTGGTAGACCCGCGGGACGGGGCGCCGCTGGAAATCGGGCGGACCAGCTACCGGCTGAAGAAGGCCCAGCGGCAGTGGCTCAGGCTCCGCGACGGTAAATGCCCGTTCCCGGGCTGCAACAACCCGTCCTTGGACAACGAAGCGGACCACCTGCTGGCCTGGGCCGACGGGGGCACCACCGGGATCGCCAACCTGGGACAGCCCTGCCCGAAACACCACCGCCTCAAACACCGCACCGCCTGGACACCCACCGGTGCCAGCAAAGACGACCCGCCGGGGTGGATCTCACCGGCAGGACGGTACTACCTGAGCGAACACCAGGACTGGGAACCACCCCACTGGCCCGACTACATGCCCACAGATACGGGCACCGACACCGACACACTCCTGGACGAACGCCCGCCTGAGGACCCCGGCCCTTATCCGGATTCGGACCTGCCCGCCGACCCCTTCCCGGACTGGTACCAATTCGTTGCCCGGCACGAATGGCCCGCGGCGGAAATGGACGATCAGGGCTGGCTGGCGCCCCTCGACCAGCCACTTCCGGACGATCTCCCGTGGCAATTGGTCGCGGGGTTGGGGTTGAAGCCTGACCCCGCCGCGCAATTGGCGGAACCGCGCAATTAGCGGAACTGCGCAAAGACCCTCACAGGTTCCGGACGGAAGTCCGATCCTTCCATGAAGCCGAGGGTCTCATAGAAGGCGCGCTGTCCAGGTTCGTTGTCCGTGATGAGCACCAGCTGCCGGACGTGCTCGTAGCGTTTCTGCACAGCTTGCAGCAGCGCGCGGCCGACACCTGACTTCTGGAAGGCCGGATCAACCAGGATGTCCTGCAGGTAACAGATGGTGGCGTCGTCCGAGACCGCGCGGGCCAGCCCCACCAGCCCGCCGCCGGCAGTCCGGGCAGTGACAACGAACGAGGAGCCGCGGATGGCGCTGGCGAGTACGCCCGGTTCGCGGGTATAGGCGGTCCAGCCCACGGACTCGTACAGCGCCAGCACCTCTGAGTCGGAAACCGGGGTGCCGGCAAGAACGGTGAACTCTGGCATCGGAACAGTGTCGCACACAGGCATTCCCAACGGCCGCGGGCGGGAGGTGCTAGCGTATCGCCGATGCGCTATTCGGGGCCGGGCCTGCGCGGCGCCAAAACCAGGGGGACGAACCATGAACACATCTGCGGAACGCGGTACACGTGCAGCGGCTTCGGCTGCCGACGCTTCCGCGCCCCCTAAACCAATCCCGGCCGCACCCTCCCGCGTCCTCTTCTACGGCGTGACCGGCAGCGGCAAGTCGTCCGCCGCCCGCGCCTATGCGCGGGCCACGGGGCTGCCCGAGTTCTCGGCGGACGATGACATCGGCTGGCTGCCCGGGTGGCAGCAGCGCACCGTCGAGGAGCAGCGGGACATCGCCGCCGCTATTGCCGCCCAGGACCGCTGGGTGCTGGACAGTGCGTACGGGGTGTGGCGGGACGTTGTGCTGCCGCGGGCGGAGCTCGTCGTCGGCCTGGATTATCCGCGCTGGCTCTCGCTGGCCAGGCTGGTACGCCGGTCCGTGCGCCGGGCTTTGACCCGGGAACCCGTCTGCAACGGCAACCACGAAACCCTGGCCCGCCTCTTCGTCGAAGACTCGATTATCCGCTGGCATTTCCGGTCGTTCACGAGGAAGCGGCAGGTCATGCGGGGACTCCAGGCCGACCCCGGCATGCCGCCCGCGATCCTCTTCCGCCATCCCCGGCAGCTCCACGCGTGGCTCGCGCAGCTGTCCGCCGAGTCCGCCAAGTCCACGAGCGCCGGGCGGGGCGAAAGCCTCTGACCGCACGCCGGTGGACGGCGGCTACGCTGGGTCCATGGCTGGACTCAAGGTTCCGCGCGGCCTGCGGGAGGCTGACCGTGGTTCCCTGCTGAGGGCCGTGAAGGCAGTCCACACCTTTGCCTGGTTCACGATTGAGGCCTGCATGGTCTACGTCCTGTATGCCGGTGCCCGCGGACGAACGGACAGGAAGGTGGGCCTGGCCGCCGGCGTCGTGACCGCAGAGACCCTGGTCTTTGCCGCCAACGGGTTTCATTGCCCGCTGACCGCCGTGGCCAAGGACCTGGGCGACGAGACGGGCTCTGTCACGGACATCTATCTGCCCCGGTGGTTTGCCAGGAACCTCCCGGGCATCCATGTCCCACTGATCCTCGCTGCCGTGCTGCTGCACTGGCGCAACTATCGGGCCGCTGGCGGGCGCTAGCGGATCGGGTTGCCGTCGAGATCGACGCGGAAGTCCTCGATCACTTTGTTGGTGGCCGTGTCGATGATGACCACCGAGTCTGCAGGCCAGGACGGGTCGGGAACAACAGTGTACGGAACATCCGTGATGAGGGTGGGCCGCCCGGCGTCGTTGATCCTCCGGCTGAACGCGTCCACCACCGTGTTCGTCCGGGTGTTGACGGCCACGGCTTCCTGGGGGAGGCCCGCGGTGTTGCCGCTGGCCGGTGTCGCGTTCCACCAGCCTTCGTAGCCGCCCACTGTCGATTCCGACGACGCCGGTGGGGACGCAGTCGGCGTCCCCGCTGCTTTCGCCGCGCCACCGCAGCCGCCCAGCGACACCCCGGCAGCAAGAATCACGCCAACAGCGGCAAGGCGCCGTGCTCCAGCTTTGTATCCCATGATGATGTCCCCCAACATTGTCCCCGGCCGGCGGTCCCCAGCGCGGATGGGATGACCCTACCAGCCCTGTCACCCCACGGTACGGGCGTAGGTGACATCGGCCCGGGCCAGGGACCAGCCGGCGACGGCCGGGCGATCCCTGGCCCGTGCGCGGCCTACTTCTTCTTACCGAACAGGCCACCCAGGATCCCGCCGAAGCCGCCAGACCCGTCGTCCTCCTTCTGAGGTTCCGCCTGCTGGTTCCCGGGGAGCTCGACGTCGATCAACTCACCGGGGCGCGGCGCCCCGCCGGCGGGCTGTCCTTGCGGGTGGGGCTGGGGCTCCAGCGGCGATTCCGGCCGGGCGTCCGGAGCGGCCGCCTGCGAAGACGGCTGGCCGCCGCCGAGCAGCCCGCCCAGCAGGTCACCGAGCCCGCCCATGCCGCCGGCGCCGCCGGCAGCAGCGCCCCCGCCCAGGATCCCGCCCAGGATTCCGCCGAGGTCGATACCACCCGCACCACCGGACCCGCCAGCCTCGGACGACTGCCCTCGGCCCCCGAGAACCTTGTTGGCGAGGTAGGACATCACGATCGGGGCCAGGATGGGCAGCAGCTTCTTCATCAGGTCGCCACCCACCCCGCCGAGCTGGGACGTCCCGGCCAGCTGGCTGGCCACCTGGTCCTGCTGCCCGCCGAAGACGTGGCCCACAATTTTTTCACCGTCTGCGGTGTCCACCTGCGAGACATCGACCCCGCCCTCCAACAGCCCGTCCTGGTGCTGGCTGAGCGCCGACTCCAGCGAGGCGGCGCCGTCGGAGCCTTGCGCGTTGTTCTGCATGCCGGCCAGCAGCGTGGGCACTGCGGCCTCCACTGCGGTCTGGGCGGTCTGCCGGTCGGTGCCGAGCAGTCCGGCGATCTGGTCTACCGGAATCTGCCGCAGGATGTCTTGGAGCTCGCTCATGGGGTACTCCTTCAGCCGCGCCTCGGTGCGGCCTCGCTGGAAGCGGCGCCCGTGCGGGCGCCGTCGGAAGGTTTGCCCTTGCATCGTAGTAGTTGCGTCCCGAACGCGAAAGGACGCCGCCGGGGGACTGGGAAGGCCGTCGGAGGCACGTGGCGATTGCGGGTAATCTAGGAGAGTTCCGGGGCCGACTGGTTTCTCCGGAAGAGCACATGGCAGGAAGCAAAAAGGCGAGGTTGATGGTCCACATCTGGAACGATCCGTCCGAAGTCCCGGCGGACTTTGGTCCTTCCGTCGTTACCTTTGGCAACTTCGACGGTGTGCACCGCGGCCACCAGCAGGTGCTCTCGCAACTCATCCGGGTTGCCCGCCTGAACCATGCCCGGGCCGTCGCCATCACCTTCGACCCGCATCCGGCGCAGGTCCACCGCCCCGAGTCCGCCCCCGAGCTGATCATGGGCCTGGAAGACAAGCTGGTGGCGCTCGGCGAGCTGGGCCTCGATGCCGTGCTCGTGATGAAGTACTCCCTTGAACTGGCCAGCCTCACTCCCGAAGAATTCGTCGCCAACGTCCTGGTTGGCAGCCTCAAGGCAAGCCACGTGGTGATCGGCCACGACGCCCGGTTCGGCCGCGGAAACTCCGGCGACCTGGACACCATGCAGGAACTCGGCAAGAAGCTTGGCTTCGAAGTCCTCGTCATCAGCGAGTTCGGCTCCGAAGGCTTCCCGATCCACGGCGAACTGCACGACGACGGCGGCAAGGACCGCCGCTGTTCCTCCACCTGGGTGCGCGAGGCCCTGCGGGAGGGCGACGTCGCCACGGCCGCCGCCGTCCTGGGCCGGGCCCACCGGATGCGCGGAGAGGTGGTCCACGGCGCCGCGCGTGGCCGCGACCTTGGCTTCCCGACCGCCAACCTCGCCGCCGACGCCAGCGGCTACATCCCGGCGGACGGCATCTACGCCGGCTGGCTCGTGGACCAGGCCGGCACGCGCTGGCCCGCCGCCATCTCCGTCGGCTCCAACCCCACGTTCTACGGCGTCAGCCGGCAGGTGGAGGCCCATGTGATCGACCGCCCGGAAGAGGATGTCGAGGACTTCGATCTGTACGGCCAGACAGTAGTGGTGGAATTCGTCGCCCGTCTGCGGGGAATGGTGGCGTACCGTGGCCCTGAGGCGTTGGTGGACCAGATGCGCCTGGACGTGGTCCAGGCCCACAACATCCTGTTCGCGCACTAAACCGCCGGGCTGGGCCGCTTAACTAAACCGCTGGGCTGAACCGCTGAGAAGATTCAGGAGCGGGCCGGCGGGATCGCGGGACTCTCCCCGCAGAGATTCACAGCCATTTGGCAAGGAAGGCAAGACTGTGACCATTGAGAAGAATACAAGGGAGCTGGACAAGGAAATTGTCCGGGACTTCAGCTCCCGGATGAGCTACGCGTCCTACCTGCAGCTGCCGACCCTGCTGAGCGCCCAGCAGCCGGTCAGCACTCCGGAGCACCACGACGAGATGCTGTTCATCATCCAGCACCAGACCACGGAACTGTGGCTCAAGCTGGTCCTGCACGAGCTCCGCAGCGCCGCCGCCTGGCTCCGGTCCGACGACCTCGGCTCGGCGCTGAAGGCGATCGCCCGGGTCAAGCACATCCAGAAGACCCTGACCGAGCAGTGGTCCGTGCTGGCCACCCTGACCCCCACCGAGTACTCGCAGTTCCGCGGCTTCCTGGGCAACTCCTCCGGGTTCCAGTCCAGCCAGTACCGCGCGGTGGAATTCCTGCTCGGCAACAAGAACCGCAAGATGCTGCCGGTCTTCGAATCCGACCCCGAGGCCCATGCGATGCTGCTGGAGCTCCTCGAATCCCCGAGCATCTACGACGACTTCCTCGCCTACCTCAAGCGCCAGGGTTTCGACGTTCCCGCGTCGCTGCTGGAGCGGGACGTCACCCAGGCGCACGAGTTCTGCGCCGAGCTGGTCCCGGTGTTCAAGTACATCTACGAGAACGCGGCGGACAACTGGGGCGCTTACGAGGCCTGCGAGGAACTCGTGGACCTCGAGGACAACTTCCAGCTCTGGCGGTTCCGGCACCTGCGCACGGTGCAGCGCACCATCGGCATGAAGTCCGGGACCGGCGGCTCCAGCGGCGCGGCGTTCCTGCAGAAGGCCCTGGAACTGACCTTTTTCCCCGAGCTTTTCGCCGTCCGGACGGAGATCGGCCAGTGAGCGCCCTGCAGCCGGAAACGGCGGGGTCCGCGGCAGAGGCAACCGCCGGCAGCAACACAGCGCTGCTTCAGCGTGCCCGGGACTTGGACGCCGCCGATCCGCTGGCGGCCTACCGGGAGCACTTCATCGGCTCGGACACGGAGCTGTGCTACCTCGACGGGAACTCCCTGGGCCGCCCGCTCAAGCGCACCGTCACCGACATCAGCACGTTCATCCAGGACAGCTGGGGCGGGCGCCTGATCCGTGGCTGGGACGAGGAGTGGCTGGACCTCCCGCAGGCCATCGGCGACCAGCTCGGCAGGGCCGTCCTCGGCGCCGCGCCCGGGCAGACCATCATTGCCGACTCCACCACCGTGGTGCTCTACAAGCTGATCCGGGCCGCGCTGGCCGTCGTCGCGGACCCGGCCCGCACCGAAATCGTGCTGGACACGGAGAATTTCCCCACCGACCGCTACCTCGTCGAGGGCATCGCCCGCGAGGAGGGCCTCACGCTGCGCTGGATCGACGCCGATCCCGCCACCGGCGTCACCGTCGAGCAGGTGCGCCACGCCACCGGCCCGGCCACGGCCGTCGTGGTCCTGAGCCAGATCGCGTACCGTTCCGGGTTCCTCGCGGACCTGCCGGCCATCACCGCCGCAATCCACGACGCCGGCGCGCTGGTGGTGTGGGACCTGTGCCATTCCGCCGGTTCGGTAAAGATCGCTTTGGACGCCGCCGACGTCGACTTCGCCGCCGGCTGCACGTACAAGTACCTCAACGGGGGACCGGGTTCGCCGGC
>CALMVY010000165.1 GCA_937873245.1 uncultured Arthrobacter sp. | reverse complement strand
TCACTCAAGACGCGGGCGTCATTCGCATGGCGGCCGCCGATGTCGAGCCGGCTTCCGCGTTCGAGACGGCGCTCGACGTGCCGGGCGCGGCCGAGGTGCCGGGCACCGGGCTGGTGGTGTCGGCCGAAGTCGGCGCCGTGACGCCGGGCGAGCTGGCCGGCCTGCGCGCCGGGGCCGACGCGGTCGCGGTGCAGGGCGTCGACACGGCCCGGCTCACGGTACGGAGCCGGCGCCCCGGCGACGCGCTCAGGCCGCTCGGCGGTCCCGGACGTCGCAAGTTGCAGGACGTCTTCGTCGACCGGAAAGTGGCCCGTGCCGAGCGCGATCGCGTGCCGGTGGTGGTCGACGATCGGGGCCGGATTGTCTGGGTGGTGGGGCATACGATTGCCGACGAGTTCCGCGTGACCTCGCCCGAAGGGCGCGTGTTACTCTTGAAGGTCAGGCGGGCCGGCGTGCCGGTGAAGTAGGAGGCGGTTTGAATTCGACCCTGAGAAGCCTGCTGTTCTGGGTGTTCCTGATCGTCGTGGCGATCCTGGTCTGGCAGTTTTCGGTCAGTTTCCAGCGCAGCGAGACCGTGATCAGCTTCACGGAATTTCTCCGTGACGTCGAGAAGTCGAACGTCAAGGCCGTGACGATTTCTGGCAACGAGATCATCGGCGAGTACGTCACGCTCTCGGGCCCAGAACTCAAGGCGAAGACGTTCCGGACGTACGCGCCGCTGTCGTATGACGGCCTGGCGAATTTCCTCGATCAGCAGAACGTCAAGATCACGGCCCGGCAGGAGGCGCGCGCGACCTGGGCGTCGCTCCTGCTCACCTGGGCGCCCATCCTGCTCATGGTCGGCTTCTTCATCTTCGTCATGCGGCAGATGCAGAGCGGCGGCAACAAGGCGCTGTCGTTCGGCAAGAGCCGCGCGAAGCTCTCCTCGAGCACGCAGAAGAAAGTGACGTTCAAGGACGTCGCCGGCTGCGACGAGGCGAAGGAAGAGCTCAAGGAGATCGTCGAGTTCCATGGTGTCCTTTCTATCAAGCTGGGACGGGTCTTGGGCACAAAACTGGGTCTTTAGTTATAAGGCCGCCTGTGCGCCGCGATGATCGTGCTGGTCGAGCAGCTGATGCACTAGCGATGGCTGCCGTTGCCGGATCCCTACAACCTCCCCTGGAGGGTCCACATCCTTGGAACCGGGACACCACTTGGGGGAACGCTCCCCCACTAACCGGAATCCACGGAATTCCTCGTAACCCGGCTGTCCCGCAGGTTGTCTCACAGGTCCCACGCCAAATGCTCCGTCACAGCTGGAGCCTTCGGGACGCAGCACCATCGTCCGCAGTCCGCCTACCGGCTGGACAGGCTCAGCGAGCTCATGATCAGCTCCGGATCGGTTGCCATGTCATGCCGTTCCCCCCGCATTCCTGCATGAACAGGTATCAGAGCGGAAATTCCGGACCGGCCGCAAATCCTCGGTCGACCTAAAGGATAACCAGCACGTCATGTTGTACGCGGCCCTAGCCACCATGAAGTGGTGAACGCGGAATCCCAACGGAAGGACGAACAAAGATTAACTCCCAGCAAAGCCCCCAAAGGGCGGTCCGCGGTCCGCCGTAGCCGGCCGCTCCCCCATACAACCGAATAGGTCTATCCGGGACCCCACACACCCGGAACATCAGATCAGAGGCAAGAGTGTGGACACTGTCCACACGAATAGACACCAAAAAGCCCCTGAACAGGGAAAACACGTGCCCGAGGTGGGACTCGAACCCACACACCTTTCGATACCGCATTTTGAGTGCGGCGCGTCTGCCAATTCCGCCACTCGGGCGCGGAGTACACCGGTGTAACAATCACTCAACCACAGTGCTGTGAGCAACGCGATCGCTTCCAGTGCGCGAAATTACTCTACATGCAGATAGGCTGAATTCCAGAATCGCGCCAGTGACGCCGCATCGAACACAACCGGTCCAAGTACACCAGCGGACAGGACCTAAGATGGTCCTGTTCCCGCCGTACCTTTCCAAGGAGTTCCCGTGTCAGAACAGACGGAGTCAAACCCCACGTCCCAGCCGGCGCGCCGCGTGGTGGTCGCCGAGGACGAGACCCTCATCCGCCTCGACATCATCGAAATCCTGCGCGGCGAAGGCGACGCGCTGCGCAACAAGGAGTTCGCCCAGGCCTTCCAGCAGGATCCGGAGTTCTTCGGTTTCTACCGCTCGATGCAGGCCTATGCCAAAAGCCTGTCGAGCCAGGGCACGACCTTCGTGCGCGATCCGAGCTCCGAGTTCTTC
>CALMVY010000164.1 GCA_937873245.1 uncultured Arthrobacter sp. | reverse complement strand
TGGCCCAGATCAGCCTTCCACTGGGCGTAGGGGCCTTGGCTGCTCCTCTTGGTTTGGTCGGCATCTTCTGGACCAATGCCGCACTCTTGGCCGGGGCAATCGCGATCGTAGTTGGGTCGGAGAATGGCCATGCGCCTCAGGTTAGTGAATCGGGGCCCTAAGGCCGCGGTGACAGCTGGCACCCAAGGGCGGGGAACCCTGAGCGAAGGCGAAAACCTGAAGGCGCCAACGAACAGCTCTACGGCGGCTGGCCGATGATCCTCTCCGGTCTGAAGACCTGGCTGGAAACCGGCGAACTCCTCACCACCCCCGGCTCCCTGATGTACACCTGAGGCGGCCGGCGACCGCCAGCCGGGCGCCGCCGTCGTAGTCCCGGCCCTGTTGGCGATTCCGCCCGCACCTTGCCGCCCCAAACGCTGGCGGTAGCCACCGCAGGGTGACAGAGTTGAACGATGAACGAAGTAGCCGGGAATGAAGTAACCGGGAATGCGGAAACCGGCGGGCTGGTCTTGGACCTGGAATGCACGCTCGATGCTCCCCCGGAAGAAGTCTTCAGGATGCTGACGGAGTCGACCGAGCTGGTGAAGTGGTGGGGTCCGCAGAACTTCACCATCCCCGCAGCCGACCTGAGCCTCACGGAAGGCGGCCACTACCGCTTCCGCATGGCGCCACCGGACGGCGAACCGTTCCACCTCTCGGGCGAGTTCCTGGAGATCGATCCGCCCTGGCGCCTGGTGTACACCTTCCGCTGGGAAGAACCGACGCCGGACGACCGGGAGACCGTCGTCGACCTCTCACTGGGGACTACCGGCGAAGCCACGCGCCTGGCGCTCTCGCAGGGACCGTTCCTGACGGCAGAGCGCGTGGCCCTGCACCGCAGCGGATGGACCGAGTCGTTCGAGAAATTGCAGGCGGTACTGAACAGCCGCACCTGAGAAGGCCTGCCCAGGACCTCCCGCGATGTCCGGTTCCGACGCCCGCCAAGGCAGACTGGAACCATGACCGTTACAACCTTCGCGCTCATCCGCCACGGCCAGACCGACTGGAACGCGCAGCGCCGGCTGCAGGGATCCACGGACATTCCGCTGAACGACGTCGGGCGTGGCCAGGCGCGGGTCGCCGTCGAAAACCTGGCCGGAAGCGACTGGGACGCCATCGTGTCCTCACCGCTGAGCCGCGCCGCGGAAACCGCGGACCTGATCGCCGCCGGGCTGGGGCTCACCGTGGCCCGGCGCGTCCCTGACCTCACAGAGCGCAGCTTCGGCCCGGCGGAGGGCATGCAGGACGGTCCCGAACTCGACGCCCTGCGCACCCCCGGCGGTTTCCGCGGCGCCGAAGGCGAGGACGAGGCAGCGGGCCGCGGTCTCGCCGCGCTGGAAGCGCTGGCCGAGGAATTCCGCGGCGGCCGCGTCCTGGTGGTCACGCACGGCTCGCTCCTCCGGGTGAGCCTCAGCCGCGCGGTCGGGCGCACCCTGCCGAGCGTCGACAACGCTGTGCTCAATCTGGCCCACCACCACCCCGCGGAGGGCTGGAACCTCGAGTACTACAACGGCGAGCGGCTGACCGCCAACGTCGGCTGACCCCGCCCAACCCGAGTGCTACGATTGCTACGGAGGCAGTCATGACAACCATCCCGCACCGCGAGCTCCGCAATCAGAGCAGCAAGATCCTTGAGCGCGTGAAGAACGGCGAGACCATCGACGTCACCAACAATGGCGAAGTGGCCGCCACCTTGATCCCGCCTGCAGCCTCTCCGTTCGAGCGGCTCCTGCTCTCCGGTAGCGTGCGCCGTGCGGCATCTGAGCCAGTGGACTTCCAGATCCTTCGCCGCGTCAGCAGTGACACCGGCAGCGCAGAAATCCTGTCCGAACTGCGCGGCGACCGTTGATCATCTACGTTGATGCTTCTGCCGCCCTCAAACTGGTGGTGGAGGAGGCCGAGTCCGCCGCTGCAGCGCAGTACCTGTCAACGGCCGCGCATCGGGGGGACCAGCTTGTGGCCTCCATGTTGCTCTATACGGAACTCCACTGCGCGGGCCACCGCAGGGGCCTGCCGGTCGATTTGATCACCACGGTATTGGACGGAATCAATCTCGTGGATTTAGCGCGTTCGGACCTTATGTACGCCGCCGCTATGCCGGGAAAGCTGCGAAGCGCCGACGCCATCCACCTCGCCACAGCCATCCGGCTGCAGACAGACATCCTGGTGGCGTACGACGTCGAACTCCTCACCGCAGCGACGGAATCCGGGCTCAGAACCCAGTCACCGGGGATGACTTCGTAGCGGAGTCGGGCCGTATTTCTCGTGCGTCCGCGTGAAAATCGTGGGACAGTTTTCGCCATGGCAGCTTTCAATCAGTCCGACGATCTCCGTGGAGCAGTATTCGTCGACGTGAACCTGCACGGAGCCCGGTTCGTCCGGTCTGACCTGTCCGGCGCGGTGATGCGCGGCGTGGACGTGGGCGGGGCGGACATCGATGCCCCGTGGCTGTTCGACGGCGGGAATGTCCTGCGCGTCAACGGCGTCGATGTGGCCCCTTTCGTGGAGGCCGAACTGAACCGCCGCTTTCCCGGCCGCGCCGAACGGCGCGCGGGCGATCCGGATGGCCTTCGAGTCGCCTGGGCCGTGCTGGAGCACACCTGGCAGACGACGCTCGAGCGGGTCGGGGCGATGCCGGCGGGCACGGTCGATATCTCGGTGGACGGTGAGTGGTCATTCGCCCAGACGCTGCGTCACCTGGTCATGGCCACCGACACGTGGCTGGGCCGGGCCATCCTGGAGATCGACCAGCCGTATCACCCCGCAGGTCAGCCAAACGCAGAGTACGAGCCTGACGGGCACGACATGTCGGTCTTCTCGACGGCGGCCCCGACGTATGCCGAAGTGCTCGAAGTCCGGGCCGGTCGCGTGGCCATGGTGCGCGACTTCCTCGCGACTGTCACCCCGGCCGACCTGGCCACAGTGCGCAAGAATACCTGTGGCC
>CALMVY010000163.1 GCA_937873245.1 uncultured Arthrobacter sp. | reverse complement strand
CACGGTGTCGTTGTGGATGACGGACTCGCCCACCGGCTCCGCGGCAGCCCTCTTGAAAATGAACGCTGTGCGGATCATGTCCTCGTCGGCCAGCGGGGGTGCGTTGGCCGGCGTGCGGACGTAGTCCCAGATCCCCGGTGTGGCGATGTTCAGGGCGTCAACCAGCTTGGCCAGGGCGTCGTCGCGGTTCTTGCCGAACTGCGCCGAGTTTTCGATCTCCATGAGGGACACGACGTCGGCGCCGGACTTTGTGATGGCGGCGACGATCTTGTCCTGCTGGCGCTGGAGGTTGGCGGCGTTGGCCGCGCCGCGGGCGTCACAGCCGCCGCGGACGGTGATCGGGTTTCCGGCCCGGTCCGTGTAGTAGGTGCAGCCGGTGAGCTGGTCACCCGTGGTCGGGAAGTAGTTGAGCACGTTGAACGACGCGATTTTGAGGTTGCCGCCGACGGCCGCCGGAGCGTCCGTCCGGGTGGTCGCGCCGAAGCTGACCGGCTGCACTGCCTCCGCGTTGGCGGGGGTCAGGTGGGTCAGCGGCTGGAACTTCCAGGACCCGTTCGCGTAGCTGAGCACCACGTTGGTCTTGAAGCTCACCGGTGCGCCCACACGGACGGGGTCCGCCGTGGTCAGGTAGGGCAGTTCCAGGGCCTTGGTCGTGGCGTCCTTGAGGAAGTTGGTGGTGGCGCCGTCGTCGAGCTTGATGCCGCGGGCGGCATTCGCGGCGACGGTGGCGGTGTACGTGGCGGAACCGTACTCCGCGACGGCGGTGGGCTGCTCCAGCGGGGTGGTGCCGCCGGCCAGGCCGATTTCGCCGTACTGGTTCAGCGAGTAGTTGTCGCTCACCGTCACGGGACCCTGCGGGGCCAGCAGCATGCCTTCGAGGGATTCGCGGAAGGCTTCCTCGGCCGGGAGGGCAAAGCCGGTGGCCTTAACCTCAGGGGCTGCCTCGGTGAGTTTCTTCAGGTCCGCTCCGGCGGTTACCGTCACCTGGGTCATGCCGAAGTATTCGCTGACCGCGCCGGTCACCTCAACGTAGTCGCCGGCCTGGACGGAACCGGCCGTGGCCGACGAGAAGACGAAGATGGCCTCCGACGCCGTGTGGTTGGCCGGGGTCAGGTCGCCGCCGGTGCCGGGGGTCTGGATGTAGTAGCCGGCGAAACCGCCGGTGGGAAACGTGGCGGTGACCTTGCCTCGGGTGGTGACGGAGGTGCCGACGAGGGGGCTGGCGGTGCCGTTGCCCTGGATCTCGGCGATGGTCTTGGTGGCAGGAGGAGTGACCGGGCCGGGATCGGCAGGCGGGTCCACGGGGGGCGTCACGCCGCCGGCGGCCGTGGGAGTGATCGTGGCGTTCAGCGTGAAGTCCGCGGCGTTGCTGTTGCTGTCAACACCGTTGCTGCGGTTCAGGCTCTTGACGTCATTGTTGTCCTTCGGGGCGGTGGCCGCCTGGGTTTCGAAGGTGTTGGAGGTGCCGTAGCCGAGCAGGTCGGCGACGTTGGAGGATTCAATGACCGAACCGGTCGCCAGCGGGTTGATGGCTGTGGACTGCTTGGCCAGGACGATGGTTCCACCCCCGCCGGCAGGGTTGAACCCGGCCGCGGTGACGTCTGCGGCGGGGAGTTCAGCGCCGACGGGGGCGGTGCCGCCGTTGGCGCCGCCCTTGAGCAGGTAGTAGCCCTTGGCCGGGATGCTGCCGGTCAGCGGAGCGGTGAAGCTGGGCGCCGCGAGGCCCGTGGCAGAGCGGTACTGCAGCGACCAGCCGTCCAGCGAAACCGGTGCGTCCGAGGTGTTGTACAGCTCAACGAACTTGTTCTTGTAGGCGGCTCCGGCGCTGCCGCCGCTGAGGTATGCCTCATTGATGATGACTGGCGACGTGCCAGCAGCCGGGGAGACCTCCACGGCGAACGCCGGGACAGCGGCCAGCGGTGCTGCGATGAGCCCCACCGACAGCGCTGTGCCCAGCGCGGTTTTCCAAGGTATGTGTTTCATCCGCTCTAACTCTCATTAGGTGCCCGGGTAAGGGCTGGGTGGAATGTGTCCGGGTGATGCCCGCGGACTCGCCGGTCTCTGCTCCTGGTCAAGCAGTTTCCGGCACATCAAAACAGGGGTGAATGAACACGATGTGTACTGCATGTGCATTCGGCGAGACGTCCCCCAGCGGAACGCGTCACAGCCGGCACGGGACCTCCAACGGTGCGCCCCAGCGACGGTGTTGGTGCAGGTCTGACCTGCGTCATAAACCATGTCCGGCCACGTCAGGGCCGGGCATTCCAAAAGAATACCGGCCAGTATCCAAAGTGGAAGAGGCTGGCCGGTATTTCTTACAGCAATTTTCCTAACGGGTGCGACGCGTGCTCCCGGTCCTCCGCCTACGGCACATCATCGGCGTCCGCCGTCGTGGCTGACACGAGCTTGAATCTGGCTCCGGTGGGGTCGGAAAGGGTGGCCAACCGGCCGAACGGACTGTCGTCGGGTCCGTCGATCACTTGGGCTCCCATGGCGACGGCCGTCTCGACGGAGGCGTCCGTGTCCTCGACTGCGAAGTAGACCTGCCAGCTGGCCGGCGCCTCGGCCGGGAGGAAGGCCGCGGCGTCCAGGATCCCTGCCGTGGCGGAGTCGCCGGCGCCCAGGGTGGTGTAGCGGAATTCCGGGGTGTCGCTCATGACATCGGTTTCCCAGCCGAACACGTCCTGGTAGAACTTCACGGCCTTGGCGTAGTCCCTGGCATGGAGCTCGTGCCAGGCGGGGGCGCCCGGTTCCGCGGCGAGTTCGTAACCTTGCATTCCGTCGGGCTGCCAGACGCCGATTGCCGCGCCCGTTGCGTCGCCAAAGAGCGCCATTTGCCCCTGTTGCGGGACCTCCATCGGTTCCACAAAAACCTGGCCGCCGTGTTCCTTCACGGCTTCTGCTGTGGCCGCGGCGTCGACGGTGCGCAGGTACGTCGTCCAGACGTCCGGCATCCCGGCCTGGCTCGTCTGCTTCTGCATCATTCCGGCGACGGTCTTGCCGTGCTTTAACGCCGTGATGTACCCGCCGTACTTCTCCTGGTCGCCGCTTTCGAAGGTCCAGCCGAACAGTTCACCGTAGAACTTCTTGGCTTTGTCGCTGTCCGAGGTGATGAGGTCGATCCAGCAGGGTGCGCCGTCGTAGAGGTCGGGGGCGGGCATGGCGGGCTCCTGTTCTGGGCCGCGGCCCGGGTTTGTTGCGGGCCGGCCGGCGCATTCCTGGGCGTGGTGAAGACGGAGTGGTGAAGACGGCGTGGTGAAGACACAGTGAGACTATGCCCGGGGGGCCGACGCTTTCAATAGGCCCTGCTGACCGGCTCCGGCGTGGCAGGCGTGCGGACTCCGGAAGCAACGCGTGGGCAGATCAGGGCGGATCCGTGGCCCGGATCCGCCCTGATCTGCCCACGACGCGCACCTCGGAGGGTGCCGGCGCCCGCAGGGACGCAAAATGCCCCTGGCTCGGCGGCAAAGCGCAGAACGAGGGGCATTATTCGCGGAAGGTAAGAGATTCGAACTCTTGGTACGGGGTTACCGCACACTGGTTTTCAAGACCAGCTCCATCGGCCGCTCGGACAACCTTCCCTAACGAGTAGTGTTTCATAGGCAGTCGGCAGCAACAAAAAACGCGGCCGCGCTCGCGGACAGGGGCAACTCCTCCGCCTACTCTGGGAGAAGGTGCTTCAGATGTGGTGTGCCGCGGGCGCATCCCTGCACGAAGGCTGCAAGAAGTCTGTTAGGAATCGGGAGTTCTCCATGAAGGCTGTTTACATCGCAGAGCCCGGCGGACCCGAGGCCCTGGAAGTCCGCGACGTCCCGCCCCCGGTGCCCGGCACCGGCGAGGTGCTGATCGACGTCGTCGCTGCCGGGCTCAACCGCGCGGACGTCCAGCAACGCAAGGGCCACTACCCGCCGCCGCCCGGCGCGTCGGAGGTTCCCGGGCTGGAAGTCGCGGGCCGGATCGCCGGTTTCGGGTCCGGCGTGACCAAGCCGTTCTCCGTGGGGGACAAGGTCGTCGCCCTGCTGGCCGGCGGCGGCTACGCCGAACAGGTGGCTGTGCCGGCGGGGCAGGTTCTGAGGATTCCCGACGGCGTCGACCTGGTCACCGCTGCGTCGTTGCCGGAAGTTGCGGCCACGGTCTACTCCAACCTGATCATGACGGCGCAGCTGCAGCCGGGTGAAACCGTGCTCATCCACGGAGCCACCGGAGGAATCGGCACCATGGCCATCCAGCTCGCAAAGGCCCTGGGCGCCGTGGTGGCCACCACCGCCGGCACCGCGGAGAAGGTCGGCACCGCCAAGGCCTTCCTTGGCGCGGACATCGCCATCAACTACGCGGAGGAAGACTTCCCGGAGAGCCTGCGCGCGCAAAACGGCGGCAAGGGCGCGGACGTCATTCTCGACGTCGTCGGGGCCAAATATCTCCAGCAGAACGTGGACGCACTGGCGGACTACGGGCGGCTGGTGGTGATCGGGCTGCAGGGCGGAGCCAAGGGCGAACTGGACCTCGGGAAGCTGCTGAGCAAGCGTGCCGCGATCATTGCGACGGCGCTGCGTCCACGGCCGGTGGAGGAGAAGACCGTGATCATGGACGCCGTCCGCGACGCCGTCTGGCCCCTGCTGGCCGATGGCCGGATCCGGCCCCTCGTGGCGAAGACCTTCCCGCTGGAGCAGGTCCGCGACGCGCACCGGTACTTTGACAGCGGCGACCATGTGGGGAAGATCCTGCTGGTCATGTAGCACTTATGCCGCTTGTGACATACGCCGAATTGCTTCGTGACAACGAATGACTGTAATGTAATGCCATACGCGGTATACACGCGTCTTGGGGCGCGTGTATGCTGTCGTTCCGCTACCCTCCGGGAGCATCATGTCCATCCGTCACAGCCTCCTCGCCCTCCTGCAGGACCGGCCACGCTATGGCTACCAGCTCAGGATTGAATTCGAGGACCGCACCGGATCCTCCTGGCCCCTCAATATCGGGCAGGTCTACACCACCCTCGACCGTCTGGAACGCGACGGCCTTGTCCGCAAAGATGGCGCCGACGGTGAGGGCCACGTCATCTACAGCATCACCCCCGAGGGGCGAGCCGAGGTGCGCAACTGGTTCACGTCCCCGGTGCCGCGCGCCAGCCCTCCTCGGAACGAACTGGCCATCAAGCTCGCCCTGGCACTGACGCTTCCCGGCGTCGACGTTGGCGCCGCCATCCATGCCCAGCGGGCCGTCTCCATTCGGGCGCTGCAGGACTACACCAAAGCCCGGCGTGACACGGCATCCCAGCACCGGCCGACGGACACCGCCCGGCTGCTGGTCCTGGACTCGCTCATCTTCCAGACCGAAGCCGAGGTGCGGTGGCTGGACCTCTGCGAAGCGCGGCTGATGCAGTTGACCGGCCCGCACCCCTAGCCTTCCCGGTCCGGCCGGTGCCAAGATTAACGCCTGCCGGCAACACTCGCGCCGCTCAGCGCTCCCGCCCAACCGTTCACCGCCCCCACAGGGCCGCCTGGCGCAAAGGCATACCCATGCCTCCCCGCCGTTGGTAGGGTGCCTTGGGGCACATCTGTCGAGTGGATTTGCCCGGTTGGGGTTTCTCAAGGAGGAGACATGGGCACTATGCCAGATGGCACGCCAAAGAACTTACTGGTCGAGGACGGCATTACGCCGGACCCGGCCCTGCCGCCCACAGCCGTGGACGAGTCCGTGCGCGAGGCGGAAGAGCGCAAATGGACGCCAACCAAGATCGCGATCTGGGTGGCAATTTCCCTGCTGGGCGCCGTGGCTTGGTTCATGCTCGCGATCGTCCGCGGTGAAACGGTCAATGCCATCTGGTTTGTGTTCGCCGCGGTGTGTACTTACCTGATCGGCTACCGCTTCTACTCCAAGGTCATTGAGCGCTACCTGCTTAAGCCGAACGACCGCCGGGCCACGCCCGCGGAGTACAAAGCGGACGGCAAGGACTACGTCCGCACCGACCGCAACGTCCTGTTCGGCCACCACTTCGCCGCCATCGCCGGCGCCGGACCCCTGGTGGGCCCGATCCTCGCAGCCCAGATGGGCTACCTCCCGGGCACCATCTGGATCATCATCGGCGTCGTGTTCGCCGGTGCGGTCCAGGACTACGTCGTGATGTTCTTCTCCATGCGCCGCGGCGGACGCTCCCTGGGGCAGATGGCCCGCGAGGAACTCGGGGTCATCGGCGGCACCGCCGCGCTGATCGCCACCCTGCTGATCATGGTGATCATCGTCGCCATCCTGGCCCTCGTCGTCGTCAACGCCCTGGCCGAGAGCCCGTGGGGTGTCTTCTCCGTCGGCATGACCATCCCGATCGCTCTCTTTATGGGCGTGTACCTGCGCTTCATCCGCCCCGGCAGGATCATGGAAGTCTCGCTGATTGGCTTTGTGCTGCTCATGGCCGCCATCATCGGCGGGGGCGTCGTCGCCGCAACCGAATGGGGCGAGGCTCTCTTCACGCTGGACAAGGTCACCCTTGCCTGGGCCATCATCATTTACGGCTTCATTGCCGCCATCCTGCCGGTCTGGCTCCTCCTGGCACCGCGTGACTACCTCTCCACCTTCATGAAGATCGGTGTCATTGTGATGCTGGCCGTGGCCGTCATCGTGGTCCGTCCGGAAATCTCCGTCCCGGCGTTCAGCGAATTCGCCAGCCGGGACAACGGTCCCGTCTTCCCGGGCGCGCTGTTCCCGTTCCTGTTCGTCACCATCGCCTGCGGCGCGCTCTCGGGATTCCACGCACTCATCGCCTCCGGCACCACACCGAAGCTGATCGAGAAGGAACGCCAGACCCGTTTCATCGGGTACGGCGGCATGCTGATGGAGTCCTTCGTGGCCGTCATGGCCCTCGTAGCAGCGATTTCCATTGACCGCGGGCTCTACTTCGCGATGAACTCCCCGGCGGCCCTCACCGGCGGCACCGTGGAAACCGCGGCCGCCTGGGTCAATAGCCTGGGACTCTCCGGCGTGAATATCAGCCCGAACATGCTCGCCGAGACGGCAGCCAACGTCGGCGAGGAAAGCATCGTCTCCCGGACTGGCGGCGCCCCGACCCTCGCCGTGGGCCTGGCGCACATCATGCAGCAGTTCATCGGCGGCACCGCCATGATGAGCTTCTGGTACCACTTCGCCATCATGTTCGAGGCGCTGTTCATCCTCACCGCGGTCGACGCCGGCACACGCGTCGCCCGCTTCATGCTGCAGGACTCGGTCGGCAACTTCATCCCGAAGTTCAAGGAGCACTCCTGGCGTCCCGGCGCCTGGCTCGCCACCGCCGTCATGGTCGGTGCCTGGGGCGCCGTGCTGCTGATGGGCGTCACGGACCCGCTGGGCGGCATCAACACGCTGTTCCCGCTGTTCGGCATCGCCAACCAGCTGCTCGCCGCCATCGCCTTGTCCGTCTGCCTCGCCATCGCGGCGAAGAAGGGCTCCTTCAAGTTCCTGTGGATCGTGGCGCTTCCGATGGCCTTCGCGGCCGTCGTGACCATCACGGCCAGCTACCAGAAGATCTTCTCCTCCACCCCGGCGGTTGGCTACTTCGCCAACAACGCGGCCTTTTCCAAGGCACTCGCGGAGGGCAAAACTTCCTTCGGCACGGCCAAGACCGTCCCGGCGATGGAAGCCGTGATCCGCAACACCGCGATCCAGGGCTGGCTCTCGGTCATCTTCGTGGTGCTCAGCATCATCGTCATCACGACGGCGCTGATCGCCACGTACAAGGCGTTCCGCAATGCCAAGGCCGGCCTACCCAACACCGACAACGAGGATCCGGCGCTGCCGGCCCGTGTCTTCGCCCCGGCCGGTCCGGTCCCCACAGCATCCGAGCGTGAGCTTATGACCCAGTGGGCCCAACTGCCGGCGGACCAGCGCGCCGAAAAAGCCGGCCACCACTAGTGCGGAGCTGAACATGAACGCAATAGTTGCGGGCTTCCGGGGCTTCTCCCGGTACCTGGGCGGCGTGATGGGTGCGGACGCATACGCGAAATATCTGGCGCATCACGCCGAAGCCGGCCACGGCTCCCGGCCGATGACCGAGCGGGAGTTCTGGCGGGACCAGACGGACCGTCAGGACGCCAACCCGCAGGGCCGGTGCTGCTGACCGGTTCCGGCTGATCGGCGTTGCCGCCGTGCGAGGGCGCCGCCGGGCACATTAGTGCTCGACGGCGCCCTCTGCTGTCTGTTGCGCGGGTTCCTGGGACCTGCGGTGCGCCACTTAGCGCGCCGCGGAGTGCCGCTCGGGGCAGGCCGCCTGCGCGGCTCCGGGCTCGTGAGAGTATGAAGCCATGAGCGATCCGCACGACACTCAGCCCGCCGACGAGGCCCCCGTGGAGGGCGCCGCCCTGGTTCCCCAAGCGGCCGGTGACGACGGACAGGCGACGCCCGAGCGCAGCGGGCACGGCGGGCCGGAGAATCCGGGCCGGCCCGCGGAGTCCGCGCGGCCCAAGCCCAGCCAGCTCCAGGATCTCGTTGACGAACCCGCGAAGGTGATGCGGATCGGCACCATGATGAAGCAGCTCCTGGACGAAGTGAGATCCGCTCCGCTCGACGATGCGGCGCGGACACGGCTGGCCGGCATCCATGAACGCTCCATCAAAGAACTCGAAGACGGCCTCGCCCCGGAACTCGTCGAGGAGCTGGAACGGATCACCCTGCCCTTCCCCGCAGACGGGACGCCGTCGGACGCGGAGCTGCGGATTGCCCAGGCCCAGCTGGTCGGCTGGCTGGAGGGCCTTTTCCACGGCATCCAGACTGCCCTCGCAGCCCAGCATGCCGCCCGGGACCACGCCGCCGCGCAGGCCCAGCTCCGCCAGCTGCCGCCCGGAACGATGATCGCCCCCGGCGTCATTATCGGCGAGAACGGGGAGCCCCAGCGGGCTGCCGCGCCCCGGCCCGGCGAAGACCCGTCGCGGCCTCCCGTGCCCGTGGATCCGGACCACGGCCCCGGCCAGTACCTGTAGGGCAGCCTTGGGATTCTTCAGCGCCGCCCGGCAGGGCCGGAAAGACGACGCCGAACTCGGCAAAGGCCTCTGGCGGCGGGCCCACGACCGCTTCACCCGGGGCCTCGACCGCTACCACCAGGTCCTCGAGGGGGTGGAGGACGAGGCCCTCTATGCCGAGCTCCTCGAGATTGCCAATGAGCTGTCCGCCCTCTCCGGGCGCGTCCGGCAGATCTGTGTGGAGGCCCAGCGCCGCGCACCGAGCGAGGGGCTCGACATTCCCGGGCCCCTGGCCGGAGTCCACCGCGCCCTGTCCACGGCCGGCAACTCCCTCGCCACCACGGCCGAGGCAGCTGCGATGCTCCGCCTCGCCGTCGGCCCCGTCCCGGCCGGTGCGGAGTCGGTACGGCGCCGCGCGGCATCGGTGCTGGAGCAGGTCGACGACGCCGAACGGAGGCTTGCGGAGGCTGCCGCCGCGGATTGAGATGTCCGCGCTGCTTCCGGCCTCCGGCCGAAATTCCCGGTTAAGCGCCTAGCTTAGCCGCGCCCTTTGCGCTGGCGGTCCCGCGCGGGCGTTGGCAGGATGGCTGGATGACACTTTCACCGGTACTGACTTTCAATGACGGCAACACCATTCCCCAGCTTGGCTACGGAGTGTGGCAGGTTGAAGACGACGTCGCCGAGAAGGTGGTGGCCCAGGCGTTCGAAGCCGGCTTCCGCCACATCGACACCGCCAAGATCTACGGCAACGAAGCAGGGGTGGGCCGCGCGATCGAGCGATCGGGCCTCACTCCCGAGGAAATGTTCATCACCACCAAGCTGTGGAACGCGGACCAGGGCTACGAGTCCACGCTGAAGGCCTTCGAAGAATCCATGGAGCGCCTGGGCCTGGAGACGCTGGACCTGTACCTGATCCACTGGATGCAGCCCAAGCAGGACAAGTACGTGGACACCTGGAAGGCCCTCATCGAGCTGCAGAAGCAGGGCCGCGTCAAGACGATCGGCGTTTCCAACTTCACCAAGGAAGGCCTGCAGCGCCTGATCGACGAGACCGGAGTCGTGCCGGCCATCAACCAGGTCGAGCTGCACCCCTTCTTCAACCAGGCCGAGCTGCGCGAGTTCAACGCCTCCAAGGGCATCCTCACCCAGGCCTGGTCGCCGCTGGGCCAGGGCGGCGAGCTGCTGGAGAGCCCGGTCATCGGCCAGATCGCGGCCAAGCACGGCGCCACCCCGGCGCAGGTCGTCATCGCCTGGCACCTGGCCATCGGCAATGTTGTCATCCCCAAGTCCGTCACCGAATCCCGCATCCGCGAGAACTACGCGGCGCTGGAGGTCAGCCTGGACGAGACCGATGTGCAGGCCATCAACGGCCTGGACAAGTCCGCCGAGGGCGCCGGCCGCATCGGCCCCGACCCGGCAGTCTCCGACTTCGCCTAAACCGCCCGCTGAGTAGCCGCGCCGGCCTGCGGTCAGGCCGGCCGGCGACTGGGGCAGCGGCTTCATTGGAGCCACAGCAGGGCCTCCACCCGACAGGGTGGGGGCCCTTTCCCTTGCCCGGACATCGGCAGGGCTCAGGCGGCCTGCTGGCCTTCCTGCACCGCCACCGCGTCGATGATGGCCCAGCCGTTCTCGTCGGCGGCCTGGCGGCTGGCGAACCGTTCGGCGTCCGCGAGGTCATCGAAAGCCTCGGCGCGGATGCGGCCGCAATCCGTGTCCAGATACGTGACTTCAAAGTACTGCTTGGTTTCCATGAATTAAGTGTGCAGCCGGCCTCCGACACTATGAGGTCACGGGTCCGGCGTGTTGCCAAGCCGCAGCACCCGTTCCCGGGCGAGGTCCGCGGTGCGCCGCGCCCGGTCCGCCGCCCGGGCTGCCTGCCGGGCCTCGGCCGCCGCCAGGTCCCGCCGTTTTCTGGCGGCTTTAAGTTCCTGTTCGCACCGGGCCAGCTGCTCGCCCAGCCTGCGTGCCGTGTCGGACAGTTCCGTGGTCAGGGCGGTCAACGCGGCGAGCTCCTCCTCGTCCTGCTGCGCTTCCCCGGCGGCCGCCTCAGCGGCCTCTTCGGCGTCCTTGAGCAGCGACCGGGCCCGTTCCAGCGCGGAGGGCGTGGTTTTCCGGGGTTCAGGGCGGACAGCCCGCAGCCGAGGCTGTTCCGCGTTTTTCCGGGCCGTGATTCCGGTCCGGGCCGCCGCACGGGCCGGGCCGGGCGCGGGAACCGGTGGCGCCGGGACTACCAGGCCGGGCAGCGCAACAGCACCCGAAAGATCCACGACGTCGACGCCGTCGGCGGACAGCGCCCGGAGCAGGCGGCCGGACTGCACGGCAGCCGCGGCCCCCGCATCGGCTGTCGCCGCGCGCAGTGTCGATTCCACTTCCGCCGCGATCGTACCGCTGATCTTCCGGCCCAGCTGTTCGGCTACTGCCTGGGCCGTCTTGACCGCGCCGCCGAGCTGTTGGCGTCGTTCCTGTGCCAACCGGCGGAGTTCCGCAGCGTCAAGGGAGGATTGCGCGGCGCGCATCGACTGCCCCAGCCCGGCGAGTTCGCGGAGGGTTTCCGGCTCCCGGGCGGCGAGCATATTCACCGTCCATGCCGCGACGGACGGTTTGGGCAGGGAGCGCACTTCCGCGGCGAGGGACCGCCGCCCTTGCTCTGCGGCCGCATCTTTGGCGGCGGCCGTCCGCGCGGCGACGAAATCGTCGAACGGCAGGGCATAGAGCTGTGCCGCAACTTCCGCCAGCCCCTGCTCTCCCATGCAAGAATCATAGGAGTTCGGGCCCAGGCACGGGGGACAGACCGCGGCGGAGCCTTCCTGGCCGTACAGCGGCTCTTCCGGATGGCCCTTTTCCCCCTGGGCTTTTCAGCCCTTTACTGCGGGCCCCGAGACGCGCCGGATCCGGGACGTAGGGCTCTTGCCTGCACCGGCGGGACTGGTGATGCTGGGGGCATGCGGGTGACAGCGTCATGAACGAATCGCCTCGCGGCACCGGACCCGGCACAACCTCGCACCGCCCTTCCAGCAATGCGTCCGGCGACGACGCCGGCGCCACCACCAGCGTCGTCCCGTGGCACCTCCGCCGCGCGACGGACGCCTTGCGCACGCTCGACGTCGGCCCTGACACCGGCCTGGACCCGGCCGAAGCGCAGCGCCGGCTGGTCCGCCACGGCGCGAATGAACTGCGTCCGGCGCCGCCCGTGCCGCTGTGGCGGAAGATCCTGCGGCAGTTCCAGGACCCGCTGATCTACCTGCTGCTGGCGGCGATTGCCATCTCCGTCCTGGCCTGGGTGGCGGAGGGTGCCGCCGGCCCGCCGGTTGACGCAATCGTGATCGGGGCCGTGGTCCTGCTCAACGGTGTCCTCGGCTACGTCCAGGAGAACAAAGCCGAGAGCGCCGTCGCCGCGCTTCGGCTGATGACGGCAGCGAACTCCACGGTGCTGCGGGGCGGTGAATTGAAAACCGTGCCCTCCGCGGCGTTGGTGCCAGGCGACATCCTGGTCCTCAACGAAGGGGATTCAGTTGGCGCCGATGCCAGGCTGATCACGGCAAATTCCCTGGGCGTGGCGGAGTCCTCGCTGACCGGCGAAAGCGCGCCGGTCTTCAAGGATCCCCGCGTCCTCAGCGGCGACGTCCCCCTCGGCGACCGGCTGAACATGGTCTACAAGGGAACGGCCGTGGCGCGGGGCGTGGGCCGCGCGGTGGTCACCGGAACAGCGATGGACACGGAGGTCGGCGCGATCGCCGGAATGCTGGCGGCCGCCGAGGACGCCCCCACCCCGCTGCAGCAGGAAATCGCGGGCGTCAGCAAGTTGCTCGGCATCACGGTGATCGCCATCGCTTTCGTCGTGATGGCCACGATCATCATCGTCAACGGGGTGGACTCGCTGAGCGGACTTGTCGCGGTCCTGCTGCTGGGGGTCTCGCTCGCGGTGGCGGCCGTGCCCGAGGGGCTGCCGGCCATCCTGTCCGTGGTCCTCGCCATCGGCGTCCAGAACATGGCCAAACGCAAGGCCGTCGTCAAGGAGCTGCATTCGGTGGAAACCCTCGGCTCCGCCTCGGTCATTGCCTCGGACAAGACCGGGACGCTGACCCGGAACGAGATGACCATCTGCAGGATCACCACCGCCTCCGGCCAGGTCGAGCTCACCGGCGTCGGCTACCGGCCGGAGGGCGGTGTGCTCCACGACGGGGCGGAAGTGCGGGATCCGGCCCTGCTGCAGGAAGCACGCATGGTGCTGGCCGGCGGCTCCTTCGCCAACAACGCGCAGCTCCGGGAACACGACGGTGAATGGGAGATCCAGGGCGACCCGACGGAAGCAGCGTTCCTCGTCGCCGCCCGGAAACTGGAAGGGGTCACGGACCGCGTCGGGGAGTTTGACCGGCAGGGCGAGATCCCCTTCACCTCGGAGCGGAAGCTGATGTCCGCGCTGGCCCGCCACCGGGAGATCGGCACGCTGGCGCTGGTCACCAAGGGCGCCCCGGACGTCCTGCTGGAACGCTGCACCGGGCTGCAGCTCGGCGGGGAGATCGTGCCGATGGACCCGGAACGCCGGGCCCGGGCGCTGGCCGACGTCGAGGAGGTGGTCGCCGCCAGCGCCTGCGCAAACTCGCCCAAGGCCGCGTTCACTTCCGGTAAAAACCGCTCCATCGCCATCACCCGCATGCAGGTTTCACCGTTGACCGATATCTCGAAACGGCGCTTGCCTTCCGAGCGCTGCAAGGTGTGCTCGCGCACACTCCACTCCTTGGGCAGGGGATAACTCACCGGCGCAGCATCGATCACCAATACTT
>CALMVY010000162.1 GCA_937873245.1 uncultured Arthrobacter sp. | reverse complement strand
CCGGCGCCCATTCCGGGCTCGTCGCCATGGCCAAGAACTCCCGCGTGCCGGTCATCAACGCCCTGTTCGATGACTACCACCCCTGCCAGCTCCTCGCCGACCTGCTCACCGTGAAGGAGCACAAGGGCGACCTCAAGGGCCTCACCATGAGCTACCTGGGTGACTCCGCCAACAACATGGCCAACTCCTACCTGCTGGCCGGTGTCACCGCGGGCATGCACGTCCGCATCGCCGGCCCCGAGGGGTACCTGCCGTCCGCGGAAATCATCGCGGCGGCCGAAGACCGCGCGGCGGAGACCGGCGGCTCGGTGCTCGTCACGGTGGACGCCGCCGAGGCGCTGCTCGGAGCCGATGTCGTTGCCACCGACACGTGGGTGTCCATGGGCCAGGAGGACGAGAAGGAAGCCCGGCTGCAGCTGTTCCGCGGCTACGCCGTGGACGAGGCGGCGATGAAGCTCGCCGCACCGGACGCCGTCGTGCTCCACTGCCTGCCCGCCTACCGCGGCTACGAGATTTCCGCTGCCGTGATCGACGGGCCGCAGTCCATCGTCTGGGACGAGGCCGAGAACCGGCTGCACGCCCAGAAGGCCCTGATGGCCTGGCTGATGCACCGCTCCGGCCTGGCCATTGTTGAGGGGCTGGGCTAGTGTCCGTCCAGCCCGCCTCCCCGGGGGCCAGCCCGGCCACCAAGACGGCGCGGCAGGCGCGGATCACCGCGATCCTCACCGGTGAGTCGGTCCGCTCGCAGGCGGAGCTGGCGGCGCTGCTGGCGGACGACGGCGTCCAGGTCACCCAGGCCACGCTGTCCCGGGACCTCGTGGAGCTCGGCGCAGTCCGGGTCCGCGGCAAGGAAGGCGTCCTGGTCTACGCGGTGCCCGGGGAAGGCGGGGAACGCGCGGCCAAGAGCGGCGTCACCCAGGAGATCCTCGACGCGCGGCTGGCCCGGCTCTGCGGGGAACTGCTGGTTACCGCCGAAGCGTCCGCGAACATCGTGGTGCTCCGGACGCCGCCCGGCGCAGCCAACTTCCTGGCCCTCGCGATCGACCATTCGGTGATGCCCTCCATCCTGGGCACCATCGCGGGGGACGACACCGTGCTGCTGGTCACCCGCGATCCGCTCGGCGGTGCGGCCCTGGCCGCCCGTTTCCTGCAGCTCGCCGAGGAAGCCGGCCAATAAACTTGCACCAGACAACGAACCAAACAACTAAGGAGCATTTGAAGTGACTGAGCGTATTGTGCTGGCCTACTCCGGTGGCCTGGATACTTCCGTAGCGATCGGCTGGATCGGTGAAGCAACCGGCGCCGAGGTCATCGCCGTGGCCGTCGACGTCGGACAGGGCGGCGAGTCCCTGGAGACGATCCGCCAGCGGGCCCTGGGCTGCGGCGCCGTCGAAGCCTACGTGGCCGACGCCTCCGACGAGTTCGCCAACGAGTACTGCATGCCCACGCTGAAGGCCAACGCCCTCTACCAGGGCCACTACCCGCTGGTCTCCGCCATCTCCCGCCCGGTGATTGTCAAGCACCTCGTCAAGGCCGCCCGCGAATTCGGCGCCACCACCGTGGCCCACGGCTGCACCGGCAAGGGCAACGACCAGGTCCGCTTCGAAGTCGGCATCCAGACCCTCGGCCCGGACCTGAAGTGCATCGCCCCGGTCCGCGACCTCGCCCTGACCCGCGACAAGGCCATCGCCTTCGCCGAGGAAAAGGGACTGCCGATCGAAACCACCAAGAAGAACCCGTACTCGATCGACCAGAACGTCTGGGGCCGCGCCGTCGAAACCGGCTACCTCGAGGACATCTGGAACGCCCCCACCAAGGACATCTACGACTACACCGCGACCCCGGAATTCCCGCCGGCCCCGGATGAAGTCATCATCTCCTTCGAAGCCGGTGTCCCCGTCGCGATCGACGGCATCAAGGTCACCCCGCTGCAGGCCATCAAGGAACTCAACCGCCGTGCCGGCGCCCAGGGCGTCGGCCGGATCGACGTCGTCGAGGACCGCCTCGTCGGCATCAAGTCCCGCGAAATCTACGAGGCCCCCGGTGCCATGGCGCTGATCACCGCGCACAAGCACCTCGAGGACATCACGATCGAACGCGAGCAGGCCCGCTTCAAGGCCACCGTCGGCCAGCGCTGGTCCGAGCTGGTCTACGACGGCCAGTGGTTCTCGCCGCTCAAGCGCTCCCTGGACGCCTTCATCGAGGACACCCAGAAGTACGTCTCCGGCGACATCCGCATGGTGCTGCACGGCGGCCAGGCGATCGTCAACGGGCGCCGCTCGGACACCTCGCTCTACGACTTCGACCTCGCCACCTACGACACCGGCGACACGTTCGACCAGTCGATGGCGCGCGGGTTCATCGAGCTGTGGGGCATGTCCGCCAAGGTCGCCTCCGGCCGCGACATCCGCGTCGCGGGTCAGTAATGGCGTCGGCCACCAACACGGGCGCGCTGTGGGGCGGCCGGTTCGCCGGCGGCCCCGCGGACGCCCTCGCCGCGCTGAGCAAGTCCACGCACTTCGACTGGCGGCTGGCCCGCTACGACATCGCCGGGTCCAAGGCGCACGCCCGCGTGCTGCACAAAGCCGGGCTGCTGGATGACGCCGAGCTTGAGGGCATGCTTGCCGCCCTGACCCGGCTGGATGAGGATGTCGCCTCCGGCGCCTACCTGCCGGCGGAGTCGGATGAGGACGTGCACGGTTCGCTGGAGCGCGGCCTCATCGAGCGCGCCGGCACCCAGCTCGGCGGCAAGCTCCGCGCCGGCCGGTCCCGCAATGACCAGGTGGCCACGCTGGGACGGATGTTCCTGCGCGACCACGCCCGGATCATCGCCCGCGGCGTGCTCGCCACGATCGATGCGCTGGTGGACCAGGCCAAGGCGCACCAGGGCGTGGCCATGCCCGGCCGCACCCACCTGCAGCATGCCCAGCCGGTCCTGCTCAGCCACCACCTGCTGGCCCACGCCTGGGCGCTGCTGCGCGACGTGCAGCGGCTCCAGGACTGGGACAAGCGCGCGGGCGTGTCGCCGTACGGCTCGGGTGCCCTGGCGGGCTCCTCGCTCGGCCTGGACCCGGAAGCCGTGGCCGCGGACCTCGGCTTCTACTCCGCCACGCACAACTCGATCGACGGCACCGCCGCCCGCGACGTCTTCGCGGAGTTCGCCTGGATCACGGCCATGATCGGCGTTGACCTCTCCAGGGTCTCGGAGGAAGTGATCCTGTGGGCCACGAAGGAGTTCTCCTTCGTCACCCTGCACGATTCCTACTCCACCGGCTCGTCGATCATGCCGCAGAAGAAGAATCCGGACGTGGCGGAACTGGCACGCGGAAAGGCCGGCCGGCTGATCGGCAACCTGACCGGGCTGCTGGCCACGCTGAAGGGCCTGCCGCTCGCGTACAACCGCGACCTGCAGGAGGACAAGGAACCGGTCTTCGACGCCGCCGACACCCTGGAGGTCCTGCTCCCGGCCGTCTCCGGCATGATCGCGACGCTGACGTTCAACACCGAACGGATGGAGTCGCTGGCACCGCAGGGCTTCGCTCTGGCCACGGACATCGCCGAATGGCTGGTCCGTCAGGGCGTCCCGTTCCGCGAGGCGCATGAACTCTCGGGCGCCGCGGTGAAGCAGGCCGAAAGCCGCGGCGTCGAGCTCTGGGACCTGACGGATGAGGAATACGCCGCCATCTCGGAGCACCTGACGCCGGAGGTCCGCACGGTCCTGTCCACCGAGGGCTCGCTCAACAGCCGGAACTCCCAGGGCGGCACGGCGCCGGCCGCCGTCGAGCGCCAGCTGCTGGCCCTCGAAAGCGAGCTCGCCGGCGCACGAGAGTACGCCGGGTAGCTTCCGCCACACCCAGGGACCACGCCCCACTCGAGTTCGCACTTCACGGCAGTGTTTTTCGCAAACATTGCCGCGAAGTGCGAACTCGCGGCGTTTAAGGTGGGTGCATGAGCGAATCGTTCCGCCAGTTGCTGCGCGCCCTGCCCGATTTCCCGGACGAGCTGCCGGGCTTCGACCCGGCCGCTGCCCCCGCAGACCCGGCCGAGTTGTTCCGGCTGTGGCTGGCCGAGGCGTTGCACGCCGGCGTCCCGCAGCCCAACGCCTGCAGCCTGGCCACCGCCGACGTACTCGGCAGGCCGTCGTCCCGGATGCTGATCCTGAAGGACATCGACGACGACGGCTGGCACTTCGCCACGTCGCGCGCCTCCCGGAAGGGCCGGGAACTCTCGGCGAATCCGCACGCGGCCCTGAACTTCTTCTGGCAGCGGCAGGGCCGGCAGGTCCGCGTCGCCGGGGACGTCGTGGAGCTTTCCGCCGAGGCCTCGGCCGCGGACTGGCACGCCCGGCCGGGCGCGGACGGCAGCGAAGATGAGAACACAGACTGGCAGCTGTACGCCGTCCGGCCCCGCGAGATCGAGTTCTGGCAGGCCCGGCATGACCGCAGGCACATCCGCCACCGCTACGGCCAGGAGACCTTCAGTTAATCCGGATTTATCCAGTGCGCTCCGCTAGGATGATCGCCATGACCGCAATCACCCCGGAAAACCTCCTGGAAGAACTCCGCCGCGCTGCCGGCGTCGTGACCGGAATCACCGCCAAACTGAGCGAAGAGGACGTCAAGGCGCCCTCGGAATTGCCGGGCTGGACGCGCGGCCACGTGCTGGCCCACATCTGCGGCATCGCCAACGCGATGGCCCGCCAGCTGGAATTCGCGGCCCAAGGCGCAAGCGTCGAGCTCTATGACGGCGGCTACGAGGGCCGGACCCGCACCATCGAGATGGCTGCCGGGCATACCCTCGCCGAACACCGGGAAGATGTGGAAGCCGCACTGGCGCGGGCCCTGCACGCCTTCGAAACGCTGGATGAGGCCGGCTGGCAGGCGCCCATCAGCTACCGCGGGGGCGTCGTGCTGGACGGCGGCCTGGCGCTCTGGCGCGAGCTCGTCATCCATGCCACCGACCTGGCGACGGGCCGCGGGCCGGAAACCTGGAGCCGGCCGTTCTGCGAGCACCTGTTCGATTTCCTTGCCGCCCGGGTGCCGGAAGGGCAGCGCTTCGTGCTCCAGCCACTCGGCCTGCCGGGCACGGCCATCGGAACCCCGGGCGGCCGGTCGACGGCGATCAACGGGATGCTGACCGACATCGCCGCCTGGCTCGCAGGACGCACGCCGACCCTCGGCAGCCTGCGCGCCACCGCGGCGGCCGACGGCGTTGACCTTCCGGAGCTGCTGCCGTGGCCCGCCGGTGTGCCCGTCACCCGCTGAAATTTCCGCCGAGGTGCGACTTCGCGCCGATGAGCTAGCGCAGTACGGGCGCGAAGTCTGACCTCGGCGCGGTTTCGAGGACTGCCTCGTCCCGTTCCCGGGCCAGGAGGCTTTGCTTGATGGCCAGTCCCCAGCGGAAGCCGCCCAGGCTGCCGTCGGTGCGGATCACCCGGTGGCAGGGCACAAAGAGCGCCGCCGCGTTGAAAGCACACGCACTCGCGGCCGCGCGGACGGCTTTGACATTTCCGGACAGCGCGGCGTACTCCGTGTAGGTCAC
Organism: uncultured Arthrobacter sp.; assembly: GCA_937873245.1. Classification (GTDB taxonomy): domain Bacteria; phylum Actinomycetota; class Actinomycetes; order Actinomycetales; family Micrococcaceae; genus Arthrobacter. The sequence continues at coordinate 8,202 of CALMVY010000162.1, read as the reverse complement.
GGGGTGTCCCGGCGCGACGGTCCGGAGCATGTCCCAGGCGTGGCCACGGAACGGACCGGACTTCTGCAGCACCGGCACCTCCATGGCCGGCCCCGGATTTCCGGCATAGAACCCGTCCACGGCCTCGGAGATGGCACCGAGACTGGCCACGGTCTCGAATTCGCCCGGCAGCAGGTCCGCGTGGATCTGCCCGGTCAGTTCCCCGGGAATCGCGGTCCAGCCGGAGGCAAGCACAGCCCCGTCCCGGGCAATGATGGTGAACGGCCCGTCCGGGGTGGACATGGTCAACAGTTGGGCTTTCATGATGTCGCTTTCTTCGGGGCTTTTGTCGTGCTGCGGGCTGGCCTGGTCCGGGCTCCGGGCTGCGCTGCCGCCGCGGCGCGCCAGAGGTGCATGGTGGCATACGAGCGCCAGGGACTGAGCTCACGGAAGTCAGGGCTCAGCGGCGTTTCGGGGGCCGGGGCGGTGCTGGCCCGACCAGCGCCGGCCGGGGCGGCCCCGAGGGAGCGGATGCCGTTGCGGACGGCGGCGTCGTTGGCCAGGAAGACATCCGGAGCGCCGATCACGCGCATCGCCACATAGCCCACCGTCCACGGGCCGACGCCGGCGAGGGGCAGCAGTTTTGACTCCAGCCCCGGCAGGTCATCGCCGTAGCCGAAATCGAGCTCGCCCGACGCCATCGCAGCGGCAGCACCCCGGACTGAGTCGATGCGGCGCTGCGGGCCGCGGAGGAGATCGAAGCCGGTCTCCGCAATCTGCGCTGCCGTCGGGAACAGCCGGTGCAGTCCGTCCGCCGGAACCAGGCACTCGCTTCCGGCCGCGGAGAGCTGGACAAGGGCGGTCCGGGCCGCGGCGACGGTGATCTGCTGCCCGATCATCGCGCGGACCAGCAGCTCCTGCGGATCCACCGCACCCGGCATCCTGATGCCCGGCGTGGCAGCGACGCTGCCGGCCAGTCGTGGATCGGCCCCCAGCGCGCCGTCGATGGCGACGGGGTCGGCGTCGAGGTCCAGCAGCCGGCGGACCCGGCTGAGCAGGGAGGGCAGGTCCCGCAGGTCGACGGCGCCGATGGTCAGCACCAGCGGACGGCCGGGGGCTCCGGCGTCGTAGTCCACCCGGAAGCGGGCGTCGCCGTGGGAGAGGCGCAGCGTCCGGGCGTAAGAACCGGACGAACCCTCCTCGATGCCCGGGACGGCCCGGACCGCGAGGAAATCGAAGATCCCCGGGTCGAAGGGCTCACGGTACGGAAGGTTGAGCGTCAGCGCCGTCGATGACACAGCGGCCAGCGACGGCGTCCGATGGTGCCGGGCCGTGGCCCGCAGCGCCGAGGGCGTCATCGCGAAGACCTCGCCGATGGTCTCGTTGAACTGGCGCACGCTGCTGAAACCGGCCGCGAACGCGATGTCGGCCACCTTCATGGAGGTCGAAACCAGCAGGGTGCGCGCGGTCTGGGCCCGGCTTGCCCTCGCCAGCGACAGCGGTCCCGCACCGAGTTCGTGGCTCAGGATGCGGTTGAGCTGCCGCGAGGAGTAACCCAGCCGGGCGGCGAGCCCTTCCACGCCGTCGCGGTTGATCACGCCGTCGTTGATGAGCCGCATCGCCCGACCGGCAATGTCCGAGCGCATGTTCCAGGCCGGAGTACCGGGAACAGCCTCGGGCAGGCAGCGCTTGCAGGCCCGGTAGCCGGCGTCGTGTGCGGCGGCGGACGTTTCGTAGAAGGTGACATTCCCGGCTTTGGGGGTCCGGGCCGGGCAGGAAGGCCGGCAATAGATGCCCGTGGTGCGGACAGCGGTGTAGAACTGCCCGTCGAACCGGGTGTCCCGGGCGTCGATGGCCCGGTAGCGCTGCCAGAAGTCCATGTGTTCATCCTGCCAGCTTCCCGGAACGGCTGCTAGCGGAAATCGGACACGGCCGTGGAGTGTGTGGGCGGTTTGTTAAAGTCGGAACATGAGTGAGACGCCTCCCGTCAGCGTGCCGGCCCCCGGACTGCCCCGCCCCGGACGACCTGCCGGCGGGCCGCCCGCGGATGGACTGCGGGGGCTGCTGTCCCTGGACGCCCGGGAAGTGGCGCCGCTGCTGCTCGGCGCGGTGCTGACGCATGAGGGGCGCGACGGCGCGGTGTCTGTGCGGATCACCGAGGTGGAGGCCTACCTGGGCCCGCACGACTCGCTGCACCCGGATCCCGGCTCGCACACCTTCCGCGGCGCCACCGCCCGCAACGCGGTGATGTTCGGCCCGGCCGGCCATTTCTACGTGTATTTCACCTACGGCATGCACCATTGCGCCAACCTTGTGTGCGGACCCGAAGGCGTGGCGTCCGCCGTGCTGCTGCGGGCCGGCGAGATCGTGGCCGGGGAGTCCCTGGCACTTGCCCGGCGGCCGACGTCGAAATCCGCCAAGGACCTGGCGAGCGGCCCCGCCCGGCTCGCCTCGGCGCTCGGGATCACGACGGCGGACAGCGGCCGCGACGCCCTCCGGGACCCGTTCCGGCTGGAACTCCCGGCCGCACAGGCTGTGGACATCAGTTCGGGGCCCCGCGTCGGCGTCTCCGGCGCCGGGGGCACCGACGACTACCCCTGGCGTTTCTGGCTGAGCGGCGACCCCACTGTCTCCCGGTACAAGGCGGCGAAACTGCGCCGCGCCTAACGGACCGGACGCGGCGGTCCCTGGTGATACCCAAGGTCCGGCGGTGCGGGGATGATGGGGACTTATGGGTGAGGGCAAGCGCGGGAAACCGCGCAACGAGCTTGAACGGCTCGAGATCTTTGAGCAGCTGGCCGCCGAATACTTCCGGATGGTCGAGCTGTTCCAGCCGGAGGGCCGGCCGGTGCCGCTGGACTCCCCCGAGGGGGAGCGCCGGCAGTGGGTGGAACTCTTCCGGGCCGCCCTGCTGCGAAAGTTCATCGTCCGGGATGAACACGTCTCGCTCAAACTGGTGGTGCGCGCCCTCCGCCTCTGCAACTTCGCGGCAGACCGCGGGCTCGCGGAGGGCGCGGACGCAGTGGTTTCCCTCTTTACGGCCGAGATGGTGCAGGGCCGGCAGCACGAGACTCCCGGACCCGCCCCGGACGACGGGCGCGACGCTTTCGAGGACGTTCTCTACGGACGGCTCCTGCACGGCGACGCCGACCGGTTCCACCGCTCCGAATGGGCGAAGGATTACCACCGGCTCCGTTCGGCGGCGGACCGGCGGTTCGACGCGGAGCACGCGCTCCGAAAGGCGCTCGACGTCGTCCGCTACGGCCTCGCGAATGACCTCCTGCGCTCCCCGGCCGCATCGACCGACGGCGCGGGACCCGGAACGCCCGATCTGTAGGGTGCGGTGCCAGCCAGTAGGGTTGATGGGTGAATTCAAGCGAGCACCGCCAGACCACGATGACCCCGCACAAGACCGCCGCGCCGGTGGGCGAGCTGATCAGCAGCCTGTGCGCCACCATCCCGGACTACCCCAAACCCGGCATCGTCTTCAAGGACCTGACCCCCGTCTTCGCGGACGGCGCGGCACTGAAGGCCGTCGTGAACGCGCTGGTCGAGCCGTTCAAGGGCCAGTTCGACGCCGTCGCCGGGGTGGAAGCCCGCGGCTTCCTGCTGGCTGCCGCTGCAGCCTACGCCACGGACACCGGCGTCATCACCGTCCGCAAGGCCGGCAAGCTGCCGCGTGAAGTGGTGTCCGAGGACTACGCCCTCGAATACGGCAACGCCACCCTGGAGCTGCACACCACGGACCTGGCTCCCGGCAGCCGTGTCCTGATCCTCGACGACGTCCTCGCCACGGGCGGCACGCTCGGCGCCGCCGCCCGGCTGTTTGAACGCTGCGGTGTGGAGGTGGCCGGTGTGGGTGTGGTCATGGAACTCGACGAACTCGGCGGCCGCTCGGCCCTGGGCGGCCACCGGGTCAGCTCCCTGCTGCGCCTCTAATCCAGTCACCGCCGCGCCGCAAGCATGCGCCCGTCCGCGGCCGGCACCGGCAACGTCCCCGCACGAAACAATGGACGATTCCATACACCCCGGTAGAATGCCTGCAAAAAACTGACATGTTCCGATTCGCAGGCCGAAATGGTTGTAGAATGGTTGGTCCGTCTTTTTCGATAGGGGAACGTTCGATGCACGACGCTGATTTGGCCCATGAACGCGACTACGTGGCCGGACTTTACGCCCGACTGGATGAGCTGCGGGCGGAAAAGCGCGCCCAGCTGGCGCAGGTGCGGCGTGCCGGTGCGGTGGGCACCATGCAGAACGTCTCCGAGCGGGACGCCTTCGCGGCACTGTACGAGGACCGCCTGGCGCAGCTCGACGCCGTCGACGACCGGCTCGTGTTCGGCCGCCTCGACCTGGACTCCGGCGAGGCCCAGTACATCGGCCGCATCGGCCTGACCACCGACGACCTCCAGCGCCTCATGCTGGACTGGCGCGCCCCCGAAGCCGGCCACTTCTACCAGGCCACCGCGTTCGACCGGCAGGGCGTGCGCCGCCGCCGCCACCTCATCCTGCAGGGCCGCGAAGTCAAGGCCATCGAAGACGACGTGCTCGACGCCGACATGCTCGCCGACAACGACTCCCTCCAGGGCGAGGGCGCCCTGCTGGCAGCCCTGAATTCCAAGCGGACCGGACGCATGTCCGACATCGTCGGGACCATCCAGTCCGAACAGGACCGGATCATCCGCTCCTCGATTTCCGGCGCCCTCGTGGTCCAGGGCGGGCCCGGCACCGGAAAGACCGCGGTGGCCCTGCACCGCGCCGCGTACCTGCTCTACACCCACCGTGACCGGCTCAAGACCGCCGGCGTCCTGCTGGTGGGACCGTCGTCGTCGTTTATGAAGTACATCGAGCGCGTCCTGCCGTCGCTGGGCGAAACCGGCGTCGTGATGGCAAGCGTCGGCCGGCTGATGCCGGGCATCCACGCGGTCGCCGAGCCTGAAGCCGACGTCGCGGCCATCAAGGGCCGGCTGGACATGGCCGAAGTGGTGGCGAACGCCGTGGCCAACCGGCAGCGCATTCCGGCGGCAAACCGCATCCTTGAAGTGGACGGGCGCAAACTTGTCCTGACGCCCCGGCAGGTCCGCCGCGCCAGGGACCGGGCCCGCTCCACCGGCAAGCCGCACAACGAGGCCCGCGTCTCGTTCGTCAAGATCCTGCTGCGCGAACTGACCGAGCAGATGACCGAACTCGTCGAAGCCGGCAGCATCGGCAACAACGCCGACCGCTCCTACCTTGCCGAGGATGTCCGCTCCGCCAGGGACGTCCGCATCGCCCTGAACCTGTGCTGGATGCCGATGACACCGGAGAAGCTCATCGGTGAACTCCTCAGCAGGCCGGCGATCCTGGAGGCCTGCACTCCCAAGCTCAGCCCGGCCGAGCGTGAACTGCTGCTCCGGCCCGCCGATGCTCCGTGGACCGAAGCGGACGTGCCGCTGCTGGACGAGGCTGCCGAGCTCCTCGGCGAGCTCGACGCGGCAGCCGGCAGGGGACTGGCCCAGCAGGAACACGACCGCGCCCGCGACCTGGCCAACGCCAAGCAGACGCTGGTCAACATGGAAACCGCCGGCGTGGACGTCCTGGTGTCCGCGGAGGAACTCGTGGACCAGAACCAGGAACGCGAGGCACGGCTCACCGCCGCGGAGCGCGCCACGACGGACCGCAGTTGGGCGTTTGGGCACATCGTGGTGGACGAGGCCCAGGAACTCTCGCCCATGCAGTGGCGGCTGCTGGTGCGCCGCTGCCCGCTGAAGTCCTTCACCATCGTGGGCGACATCGCCCAGACGAGCTCGGTGGCCGGCGCAAATTCCTGGCACGGAGCCCTGGCGCCCATGTTTGGCGACCGCTGGCAGCTTGAGGAACTGACGGTGAACTACCGCACGCCCTCGCAGATCGCGGAGGCGGCTGCCCGGATGGCCAACGCGGCAGGCCTTGTCGTCTCTGCCCCGAAGGCTGTCCGCGAAGGCCGCTGGGCTCCGGTGATCGACCGCGTTGAGCCGGGGCAGATCATCAACAAGCTCGTGGAGGTTCTGCCGCAGGAGCTCGATTCGCTGGAAGGCGGCCTGCTGGCCGTCATTGCCGACGGCGAGCTCCTCCCGGAGGCGACCGCCGCGCTGCGCACCGTCTACGGCCGCCGCGTCGGGACGGATGCCGGCAGCTATGTGCAGGACATCGTGGTGATCAGTCCCCGTGAGGCCAAGGGCCTGGAGTTCGACGGCGTCGTGGTGCTGGAGCCCTCCGCGATGCTGAACCACGAGCACGGCCGCGTCGGCGACCTGTATGTCGCCATGACCCGGCCCACCCAGCGGCTGCGGCTCATCGCCGCCGCCGGCGTGCCGGCAGGCATCGAAGACTGAGCCCTGCGTCCGGTTTCCCGGCACAGGACAGCGGACGACGGCGGCGGGCGTCCCGCCGTCGTACCGTGTCCGGTGCCGGGCCGCCGGTGGTCACACGCGCTGCGGGTGCCCCGATCCTGCTAACTTAGATTCCGTGTCCCAGCAAAATGATCTCCGTTCCCAGCAGAATGACCCCAGCTTCGCCAACGTCTGGCAGGAGCTGAAATGGCGCGGCCTCGTCCACGTCTCAACGGACGAGGCGGAGCTTGAAAAACTGCTCGCCGGGGATCCCGCGACCTATTACTGCGGCTTCGATCCCACGGCGCCGAGCCTGCACCTGGGAAACCTGGTCCAGTTGCTGCTGATGCGCCGGATCCAGCTCGCCGGCCACAAGCCCCTCGGTCTGGTGGGCGGCTCCACCGGACTGATCGGCGATCCCCGGCAGACCGCCGAGCGTGTGCTGAACACTCCGGAGACCGTCGCCGAATGGGTCGGGAAACTGCAGGAGCAGGTCCAGCGGTTCCTCAGCTTCGACGGCGACAACGCGGCCCGGATGGTCAACAACCTGGACTGGACCGCGCCGCTGAGCGCCATCGACTTCCTGCGCGGCATCGGCAAGCACTTCCGGGTCGGCACCATGATCAAGAAGGACATCGTCGCCAACAGGCTGAATTCCGACGAGGGCATCAGCTACACGGAGTTCAGCTACCAGATCCTTCAGGGGATGGACTACCTCCAGCTGTTCCGCGACTACGGCTGTGTCCTGCAGACCGGCGGCTCGGACCAGTGGGGCAACCTCACCAGCGGCACCGACCTCATCCGCAAGGTCGAGGGCAAGCACGTCCACGCGCTGGGTACGCCCCTCATCACCAACTCCGACGGCACAAAGTTCGGCAAGAGCGAGGGCAACGCCATCTGGCTGGATCCGGAGATGTGCAGCCCGTACGCCTTCTACCAGTTCTGGCTCAACACCGCGGACAGCGACGTCGTGGCACGCCTGAAGGTATTCACGTTCCTGAGTCGTGCCGAGATCGAGGCGTTGGAGGCCGCGGTTGCCGAGCGGCCGTTCGCCCGCGAGGGTCAGCGGAAGCTCGCTTACGAAGTGACCTCCCTCGTCCACGGCGTGGACGCCACGGAGAAAGTAATTGCCGCCTCCGCTGCGCTGTTCGGCAACGGTGACCTGAGCGTCCTCGACGAGGCCACGCTTAAGGCTGCGACGTCCGAGCTGCCGTCAGCCACTGTGGACGCCGGCGGCCTGGGCATCATCGAACTTCTGGTGGCAACCGGCCTGTCGGAGAGCAAATCCGCAGCCCGCCGCACCGTGGGGGAGGGCGGAGCCTACGTCAACAATGCCAAGGTGGCGGATCCGGATGCGGTCATCGAGTCCGGCCAGCTGCTCCACGGACGTTATCTGCTGCTGCGCCGGGGCAAGAAGAACCTGGCAACGGTCGAGGTCACCGCCGCCTAGTCCAGCATCTTCACGTCATCTGCACGCTCCTTCCCGATCCAGTTGCGAGGTCGGGGAGGAGCGTGTATTGTTTTCTGAGTCGCCACCGAAGAGTGGCGGCCAACCCCAACAAAAATAGAGAAGCAATTCTTCTAGTACTTTCTGCTCCCTTGGAGCAAGCGGTGCAGAAATGAAAGATTGCTTCCAATTTTGCTGGGCGGATTCGCTCCATCGAGTGAAATTCAGATGAAAATCTGGATTTGCAAAGTGGATATGAATGAAATAAGCTTGAAATATCGCAGCGAAGGAAAAGCGAAACAAAAGAATTCAATTACCTTGAATTGTTTCGGATAGTAATTCGAATGTGTCTGTTGTTTGAGAACTCAATAGTGTGCCAAGTTTGTTGATACCAATTTATTGTATTGAATTGGTTGGATTTGCCGG
>CALMVY010000161.1 GCA_937873245.1 uncultured Arthrobacter sp. | reverse complement strand
TGCCGAAGCGGTCCCGCGCCAGGCGTGGTAGGTATTAGCGATCTTGGCGATGTCCTCGTCGGACAGTGCGCGTTCTGCACGGTCCACCATGTAGCCGAGGTTCCGGGCGTCGATGAAGAGCACCTGCCCGGTGCGGTCAACTGAGCCGTTCTTGCCGGCGGTCTTGTCCTTGGCAAAGAACCATGTACACACGGGGATAGGAGTGCTCCTGAAAAGCTGGGTAGGCAGCGCCACCATGCAGGAGACCAGGTCCGCTTCCACGAGCTGGGCGCGGATCTCGCCCTCGCCGCCAGAGTTTGAGGACATGGAGCCGTTGGCCATCACGACGCCGGCGCTGCCGCCGGGGGCCAGCTTGGAGATGATGTGCTGGATCCAGGCGTAGTTGGCGTTGCCGGCCGGGGGCACGCCGTACTTCCAGCGGGGGTCGGACTCGGAGCGGGCCCAGTCCTTGATGTTGAAGGGCGGGTTGGCCATGATGAAGTCCGCGCCGTTGGGGCCCGTGAGTTCGGGGTGCTGGTCGCGGGCAAAGGTGTCGCCCCAGCGGGAGGCGAGGTTGGCGTTGAGGCCGTGGATGGCGAGGTTCATCTTGGCCATCCGCCAGGTGCGCTCGTTGAGCTCCTGGCCGTAGACGGAGATGTCCGAGCCCTCCATGTTGTGGGCCGCCAGGAACTTCTCGGCCTGGACGAACCTGCCGCCCGAGCCGCAGGAGGGGTCGTAGACGCGGCCGCGGTGTGGTTCGAGGACCTCCACCAGGACGCGGACCACGCCGGCCGGGGTGTAGAACTCGCCGCCGCGCTTGCCCTCGGCCTTGGCGAACTTCTCCAGGAAGTACTCGTAGACCTCTCCGAGTAGGTCGCGGGCCTTGCTGGCACCCTGGCCGGTGAAGCGGGCGGAGTTGAACAGGTCTAGCAGTTCGCCGAGGCGGCGCTGGTCCACGTTGTCGCGGTTGTAGATGCGGGGGAGCGTGGCGGCGAGGGACTTGTTGTCCGCCATGATGAGGTCCATGGCTTCATCGATCAGCTGGCCGATCGACTTGGGCTCGGCGCCGTCCATCGCCGGCAGGCCCTTGGCGTTTTCGGCCAGGTAGCTCCAGCGGGCCCGTTCGGAGACCCAGAAAACGCCGCGGCCGGTGTACTCGTCCACGTCGTCGATCAGCTGGGCGATCTGCTCCTCGTTGAGTCCGTCCGCCTCCAGCTCGGCCTGGATCTGGCCCCGGCGCTCCTCGAACGCGTCCGAAACGTACTTCAGGAACACCAGCCCCAGGATCACGTCCTTGTACTGGGAGGCATCCATGGAGCCGCGCAGTTTATCCGCGGCCTTCCAGAGGGTGTCCTTGAGTTCCTTCATGGTGGACGGGGCGAGGTCCACCTTCAATTTCGGGGGCATTAGCGAGTTCCTTCGGTCTGTGGTTCGGCGAGCTTAGTGCTGGGGTCTGTCAGGGTGAGGCTTCCGCCCGCTACGCCGTCCGTAATCAGGGTAGCGAGTTCCTCCAGGCGTTTGAGGCGTTCGCGGGCCAGGTCCTGCCCGTGTTGCAGCCGCGCGAGGGATTCGGCGAGTCTCCTGCGTTGGGCGTCCGGGACGCGCCGCAGACGCCAATGGCGCCAGGACTTGTCCGCCGCACCGAGGGCGTTGATGTCCGCGGCGACGACGTCGGCCAGCAGGCCGCCGGGGTCGCCGCCGTCGATCCGCAGCACTCGGGCGGGAAACACGGCGGCGGAGCCGCCGTCGTGATCCACCAGAGCGGCGGGGCGGGGGCTGGTACAGAAGACCACGTCGCCCGGTTCGGTGAGCCGGCCGGAAGGATTGTTGGCGGCAAACGCAAGGAGCTCGATGTAGCGCGGTGGCGCGGCGTAAGGGTTGAGGAGATCCCCGGGGCCGAGGAGCCTGATGCCCTCCGGCTTTGTCGCGGCTGAGTCCGGAACCCGATTGCCTTGGATGTACCGGAGGTTACCTCCACGAAGCAGTTCCTCGACCTTGGTGGTGCGCGTTGCCGCCGGCGCTTCCACCGGCTGAACCATAAGTCCGGCTTCCGTGTAGCCGACGTTTCCGGGCCTGAGCAGTTCGTCGATCCTGAGGGCGGTCTCGGCGCTGGCCCTGACGCGCGTAGCCGTTGGTGCGGCCGCCGCCACGAGGCATCCCTTTCCGGCCAGCAAGGTTCGGGTGGGAATGAGGCGAGCGAAGCGGAAGGAATGCGCGCGGAGAGTCCAGCGGTTGCCCATGGCGGCGACAACGTCGCTGACGAGGTCCTGGCTGACGTCCTGCGTGAGTTGCCGGGTGCTGAGGTCCGCCACCATGGTCCAGCGGTCGACGATAGGTACTTCTGCGAAGGACGGCCCAAGGATCCAGAGGGCCTGGAGCTCCCGGGGTTTGGCCTTGAGCAGGCCCGGCGGCAGCTGGACGATGGCCCGGACGCGGCCTGAGCGCAACAGGTCGCCCCGCAGGTTGCCGGCTGTTCCGGTCAGGGGAGCGGACAGCAGTCTGGCAGGTGCGATGATTACAGCGCGCTGGGCGTCGTCCATTTGCAGGACGACGTCTTCGATCCCCGCCAGGATGTCCTCGGCGGTGGCGCCGGGGTTGCCGGGGGAGGGGTACTGGGCGGCGTGAACTGCTGGCCCGGAGACGGAGAGGCCGTCCTCGCCCTCGATGCTGACCAGCCCCGTGTCGGCGCCGTGCACCGCGAGCCGCCGCCGCAAAAGGCGCGCGGCGGCGCCGTCGTCGTCCGTGGTCAGGACCGGAACGTGGGCGGCATCGGTGTGTGCCTGGAGAATCGCGACCAGGAGGTCGCCGCCGCCGGCCGTTGGATCGACAAATAGCGGACGGCCGTCCAGGGTGGCGGCCAGCGCCGTGGCGGCCGCCGCGACCAAAGACAGGGCCGGAGCCGTGAGCGCGGTGTCTGCGTGCTCGCGAAGGCCGGCACGGAAGCGGTCCGCCAGGAGTCCTTCGAAGGCGGCGGTGGCGCTGTACGCGCTGTCGGTCAGTCGGTCCGCGTAGCCGGCGAGCGCCGGCAACTCATCCTTGAGGGCTTCCAGTTCGGCGTAGAGCAGGCGATCGTCCGGGTCGCATTCGTCCGCGACGTCCAGTAGCTGGTCCGAGCCGAGGGGGGCCAGTTGCCGGCCGGTCAGGACCTTCAGCGCCAGGAGCGACGTCAGGGCGTTGAAGGTCTCCCGCTGGCCTTGGGCCGCGGGGGCGGCAAAGGCAGCGGCGTCGTTCCGTGCCTCGGTGTTGTTGCCGCGGCCGGTGGCTTCCAGCCAGGCGCCGACCTGGTCGGCGTCGAACAGCTCCCTCCCGCCGGCGAGCGCCGCCGGCGCCGGAAACGGGTGGGCTGACGCTGCGCTGCGTTTGCGCCACATGGAAACGACGGGGCGCTGGACCTGCGCCAGGGAGGCAACGTCCGAAAGGGTCATGCGCAGGGCTTCTGCTTCGGTCATTTGCGCCTCCTTACGACGTCGACCCCCAGCCTAGCGGTGTGCGGTGACGTTTCCGGTGAAGCCCTGATAACGGGGGTT
>CALMVY010000160.1 GCA_937873245.1 uncultured Arthrobacter sp. | reverse complement strand
GCCGGGCGAGACCACCGATCCATCGACTGCGAAGTGATCCATGCTTGAAGAACTGAGAATCCGCGACCTCGGCGTCATTACCGACGCCACGCTGCCCCTCGGCCCCGGCTTGAGCGTGGTGACCGGTGAGACAGGGGCCGGCAAGACCATGGTGGTGACCGCCGTCGGGCTGCTGCTCGGCGCCCGGTCCGATGCCGGCGCCGTCCGCAGCGGCGCCAAGAGCGCCTCCGCTGAGGCCACTGTGAAGCTCGACGCCGGGCACCCCGCCGTGGCACGGGCCCGGGAAGCCGGGGCAGAAGTCGAGGAGTTCGACGGCGGTGCCGAACTGCTGCTGGCCCGCAGCGTGGGTGCGGACGGGCGCAGCCGCGCCTACCTCGGCGGACGCGCCGCACCGGTGGGTGTGCTGGGCGAGATCGGCGAAACCCTCGTGGTGGTCCACGGACAGTCCGGACAGATCCGGCTCAAGAGCCCGGTGGCGCAGCGCGAAGCCCTCGACAAATTCGCGGGGGAGAGCCTCGCCGCGACGCTTGGCAGCTACCGGGAGCTCCACGCCCACTGGAAGTCCAGCCAGACCGAGCTGGATGAGCTCCGCAGCGCCGCCCGGGAACGCCTTCGAGAAGCCGAGTCCCTGGAGGTTGCCCTGGCCGAAATCGACGCCGTCGATCCGCAGCCGGGGGAGGACGAAACGCTCAAGGCCGAGGCCGTCAAGCTCGCCAACGTCGAAGAACTTCGGATCGCGGCCACTACGGCACACCAGGCGCTCATCGCCGAGGACTTCGGCGACGGCAACGACGCCACGGCACTGGTCGACGCCGCCAAACGCACCCTGGAGCACGTCGCCGAACATGACGAGGAGCTCGGCTCCGCGGCCGCCCGGCTGGCCGAGGTGGGCTTCCTGCTCAACGACATCGCCACCGAACTCGCCAGCTACCAGGCCGCCCTCGACACCGAGGGCCCCGAGCGGCTTGCCGAAATCGAGGACCGGCGCGCCGCCCTCGCGAAGCTGGTGCGCAAATACGCCCCGAGCATCGACGAGGTGCTGGAGTGGGCCGAGGCGGCCCGGAAACGCTTCCTGGAGCTGCAGGACGACTCCACCCGGATCGAGGCGCTGGACGCCGAAGTGGCCCGCGCCGAAGCGGAGCTGATCAAGCAGGCCGCCGCCATCAGCAAGCTCCGGAAGAAGGCAGCCAAGGACCTCTCCGCCCGCGTCAGTGCGGAACTCAAGGCCCTGGCGATGGCGGATGCCACCCTGGTGATCAACGTCGAGTCCGGCGGCCCGCCGGGCCCGTACGGCGCGGACGAAATTGCCTTCCTGCTCCAGCCGCACTCCGGGGCCCCCGCCCGCCCGCTGGGCAAGGGCGCCTCCGGCGGTGAACTGTCCCGCGTGATGCTCGCCATCGAGGTGGTGCTCGCCGCCGTCGACCCGGTCCCCACCTTCGTCTTCGACGAGGTCGACGCCGGCGTGGGCGGCCGCGCCGCCGTCGAGATCGGCCGCCGGCTGGCAATGCTCGCCCGGCACGTCCAGGTGCTGGTGGTGACCCACCTGCCGCAGGTTGCGGCCTTCGCCGACCAGCACATCCGGGTCACGAAGACCTCGGTGCGCGGCGCTGACGGGGCCACGGCCACGGGCTTCACCTCCAGCGACGTCCAGCTCCTCGACGAAGGAGAGCGCGTACGGGAGCTGGCCCGCATGCTCGCCGGCCAGGAGGACTCCGAGTCCGCCCAGGCCCACGCCCAGGAGCTGCTCGACGACGCCAGGCTCCTGCCGCAGCAGGCCTGATCACCCCGGGATCACCACCGGCGGCGGGCCGCTGCCGGGATGACAATCACAGCGGATTGCCGCGAACAGACCCCTTGAAGGACGAATTGATGATAGGCTCGAACCCCGTGGTGCAGCGATCAAATTCCCGTGTAAATTCCCGGTTTCCGGACTCGTCCAAGACGACCAAACACATCTTCGTCACCGGTGGTGTGGCGTCCTCGCTCGGTAAGGGACTGACGGCTTCGAGCCTCGGTCACCTCCTGCGGGCACGCGGCTTGTCTGTAACAATGCAAAAGCTCGATCCGTATCTGAATGTGGATCCGGGCACGATGAACCCCTTCCAGCACGGCGAAGTCTTCGTCACCGACGACGGCGCCGAAACGGACCTCGACATCGGCCACTACGAGCGCTTCCTCGATGAAAACCTCGAAGGCTCAGCCAACGTCACGACCGGTCAGGTCTACTCCACCGTTATCGCCAAGGAACGCCGCGGCGAATACCTCGGCGACACCGTCCAGGTGATCCCGCACATCACCGATGAGATCAAGCGGCGCATGCGGCTTCCCGCCGAGGGCAAGCACGCCCCCGACGTGATCATCACCGAAATCGGCGGCACCGTCGGCGACATCGAGTCGCAGCCGTTCCTCGAATCCGCCCGCCAGGTCCGCCAGGACATCGGCCGCGGAAACGTGTTCTTCCTCCACGTCTCCCTCGTGCCGTACATCGGCCCGTCGCAGGAACTGAAAACCAAGCCGACGCAGCACTCCGTTGCTGCGCTGCGCTCCATCGGCATCCAGCCCGAGGCCATCGTGATCCGTTCGGACCGCGAAGTCCCGCAGGCCATGCGCGACAAGATCGGCCGCATGTGCGACGTCGACATCGACGCCGTCATCGGCTGCCCGGATGCCCCGAGCATCTACGACATCCCGAAGACCCTGCACTCCCAGGGCCTGGACTCCTACATCGTCCGCGCCCTTGACCTTCCCTTCAAGGACGTCGACTGGACCAGCTGGGACAGGCTCCTGGACGCGGTCCACAACCCCAAGCACGAGGTTGAGATCGCCCTGGTCGGCAAGTACATCGACCTGCCGGACGCCTACCTGTCCGTGACCGAGGCGCTGCGTGCCGGCGGCTTCGCCAATGACACCAAGGTCAAGATCCGCTGGGTCCCCTCGGACGAATGCGACACCCACGAAGGCGCCGTCAAGTCCCTGGACGGGGTCGACGCGATCTGTGTTCCCGGCGGCTTCGGCATCCGCGGACTCGAAGGCAAGCTCGGCGCGCTGAAGTACGCCCGCGAAAGCAAGCTGCCCGTGCTGGGTCTCTGCCTGGGCCTGCAGTGCATGGTGATCGAGTACGCCCGTAACGTGGTGGGCCTCGAGGGCGCCTCCTCGTCCGAATTCGAGCCGGACTCCAAGTACCCGGTCATCGCCACGATGGAAGAGCAGTTGGACTTCGTGGACGGCAAGGGCGACCTGGGCGGCACCATGCGCCTGGGCCTGTACGAGGCCAAGCTGGACGAAGGGTCCGTGGTCGCCGAGACCTACGGCACCACCAAGGTCAGCGAACGGCACCGCCACCGCTACGAGGTCAACAACAAGTACCGCGAGCAGATCGCCGCCCAGGGCCTGGTGTTCTCCGGAACGTCGCCCGACGGCAAGCTCGTGGAGTACGTCGAACTTCCCCGCGAAGTCCACCCGTACTACGTGGCCACGCAGGCACACCCGGAGCTCAGCTCACGCCCGACCCGGCCGCACGCGCTGTTCTCCGGCCTGGTGAAGGCCGCACTGGAGCACCAGAAGGGCACAGGTCAGCCGGCTGCTGCCAAGGCGCCCGCTGCCAAGCCTTCCGCGGCAGTGTCGAAGTAACACCCAACTGAATCAAAGGACGGCGCGATGCCCGGTAACCCTGAGACCCCCCATGCTGCACGGCAGGTTTCGGATGAACCGAGCCCGCGCCGTCTTTTGTCTTCCCGGACGGTCTACGAAGGCCGGATCTGGGATGTTGTCAGTGACAGGTTCCAGCTCAACGACGACGGCGATCCGCTGGTCCGCGACTACATCGACCACCCCGGCGCCGTCGCGGTCCTGCCGATGAATGACGACGGCGAAGTGCTGCTGATCAAGCAGTACAGGCACCCCGTCGGCATGGACCTCTGGGAGATCCCGGCCGGGCTCCTCGACGTCGAAGGCGAGGACTTCGTGGCCGGCGCGGCACGCGAGCTCGCCGAGGAGGCCGACCTCATCGCCGGCCAGTGGAACGTGCTCGCCGACTTCTTCAATTCCCCCGGGTCCTCCAGCGAAGCCATCCGCATCTACCTCGCACGGGACCTCAGCGATGTGCCCGGCCACGAACTCCACGTCCGCACCGACGAGGAAGCCGAAATCGAGCTGCACTGGATCCCGCTCGATGATGCCGTGGCGGCCGTGCTGGAGGGCCGCCTGCACAACCCGTCCGCCGTCGTCGGAATCCTCGCCGCCGCTGCCGCCCGAGACAACAACTTCAACGGCCTCCGCCCGGGCGACACGCCGTGGCCCGCGCATCCCAGCCAGCGCTGATGGTGGAACCGCTGACTGCCGAACCCGGGCAGCTCCCGGCCGCTCCCGCGCCGGTGGAGGCGGCCCAACCGGGGCGGCCGCCGGCCCGGCCGCAGACAGCGGTAGACCGCGCCATGACGGACTACCTCCAGCACATGGGCGTCGAGCGGGGACTCGCGGCCAACACCCTCTCCGCGTACCGCCGGGATCTGGCCCGCTACGCCCGGTACCTCGCCCACGCCGGCCGCCAGAGCCCCTCCGAGGTCACCCGGCATGACGTCACCGGATTCGTCCAGGCGCTCTCCGACGGGTCCGACGGCGGATCGGCCCTGGGCATCCGGTCGGCGGCCCGGACGGTGGTGGCCGTGCGCGGACTCCACAAGTTCTGGGCACTCGAAGGTGTCACTCCCACGGACCCAGCGAGCGACGTCCACCCGCCCATGCCCGGCAAACGCCTGCCCAAGGCCATCAGTGTCGAAGAGGTCACCAGGATCCTGGAAGCGGCGGGAGCCGACACTGCCACCGGTCTGCGCGACCGTGCGCTGCTGGAGTTCCTCTATTCCACCGGCGCCCGGATCAGCGAGGCGGTAGGACTCGACGTCGACGACATTTCCCTGCATTCGCCCGGCGAAGCCGAGGAACCTGGTCCGGCGATAGTCCGGCTCTTCGGCAAAGGGTCCAAAGAACGGCTGGTCCCGCTCGGTTCGTTTGGCGCCCGTGCCCTCGACGCCTACCTTGTCCGCGGCCGTCCGCTGCTGGCTGCCAAGGGCAAGGGCACTCCGGCGCTGTTCCTGAACGCGCGCGGCGGTCGGATCAGCCGGCAGAGCGCCTGGACCATCCTCAAGACGGCGGCCGAGAAGGCCAACATCACCAAGGACGTCTCGCCGCACACCCTGCGGCACTCCTTCGCCACTCACCTGCTCGAGGGCGGGGCGGATGTCCGTGTGGTGCAGGAGCTGCTGGGCCACGCCTCCGTGACCACCACGCAGGTCTACACCCTGGTCACTGCGGACACCCTGCGGGAGATCTACGCCGCCGCGCATCCGAGGGCGCTGGGCTGAGGCCCCGTCCCGCCTGCTACGAGGGCCTGAGTCGGCGTCTGACGGTGCTTCCCGCCGTTGGAGACGATGCTTTTTGGGGAGCCCTGTGGGCCGCTTCCACTGCAGAGCTGTCCGCTGACGACGCGGTGCACCCTTTGGCGGTGAAGGGACCCGCCCGGGAGGCACTGGCCCGAATGTACTCCGGCTGACAGCTGGTTTCCTACCTCACCATGCGGGCGTCGACAATCTTCGGAGCCCCCGGGTCCGTCTGCTCCGCACCATCGAATTCGAACCCGTTGCGACGATAGAACGCCGCCGCCCGGGGATTGTCCTTCGCGACCCACAGCATCGCGGGACCATCACCCGCCGTGGCATCAAGCAGCGCCTGTCCCACCCCGGTGCCATAGTGCGCTGCCGCGACGTAAATGCTGAACAACTGATAATCGCGCGGGAGTTCCTGGCCTTCCGGTCCGAAGCTGGGGCCGAAGAACGCGAAGCCGATGATCCGCCCGCCGCTCTCAGCGATTCTGATGCTCCATTTCTCAAGGACGTTCCCGAGGATGTGATTCCACATCTGGTGACGGCTTCGGACGTGCTCTTCGGAAAAGAAATCTTCAGGGAGCAGATGGGAGTACGCCTCCCGCCAGGTGGCCACGTGCAGTTCAGCGATGTGTGGTGCGTCCGGGAGAGCGGGCTCGCGCAGCGTGAATGACATCACCACATCCTGCCAGAATCCTCCCTAGCCAAGGACAACGACTTGGCGGGAAGGGGCATCCCGGTCAGACTCTGTACACAGCCGGCAGGCGAGGGCCGGCTGCCGGAGAGCTGGGGCATCCTGCGGCAGTTATAGGGT
>CALMVY010000159.1 GCA_937873245.1 uncultured Arthrobacter sp. | reverse complement strand
CACGGCGGCCGCGTACCCGAGCGCCATCGTCATGGTCGGGGCGCTGGCGAAGCAGGCCAATGTGAAATCCACCCGGCCGCTGGGCCGGATCCAGATGGCGAACACGTCGGCGGCGGCCGTCGGGCCCGTGGTGGGCGGCTTGCTGGTGGGCTTCGTCGGCTGGGAGGCCCTGTTCCTGCTGAACGTCCCGCTGGCCCTGGCCGCGATCCTCCTGGTGCAGCGGTTCGCCCCGGCGGACCGTGCCCGGGAACGCGGCTCGGCGTCGGAACTGCTGCGGGACTCGGACATTCCGGGCATCCTGGCCTTCATCGGCTCCATGGTCCTGGTGATGATGGCGCTGCTGAACGTGCTGCCGGGCTACCGCTGGTGGCTGCTGGGCGGAGGCACGCTGCTGGCCGTGCTGTTCGTGTGGCGCGAACTGCGCTTCGCCCCGCCGTTCCTGGACCTGCGGCTGCTGGGCAGGAACCGGCCGCTGCTGCTGGTCTACCTGGGCTTCGCCCTGTTCAGCTGTGTCTACTACTTCGCGTTCTTCGGACTGCCGCAGCTGCTGCAGGAAGCCGGCGGCTACGATCCCGGAGTGGTCGGGCTCCTGGTGCTGCCGCTGGCCGCGGTCTCGGTGGTTTCGACGCCGGTGGCCGTCCGCGCGATGGACCGGTTCGGGGTCAAGCGAGTGCTGGTCGCCGGCGTCGTCATGCTCATGGTGGCTTCGGCGGCGATGTGGCTGCTGACGGACTCGTTCTCCATCCCGCTGGTGGTTGCGCTGACCGCACTGCTGGGCGTGCCGTACGGGGTGGCGAGCATCGCGTACAACCAGGGCATGTACCTTTCCACCCGGCCGGAGGAGCGCGGGGTGGCCGCCGGGATCTTCCAGACCTGCCGGTACGTCGGTGCGATCACGGCCACGGTCCTGATGGGGATTTTCTACGGCACGGGGGTGAACCAGGCCAACTGGGGGCTCATGGTGTTGGCGATGCTGGGACTCGGGGGAGTGGTGTTGGCGGTGTCGCTGTTGTGGCGGGAACGGCGGTAGTCACGCGTCTT
Organism: uncultured Arthrobacter sp.; assembly: GCA_937873245.1. Classification (GTDB taxonomy): domain Bacteria; phylum Actinomycetota; class Actinomycetes; order Actinomycetales; family Micrococcaceae; genus Arthrobacter. The sequence continues at coordinate 1,722 of CALMVY010000159.1, read as the reverse complement.
GGGGCGCCTGGCGCCCCGGAGTGGCGGTCGACGTCGTCCGTCTTTCTCCAGCGGTGCAGAGCCCCTGTTTCCGCCGGCCCACATCGGTCCATAATGGCCACATAAGGTTCGGGGACCCTTGCGCCGATGATGGCTGGGGGCGGCGTTGAAGAGTCCCAGGTGGCTGCTCCGGCACTCGGCGCAATGGGCGGCCACGGGGCCCGGGCAGGGACGTTCCGGGGCCCGATACCGGGGGATCATCGCCATCGTTGCGACACATCAATGCACAGAAGGAAATCATCATGTTGAAGGATTCAAACATCATGGCTGTCCTCGCCGCGAAGGACATCAACCGGGCGAAGGATTTCTACCGGGACAAGCTCGGCATTGAACCCTCCGATTCCATGGAGGACGACAGCGTGATGTACCGCTGCGCCAACGGAACGGGCTTCCTCATTTACCAGACCGAAAATGCAGGGACAGCCAAGAACACCCAGATGGGCTGGGAAACGGACAACCTCGAACGCGAGATGGAGGAGCTGCGCGGCCGCGGCGTCGTCTTTGAAGAGTACGATTTTCCGGGTCTGAAGACGGAGAACGGCATCGCCACGGCTGCCTGGGGGAAGGCAGCCTGGTTCCTGGACAGCGAGGGCAACATCATCAACATCGCCCAGCGCGCTTAGGCCTGGCGCCGATCAGAAACTTGAGCGGCGCTGCAGCCAGCATTGAAACCGAAGCGGCCGGCGCCTGCGCGACATGCCGGGCGCCAGTCGTCTGGGGGTCCCAATTCGGTCTCGCGCCTGCAAGGAGTCGGAAATGGCTGAAGGAACTGGATTGATCAAGAGGTTCTACACAGAGGTGGTTGGGGACGGAAATCTCGCCCTCATCGATGAACTGGTGAGTGATGACTTTGTCGATCACAATCCCATGCCCGGACAATCGCCGTCCAAAGACGGTGTCGGGTTCTTCGTCAACACGATGCGGGCGGCATTCCCGGATCTGTTGGCCACAACCAGCGAGCCGGCGCTCGTGGACGGCAATCTGGAGGCGCTGTACGTGGTCCTGACCGGCACGCACCAAGGTGAACTGATGGGTATCGAGCCCACCGGCCGCAGCGTCGAATTCAGCGGCATCGACATCATTCGCGTCGACGACGACGGCAAGGTCGTCGAGCACTGGGGAGCCACGGACATGATGGCCCTCATGCAGCAGATCGGCGCCGTACCTCAGTAGGGCAATAGTCAACCAAGGAGCACGCCTGAGTATGCGTGTCCGCCGACGCACGACGCACGACGCCGGGGATCCAATTGCGGTCTCCCGCCAACAAAGAGTCGGAAATTTCTGAGGGTGTGGGATTGATTGAACGGTTTTACCAGGACGTCGTAGGGCGGAAACATCAGCCGTGTCGAGGGCGGCAAGGTGGCCGAGCATTGGGACGCCTATTGCCCGCCGGGCAGAGTCAAGGAGGGAGAAACCACAAGCGGCTGTCCGCGTTTCCTCAAGGAAACGCGGGCAGCCGGTCGCCGTCGCCGTCGGCGACCACGACCGCGACGGCGTTACGTCAGGCGGCCTGCGCCGGCGACACGTCAACGACTTGGACTGTCACCCCGGATTGCCGGAAGAGCGCGACCTGCTCCGGGTCCGCGCGGATGTCCGTGACCAGGATCCAGGGGGGGCGGGGAGCCGCACCCAGGCATGGAAGGGGCGTTTGCCGAGCTTAGTGGAATCCGCCAGGACGTAAAC
>CALMVY010000158.1 GCA_937873245.1 uncultured Arthrobacter sp. | reverse complement strand
GCGCCGACCGCTGCAAGGGTCACGAGGGTGAAGTCAGCACCAAGACCGGCTTCTTCGCCAAGCTCTTCGGCCGCTAATATGTAGTTCGGGTTGTCAAGAGGCACGGATGAGCGGCTCCTGGGTTTTGTGTCCCGAGGGGGCCGCTCATCTGTGCCTGCCGGGGGCGGTGTCGGTGCTGGCGAGTCTTTCTCGACTGCAGTGTCAGACTGATATTCGCGGGTTGGATACCGCATGACGATGTGTTCGGCTGGAGCGTATCGATGTCTAACTTCGAGCGTCAACGGTTGGTCCGTCTACTCATAGCGGCATCTCGAGTTAGCTCCGGGGTGCTGCCACGTCACTTCCATCACGTCCCGGGGCACGTTTTTTTAGGCCGCGTTCATGCGCTCTCCTCGCTGGAGCGGTGCGGCCAGGGACCAGCACCAGCCGGCAAGTTCGCGGGCGATCGCGGTGTTGGCTTTGACGGACATTTTGTGGCGCTCGTCGAAGTGTTCCCATTTGTGGTGGAGCCGGTGGTTGCCTTCCAGTGCGCGGATGCGCGTTGCCGGGGCCACATGGTCGAGCTGGCGCAGCAGCCGTTCCCCGGGGCGGGCGTAGGGGCGCCGGTGCTGCCAGGCGGCTTCGATGAGGAGTTTGCGGGCGTAGGTGTTCCCAGCCTTGGTGATCGGGCCCTGGTGGCGGGATTGGCCGGAGGAGTTCTCACTGGGTACCAGCCCGAGGTAAGACCCGATGGACGAACCGGTGAAGCGGGTCCAGTCCCCGATCTCCACGGCCAGCCCGAACGCGGTCGTGATCTGGATGCCCCGCAGACACATTAACGCCTCGATCACCGGGGCGTAGCGGCATGTCGCGGCCGTGGCGGCGACATGCTGGTCGATCCTTTTGAGGTGCCCGGCGAGCAGCTCCGCCCGCTCGACATCGGCCTCGTAGGTGAACTGCAGCGCCGGTTCGGCAAAGCGCTGGCGATGCAGCCAGAGGCCGTGTTCCCTCGTCCACCGGGTGTCCTTGGGGTAGCGGATGCCGTGGCGCAGCAGGATGGCGTTCACGTGCTGGCGGGCGTGCGCGAGGTCCCTGGCCGTGCCCGAGCGCAGCCGGGACAGGTCCCGCAGTGCTTCTTCCTCCGGGTCAGGGACCCGCACCTCGGTCACCGAGCCGACGGCGAGCATCTCGGCCAGGACCCGGGCGTCCCGCCGGTCTGTTTTGACCCGGTCCCCGGGGGCGCGGAGCAGTTTCGAGGACGCCGCGACGACGCAGGTGACGCCGGCAGCCCGCAGGTAGCGGGCCAGGACGAAACCGGTGGGGCCGGATTCGTAGACGACCTTGACCGGCGCCTCGAACCGGCGAACCCACTCCAGCACCATCGCCGGGTCAGCGGCCATGGTGTGGGTGCTGATTTCTCCGGTGTCCGGGTTCAACGCATGGCCCACGACGTTGACCGCGTGAACATCCAGACCAATGAAAGTATGCTCAAACATAGCCGGGACCTCCCAAACTTCACATGTGGCACTACCATTGCACCCCGGACGAGCCAGCCAGGCCAAGGGAGCCGTCAGTGGCAACCCACGGACCCTGTGAAACAGAAGGCCCCGGCCTCTTGCCGTTTACCTGGCACCGCCCGGGATAAAGGACATCACCGCCGGGATCAGGTCCCGCAGCGCCGCCCACCACGCAGACAGGGTGGACTACACCAAGCCGGCGCTGCCGGACCGCCCCGGCGATAATGGCCGGTCCCGGACTGGCCGGGATCTGCACCCCTCACTTCATATCGTCTAATAAAGCTGATTAGTCTGGGAGGGTGACCGCCACCCTGCCCCCGCCTTTCACGCCGCGGACCGCCGCGTGCTAGGCGTCCTCGCCGGATTCTTCGTGGTCTGGTGCATCATCCTGGTGGGCATGTTCGTCGGCCGGCGCGGCGTCCTGGGCGAGAACGCACGCTCCGTGCTCAGCGCGCTGACCTTCTTCGTCGCCAGCCCGGCCCTGCTCTTCGACACCCTCAGCAAGGCCAACGTCCACGACGTCTTTGCCGCCCCGCTGCTGGTGGCGGCAGTCGGCGCCGTCACGACGGCGGCGCTCTTCTTCGTCATCGTCCGCTTCCTGCTCAAGCGCTCCCTGCCGGAATCCCTGACCTCCTCCATGAGCGCTTCGCTGGCCAATTCCGCGAACCTCGGCATCCCCATCGCCGTGTACGTCCTGGGGGATGCCAGCTACGTGGCGCCGCTGCTGATCTTCCAGCTGGCTTTCTTCACTCCCCTGTTCCTGATGGCCCTGGACGCGACCACCAGCACGCACCGGACCACCCCGCTGAGCTTCGTGCTGATGATCCTGCGGAACCCCATGATCGTGGGCTCCGGACTGGGCCTGGCGGTGGCCGCGACGGGGTGGCAGGTGCCTCCACTGGTGATGGAGCCGATCCACCTGATCGGCGGGGCCGCGATTCCGGCCATGCTCCTCGCCTTCGGGATGAGCCTCAACGGTTCCCGCCCGCTGACGGCCTCCGCCGGGCGCCGGACGGACACCCTGCTGGCCTGCCTCTTCAAGCTTGTGGTCCATCCGCTGCTGGCCTATCTCTTCGCCCGGTTCGCCCTGCACCTGGAAGACCAGGCACTCTTCGCCGTGGTGGTGACGTCCGCCCTGCCCACCGCGCAGAACGTTTTTGTCATCGCGAGCCGCTACCGGACCGGCCTCGCCGTGGCCAAGGACACCGTGCTGGTCACGACGGTGGTGGCCGTGCCCGCCCTGATCGTCGTTGCGCTGCTCCTCGCCTGATACCTGCCCTGCCCTGCCCTGCCCTGCCCGACCCGCCGCCTTTCCGCACCAACACCACCCGGAGGACCCAAATGAACACGCAACTGGACACCGTCGTGATCGGGGGCGGCGCCATGGGCTCGGCGGCTGCCTGGGCCCTGGCCAGCCGCGGCCGGGAGGTGACCCTGCTGGAGCAGTTCAGCCCGGGGCACCGCAACGGCGCATCGCACGGCGCCACGCGGAACCTCAACCCCGGCTACGCCGGTCCGGACTACGTCGCGATGCTGGCCGAAGCGGTCCGGCTGTGGGACGAGCTGGAGGCCGACGGCGGCGAGCGCCTGCTGGCGCGCACCGGCGTCGTGAACCACGGGACCGATCCGCGGCTGGGCGACGTGCGGACGGCACTGCACGGGGCGGGCCTGCGGGCCGAGTTCGTGGATGCCGCGGAGGCGGCTGAACGCTGGCGCGGCATCCGGTTCGACCAGGAGGTCCTGCACCTGCCCGACGGCGGGCAGCTGAATCCCGACGCCGCCCTGCCGGTGCTGCAGCGCCTCGCCGCGGTCCGCGGGGCCGACATCCGGCACCGGGTCAGGGTGCTGGACCTCGCTATGGGGGACGACGGCGTCCGGCTCACCGTGGACGCCGGCGGACGCACCGAGGTGCTGACCGCCCGGCAGGCCGTGGTCACCGCCGGGGTCTGGACCTCGAAGCTGCTGGGCGGGCTGGCGCCCCTGCCCCGGCTCACCGTGACGCAGGAACAGCCGGCGCACTTCGCCATTGCGGACGAGGGCGCCATCTGGCCCGGGTTCAACCACGTCCCGGGGCGCGGCGCGGAGTTCGCGGACTGGTACTCGCCGGTCTACGGGATGCAGACGCCCGGCGAGGGAATCAAGGCCGGGTGGCACGGGGTGGGGCCGGTAGTGGACCCGGACCGGAGGACGTTCACACCCGAGCCAGCGCAAATGGCAGCGCTGCAGCGCTACGCCCGGACCTGGCTCCCCGGAGTGGATGCCGACTCCCTCACTGCTATCAGCTGCACCTACACCACCACCGTGGACGAGAACTTCATCCTCGACCGCATCGGGCCGGTCGTGATCGGCGCGGGTTTCTCCGGCCACGGGTTCAAATTCACCCCCGTCGTCGGGCGGATCCTCGCCGACCTCGCCACCGGCGAAGGCACCGCGCCGGCCATCTTCTCGGCGTCGCGCCCGGGAGTCCGCTGACTCCCGGAACAGAGCAACCGGTAGGCTGGGACCGGTCTTAAGCCGCCCCGCGGACACCCGGGGCAACAGCACGAATTGGGGACGAATTGCACAGTTACATTAAGGGCGGGGACGTTAAGCGCGGGGGCAGGACACATGGCACCGCTGGATTCGGCACCTCTGGCTCTGTAACGGCGAAGTCCGGCGCTGTTGACTGGATCGCGGCCGGACTGGCCGGGCTGTTGCTGGTTTCCGCCACGGCCTGCGCCAGCCCCGGCACGGCACCGGCCGCCGCCCCGACCGCCGTCGAAAGCTCCGCCCCCGCCACTGCCGAAAGCTCAGCGCCCGCCATGGAGGGCACCCCGCTGGACCCCGGGACAACCCCCGGTGCCGGCGGCGGTTCAAGCGCACCGCATCAACAGCCCGCCTTCGCCGGCAAGGCCTTGGAGGTGCTGGCCACGATCCCGGTCAAGGGCCGCGCACCCAAGACGGGCTACTCCCGCGACCAGTTCGGCCAGGCCTGGGCCGACGTCGACCGCAACGGCTGCGACACCCGCAACGACATGCTCCGCCGGGACCTGAGCGACCTCGCCCTCAAGCCCGGCACCCAAGACTGCGTCGTCCTCTCCGGCGTCCTGGCCGACCCCTACACGGCCACCCTGGTCAATTTCCTCCGCGGCAGCAGCACCAGCGCAGCGGTGCAGATTGACCATGTGGTGGCCCTCAGCGACGCCTGGCAGAAGGGCGCCCAGCAGCTCACCGCGGCCCAGCGGCTCTCCTTCGCGAACGACCCGCTGAACCTGCTCGCCGTGGACGGCCCCGCCAACCAGCAAAAGAGCGACGGCGACGCCGCCACCTGGCTGCCGCCGAACAAGTCCTACCGCTGCGACTACGTGGCCCGCCAGATCTCGGTCAAGGCCAGCTACGGGCTGTGGGTCACCCGGGCCGAGCACGATGCGATGGCGCGCGTGCTCGGGGACTGCCCGGACACGGCCGCCCCCGCCAGCCAGCTTGCGCCGGCTCCCCCGGCGCAACCCCAACCGGCACCCCCGGCGGCCCAAGCTCCGGCCGCCCCCGCCCCGGCCGTCCCGGCTCCCGCGGCCCCTGCTCCAGCGGCGGTGTACTACGCGAACTGCACCGCTGCCCGCGCCGCCGGCGCCGCACCCCTTCGGGCCGGCCAGCCCGGCTACCGCGAGCAGATGGACGGCGACAGCGACGGCGTCGCCTGCGAATAGCGGCCCCCGTAGGCAGGCAGGGCATGTAGGGGAGGCCGGGCATGTAGGGGAGGCCGGGCCCGCGGCTCCCGCAGGGCCCCTAGTTATTCGGCAGCGCGTCCAGCAGCCGGGCGCAGCGGATGAAGCCCAGGTGCGAGTAGGCCTGCGGGTGGTTCCCCAGGTGCGTTTCCGTGCCCGGGTCGTACTCCTCCGGCAGCAGCCCGGTGGGGCCGAACAGGTTGACCAGCTGGTCGAACAGGTCCCAGGCCTCCTCGATCCGGCCTACCGCAACATAGGCCTCGATCAGCCACGTCGTGCAAATGTGGAAGCCGCCCTCCAGGCCCGGCAGTCCGTCGTCGTACCGGTACCGGAACACCGTGGGTCCCACGCGCAGTTCCCGTTCCACCGCGGTGACAGTGTCCAGGAATCGCTGGTCCGCAACGTCCAGCAGCCCGGAGAGGCCGATGTGCAGCACCGCCGCGTCCAGGTCCGGGCTGTCGTAGGCCACGGTGTAGGACTCCGAGCTCTCGTCCCAGCCCTCGCGCAGGACTTCCTCCCGGATGGTCGCGGCCGTCGGCTCCCACTCGGGAAGCGGCTCCCGGCCGTGCCGGGCGGCGGTTCGCAGCGCCCGGTCCAGCGCCACCCAGCACATCACTTTGGTGTAGATGTGGTGCCGGGGCGCCCGCCGGGCCTCCCAGATCCCGTGGTCGGCCTCGTGCCAGCGGGCCAGCACGGCCGAGGCCATCTGGACCATCAGCTCCCAGTGCCCGTCGTCCAGCGTTCCCTGCCGCGCGCTCAGGGCGTCAATCAGTTCGGCGATCGGCCCGAAGACGTCCAGCTGCACCTGGTGGTCCGCGGCGTTGCCGATCCGCACCGGCCGGGAGCCCGCGTAGCCGGGGAGGCTTTCGATGATGGCCTCGGTGGACAACGGCGCGCCCGTGACCGAATACAGCGGGTGCAGCCACTCCGGCCCCGGGGCGTGGGCAACGATCCGGCCCAGCCAGGCCAGGAACCCTTCCGCCTCCGCAGTGGAGCCGAGGTCCACCAGCGCGTTCACCGTCATGGAGCCGTCCCGCAGCCAGCAGTACCGGTAGTCCCAGTTCCGGGTGCCGCCGATCCCCTCCGGCAGCGAGGTGGTGGGCGCGGCCAGCACGGCGCCGGTGGGCTCATGGACCAGTGCCCGGAGCACCAGGGCCGACCGGCGGACCAGGGAGGGCTTCACGGCCGGCAGCTGCAGTGCCTGCACCCAGCGCCGGGAATGATGCGCGACGGCGGCGCGGCGGGAGTTCTCTTCCGGCGCTTCGGCCCGCTGGGGTTCCGTGTCGCCGCAGCGCAGGTTCAGCACCACCGGGCCGTGCCGCAGCTCGACGTCGGCCGTGGCGGTGGCATGGCGGCCGTCCGAGGTGATCGTGAAGCCGACGCCGGGTGCGAGCAGGATGATCGGGTCAGCGGTCCCCACGACGTGCAGCTCCGCGCCGCGGGCCTCCATGCTGAAGGGCGCGTTGGCGTAGTCCGGGCGGGGCGCAAAGACAATCCGCGCCGTTCCCGTGCCCGAGAGGACCCGGACCAGGCTGGTGATGCCGTCCGGCGCCGGCTCCAGGTAATCCGTGACGGTGACGTCGGCCCAGCGGGTTTCCACGATCATGGTGCTGTCCACATAGCGCTGGCCCAGGACCTGCGAGGCCTTCACCGGTTCCACCGAGAAATGGCCCGCGGCGTCGCCGCCGAGGAGATGGGCAAAAAGGGAACCCGAGTCCGGCAGCGGATGGCTCATCCAGCAGATCCTGGCGTCCGGGGTGATGAGGGCGGTGGAGGAGCCGTTGCCGATCATCGAATGCCGCTCCAGGCCGACGGCGTCCTCCCCGAACAGCCAGGCCCGGCGGAGTTCAAACAAAATGGCCAGGACGCGGGCGAAGGACTCCGGGTCCCGGAGCCGGTGCGCCGCAGCCGTTGGCCCCGCACCGACGCGCAGGCCCAGGTCCGGCCCGCGCAAGGTGGCCATGGCGGCCTCATCGCTGGAGGCGTCCCCGGCATAGAGGGCGGCGCTGACCCCGAGCATGGACCGCAGGTGTTCCAGGGCGGCGCCCTTGGACGGTTCCACTACGGACAGGTCCAGGACGGAGCCGTCGATAATGAAGGACAGCCCGTGCGCCTTGGCTATTTCCTCCGCCTGCTGGGTGACCAGTGCGGCGACGTCGGGAGCGGCCGGACGGGTGTGCACCGACACGGCGACGGGCTTGCGCTCGATGGTGATGCCGCGGTAGGCACCCACGGTTTCGGCGAGGGCCTGGCTGGCCTGCTGCAGCACGGATTCGGTGGCCAGGGACAACCCGTGGGCGAAGCCCATGTCGAACTCGGCGCCGTGCGAACCGACAAGGTGCACCTCCGCCGGGAGCCGGGAGACGGCGGCCAGGTCGCGGAGGGAACGCCCCGAGATGACGGCCGCGTGGGTGTTCGGGAGTGCGGCCAGCGCTCGGAGGGCAATGGCCGCACTGCCCAGCGGCAGGGTTTCGGTGGAAATTCCTTCGGCCTCGCACAGGGTCCCGCCGTAGTTGCAGGCCACGAGCAGTCCCGGTGTGCGGGCCT
>CALMVY010000157.1 GCA_937873245.1 uncultured Arthrobacter sp. | reverse complement strand
ATGAGCCGCTACCTCGACGCGACCGACCAGCTGCGCCAATCGCTGTACTCCCTCGACGGCTCGGGCCGGTTCTCGGACATGTTCTCCCAGCCCACCGACCAGCCGATGGACCTGACCAAACCCGTGGTCTTCGACCTGTCAGGGATCTCCGACACGCAGCGCGACATCCAAGCGGCCTGCCTGCTGGCCTGCTGGTCAACAGGCTTCGCTACCGTCCAGGTCGCCCACACCCTGGCAGACGCCGGCCTGGAACCTCGCCGGAACTACTTCGTCGTCATGGACGAACTGTGGCGGGCCCTGCGCTCCGGTGAAGGCATGGTGGACCGGGTTGACTCGCTGACCCGCCTGAACCGGACCGAGGGCGTCGGGCAGGCCATGATCACGCACACCATGAGCGACCTCGAAGCCCTGCCCACGGAAGCCGAACGGATGAAAGCCCGCGGATTCGTTGAACGCTCCGGCATGGTCGTCTGCGGCGCGCTCCCAGGAGCAGAAATGGAAAAACTCAACAAAGCCGTCACCCTCTCCCGGGCCGAACAAGCCCGCCTCATCTCGTGGGCTGACCCCGGGTCATGGACTGACGTCGGCGGATCCCGCAAACGGGTACGCCCGGGCCTGGGCAAGTTCCTCTTCAAAGTCGGCGGCCGCCCGGGCATCCCGGTCGCGCTCAAACTGACCAGCGTCGAGGAAAAACTGCACGATACAAACAAGCGCTGGTCGATCAGCCGGGACGGCGAGGGGGAGAACTGATGGGTGCACCAAGCAGCGACAAACGCTCCCGGATGGATACCGAAACCATCCTTCTCTGGGTCTTCATCACCGCCGTGGTGCTCGGCGTCGGGGCATTGACCGGCGCCGTGCACCTCGGATCCATGCTGTCCGGTGACAGTCAGACGCTGCCGGCAAACCCGTTTGAACTGGTATTCGGCCTGCTCTCACAGAAGGTCACGTGGCCCGCGGCCGCCACCTGGGTACTGATCGGCTTCGGCGTCCTCATCATCGTCGTGGCCGTCCTGGTGATCCGTGCCGTGCTGCGCCGGCGGTCCAAGCGTTCCCGTGTGGACGCCGCCGCCCAGCACATGGCCAAAGGCCGGGACCTGCGCGCCCTGAGCCTGCGCGGAGCAACGGCCACCGCCGAACGTCTCGGCGTGAAAGGATCACCCGGCGTCCCGGTAGGTAAGACCGTCCTCGGCGGGCAGATGGTCTACGGCTCCTGGGAAGACATGCACATCGACATCTGGGGACCCCGCACGGGCAAGACGACATCCCGTGCTATCCCTGCGATCCTTGCCGCCCCGGGCGCGGCGTTGGTGACCTCGAACAAGCGGGACATCGTCGACGGAACCCGCGAGGTACGTGCCGCCGAGGGCCCGGTCTGGGTCTTCGACCCGCAATCCGTCGCACTCGAGGAACCTTCCTGGTGGTGGAACCCCCTGTCCTATGTCACGGACGAAGTGAAGGCTGCACGCCTGGCGGATCACTTCGCGGCCGGTTCGCGCGGCCCGGATGCCAAGACGGACGCCTACTTTGATCCCGCGGGCCAGGATCTCCTTGCCGGGCTCCTGCTCGCCGCGGCCCTCGACGGCCGGCCGATCACGCAGGTCCACACTTGGCTGACCCGTCCCTCCGACGATGAAGCAGTGGACATTCTCAAGGCCCACGGCTTCACCCAGACCTCCAACGCCGTCGGCGGCGTCATCAACGCTCCCGAGAAACAACGCGGCGGCGTGTACGGCACGGCACTGCAGATGGCCTCCTGCCTCACCAACCGCCAGGTCGCGCGGTGGGTGACCCCGCAGGGTGAGAAGGACGAGCGGCCCCAGTTCGATCCGGCAGCATTCGTCCGCTCCAAGGGCACGCTGTACAGCCTGTCCAAGGAAGGCAAAGGCACCGCCGGCCCGCTGGTCACAGCACTGACCGTTGCCACAGTCGAGGCCGCCGAAGAACTCGCCGTCCACTCACCTGGCGGCCGACTGGCCACACCCATGATCGGCGTTCTGGACGAAGCAGCCAACGTCTGCCGCTGGCGCGAACTACCCAACCTCTACAGCCACTACGGCTCCCGTGGCATCGTCCTGATGACCATCCTCCAATCCTGGTCCCAAGGCGTCGAAGTGTGGGGCTGCGACGGGATGCGCAAGCTCTGGAGCGCCTCCAACATCAAGGTTTACGGCGGCGGCGTCGCCGAAGCCGAATTCCTCAACGAACTCGCGCAGCTCGTAGGGGAGTACCGGTACTCCAACATGACCAGAAGCCGCTCCAAACAAGGCACCTCCTACAGCCACGACGACGACCGCAAGGAACGCACCCTGGACGTCTCCGACCTCGCCGCTTTCCCTCGCGGCCGGGCCATCATGTTCGCCTCCGGCGCCCCAGCCGCACTGCTCGAGACGGTGCCGTGGATGAGCGGTCCGCAGGCTGACGCGGTGCGGGCTTCCATCGCCGCTCACGACCCGGCCAACAAGTCGGCGGCCGCGGCCGGGAGCAGGTGGATCGCGGCAGGTGCTTCTCATGAGTGAAGGCCTGGGGGAGTGGGACGACGAGCTGGAGGACACCGCAGTCCCCACCGAGCCAGCCGAGGAGGAATCGGACGCGCCTGAGCTGTTTTACCCGAACGTCGCCGCATTCGTCAGCGAAAAGCTGGCAACCAGCTACCGCCGGCAGCTCAACGTCCAGGGCGGGGTGACCTGGTGCCCGCAGTGGTGGAAGCACGCTGAAGCGATCAGCCGCCTCGAAGCGCTCTGGCGTGCCTGGGAGTTCCTGCGCCCCTACGTCGAGCACGCGGACGCCTTCCTGCGCGTCCACGCCGTGCTCGCGCGCGTTGTCGAGCATCATCGTGTCGAATTCGCTGCGGACGACCTGCCACGTCTGCGAGCACACGTGGGGCTTGTTGTCCCAGAAGTAGAAC
>CALMVY010000156.1 GCA_937873245.1 uncultured Arthrobacter sp. | reverse complement strand
GGAGGAGCAGAAGGAGCCGAACCCGTGGGTTGGGAACAGTGCGGCTTCGGGCGCGGCTTCCCCGACGAGCCGTCGCACCGAGGCGTATTGGTCATGGGTCAGGCCGAGCGTGTCCTCGGCCCCGACAAGGTCCGTGCGGCCGACCGAGCCGTAGAGCAGGCTTCCGCCGGAGAAGACGGCCTGCTGCCCGCCGTCGTCGACGATGAAGGAGAGGTGGGTGTGGGTGTGGCCCGGTGTGGCGACGGCTTTGACCGTCAGCGCACCGACCCGGACGGTTTGCCCGTCCGTGATCGGCTGCCGCTCGAAGTGAACCGGGTCCGCGGCGTTCACGAGGTAGCTCGCGCCGTGCGCCCGGGCCAGTTCAAGCCCGCCGGTCAGGTAGTCGTTGTGGATGTGGGTCTCGGCGACATGCGTGATGGTGACGCCGGCGTCGCGGGCCGCCTCCTCAACGCGGTCGGTGTCCCGTTGCGGGTCTATGACCAGCGCAGACGCGCCGTCATGGACGAGGTAGCTGCGGTCCCCGAGTTGCGTGGTCTCAATGACGATGACGTCCATGATTCACTCCTGCGGCTCCGCACAGCCACGGTCGGCCGGAAGGCGTTCGGCTGCGCACCTTCCATGATCAAACCCCCTGGGGTATGAACGCAAGGCCCGCTGTGTTGAGACGAACGACGCCGGCCGCCGCCCGGCGCCCGCCGCCGCCGCTACCGGGCAGTGCCGTCCTGCTGGTAGACGTCGGGAATCCCGTCCTGGTCCGAGTCGACTTTCTCCTCTGCTTCGGCCTTCCTGTATTGCCGGTTCCGGGTCCGCAGCACCGCCGTCGCCAGCAGGGCGGCCAGCAAGGAGGCGGCGAGGATGCCCACCTTGGCTTGGTCGTCGTGGATGCTGCCTTGGCCGAAGCTCAGCTCTGCCACCAGGAGCGACACGGTGAATCCGATGCCGGCCAGCAGGGAGACCCCGACTACGTCGATCCACTTGAAGCTGGTGTCCAGCCGGGCCTTGGTGACCTTGGTGAGCAGCCAGGTGGTGCCCATGATGCCGATCGGTTTGCCGAGGACCAGGGCCATGATGATGCCGACGGCCACGGGGCCGGACAGCGCCGAGCCGAGTCCCGCCCAGCCGCCCACCGCCACCCCGGCGGAGAAGAACGCAAAGATCGGTACGGCGACGCCGGCCGAGATCGGGCGGAACCGGTGCTCGAAGACCTCCGCGAGGCCCGGACCGGCGTCCGGACCGCCACTGGATTTGGAGCGCAGGACCGGGATGGCGAAGCCGAGCAGCACACCTGCGACGGTGGCGTGGATCCCCGAGGCGTGGACGAGGGCCCACGTGACCGCCCCGAGCGGCAGGAGTATCAGCCAAGCGGCCGAGGCCTGGATCTTGAAGAAGCGCCGGTATTTGTGCGCCAAGTAGGTGTAAATGCCGAGGGGAACCAGGGCCAGCAGCAGCGGCATGGGCTGGAGGTCGCTGGTGTAGAAGACGGCAATGATGGTGATGGCAATGAGGTCATCCACCACCGCCAGGGTCAGCAGGAAGATCCGCAGGGCGCTGGGCAGATGCGAGCCGATGATGGCCAGCACTGCGACAGCGAAGGCGATGTCGGTGGCGGTGGGGATGGCCCAGCCGCGCAGTGTCTCCGGGCTGGCGAGGTTGACGATCGTGTAGATCAGCGCCGGGATGGCGACGCCGCCCACGGCCGCGGCGACCGGGACGATGGATTTGCTGATCTGCCGCAGGTCCCCGGCGATGAACTCGCGCTTGAGTTCGAGGCCCACCAGGAAAAAGAAGATGGCGAGCAGCCCGTCGGCCGCCCACGCGCCCAGGCTCAGTTCCAGGTGCCACGGTTCGTAGCCGACCTTGAAGTCCCGGAGGGCGAAGTAGCTTTCGGAGGCCGGCGAGTTGGCCCAGATGAGGGCGATCACGGCTGCCGCGACGAGGAGGGCTCCGCCGACTGTCTCCTTGCGGAGGATCTCGCCGATCCGGAGGGATTCGGCGTAGCTGCCGCGGCCGAAGACTGTGGGGCGCGGGGGGCCGGGAGGAGGTGTGGGGCTCATGCGGGAGTCCTTAAATTTGGGTCGACTGAACTATGCCGACCAGACTTCCCGGCGCACCTGCATCCCAGTCTAGTGGGTCACGGCATGGTGCTGAACCGTTCGGCCTTGGTTTTGCGGCCCTGGACGATGATCTGGTCGTCGTCGTACAGCACCGTTTGCGCCGTCGTGTGCCCCCACGTGCCGCCGGGCCGTTTGACGGCAACAATGGTGACGCCGAATTTGTCCCGGAGTCCGAGCACGCCGAGGGGCCGGTCGCGGACGGCGGTGGGCGGGCTGGTGCGGATCATGACGAAGTCGTCTTCAAATTCCACGTAGTCAAGGATCGAGCCAAGGACCAGGTGTGCGACGCGTTTTCCCATGTCGTGTTCGGGCCGGATGACGTGCTCGACGCCGAGCTGGCCCAGGATTTCGGCGTGCGGTTCGCTGATGGCCTTCGCCCAGATCTGGGGACGTTGGAATTTCAGGATCCTGGAGGTCGTCAGGATGCTGGCTTCGATGTCCGAGCCGATGCCGACCACGGCACGGTCGAACTCGTGGACCGAGAGCTGGCGCAGCGCCTCTTCCTTGGTGGAATCGGCCCTGACCACGTGGGTGAGGCGCCCGTTGTAGGACTGGACGATTTCTGCGTTGGCGTCGATCCCAAGCACTTCCGTGCCCTGCGCCTCCAGTTCCAGCGCCAGCGAGCCGCCAAAGCGGCCCAGGCCGATCACCACTACCGAGGAGGCCTTGTCGGCGGCGCCGGCGGAGTGGGACGAGAAGATATTCCTAGCCAATGAGGGGCCTTTCCTTGGGGTACTCGTAAAGCAGGGGTCGTTCACGCAGGGCCAGGGCCGCGCCCAGCGTGACCGGGCCCAGCCTCCCGACGAACATCAGGAGGATCAGCACGAGCTGTCCGGCCGGCGGCATCCCGGCCGTGATGCCGGTGGACAGCCCCACCGTGGCGAAGGCCGAGACGACCTCGAACAAGATCCGTTCCTGCCCGAAGTCGGTGATCAGCATCAGGAACATCGTGGAGCCGGCGACCAGGGCAATAGCCAGCAGCACCACGGTAATGGCCTGCCGGTGCACCGCGCGGGACAGCCGCTTGCCGAAAATGTTCACGGCCGTTCCGCCCTGCAGCTCGGTGCTGAGAATGAAGAACAAGACGGCGAACGTGGTGATCTTCAGGCCGCCGGCAGTGCCGGCCGGGCCGCCGCCGATGAACATCAGGATGTCCATGCCCAGCCACGACACCGGGTTCATCTGGGCGATGTCGATGCTGTTGAAGCCCGCGGTGCGGGTTATGACGGACTGGAAGAAGCCGGCCAGCACGCGCTCGGCAGGATGAAGTCCGCCCAGGGTTGCCGGGTTGGTCCACTCGACGGCGGTGAGGAACACGGTCCCGCCGGCCAGGAGGACGGCCGAGCCGACGAGGACGAGTTTCGTGTTCATGCTCCAGTGGATCGGACTCCGGTACTGCCGGCCGAGTTCGAACAGGACCGGGAACCCGAGTCCGCCGATGATCACGGCGGCGGCGATCGGCAGGCAGATCCAGGGATCCCCGACGAACCCCATGAGGCTGTTCGAGTACAAGGCAAAGCCGGCGTTGTTGAAGGACGAGATTGAGTGGAACACCCCATTCCAGATCGCGTCGCCCAGGCCATAGCCGTAGCCTGCCATGAAGCGGACCGCGAGAATCAGAGCCAGTACCGCTTCCACGACCACACTGATGAGCAGAACGCCGACCAGCACGCGGCGGACGTCACCGAAGCCGCTGCTTTTGGTCTCGGTGGCGGCGGATATCCGGGATTTCAGGCCCAGCCGGCGGGCGGTCAGGACCCCGAGCAGCGTGCCGAAGGACATCACGCCGAAGCCGCCGACCTGGATCAGGATCAGGATGACCACCTGGCCGAAGCCGCTCCAGAACACTGGTGTGTCCACGGTGATCAGGCCGGTGACGCAGACGGCGGACGTGGCGGTGAACAGCGCCTCCAGCAGGCTGGCCCCGCCGTCGCCGGCTTTGGCCAGCGGGAGCAACAGCAGCCCGGTTCCGACGGCGACTGCGGCGGCGAAGCCCAGCACGATCACCTGGGCGGGGTGGCGCGGCGCGAACGCCCGGATGAACCGGGTGAAGCCCGCAGCCAGGGCGCGCAGAACCGCGGGAACTTCGACTTGCATAGGCGCCACGCTACCACCGGCGGGCGGCAACGGGGGACGGGTTTCAGCCGAGCAGAGCCTGCACGAGTTCGCGGCACTTCCGGTAGGCGCCGGCCTTCGGGTCGATGAGGGCGAAATGGTCGCCCGGGACCTTGAGGAGCTGGACCGGGGCGCCGGCGGACTTGGCCGCTGCCGCGTAGGAATCGGACTGGCTCACGGGAACCGTGTCGTCGTCCGTGCCGTGGACGGCATATACGGGTATCTTCAGTGGCACTGCGCTCATCGGGTCCGCATATTTATGCCGTTTGGGGTATTTCTCTGAGGAGCCGCCCAGCAGGTTGCTGACCGCGCCGTTGCTGAGGTTCAGCCGTTCGGCCTCGGCGAGGTTGAGCACCCCGGACTGGCTGACGACGCCGGTCAGGTGCACCGCGCCGTCGTCGTCCTTGCGCAGCAACTGGCGGTCCGCATCGGGGGCGCCGAGCTGCGCGAGGCGGCACCGCCCCGCCGCCCACACCGCGAGGTGGCCGCCGGCCGAATGTCCCAGGGCCACCACCCTGTCCAACCGCAGGCCGTGTTCGGCGGCAATGTCGCCGAGTTTGTCGATGCCGGCGAGCACGTCGGAGAAGGTGTGTGGCCAGCCGCCGCCGTTGCCGGCGCGGCGGTACTCCAGGTTCCAGGCGGCCATGCCGTGCGAGGCAAGGTCCTTGGCGAGGGGTTCGCCGAGTTCCGCGCCGTACTGGGAGCGCCAGTATCCTCCGTGGATGACCACCACCACGCCCTTGGTGGCGGCAGCATCCGGGAGGAAGAGCTCCCCCCACTGGCTGGGATCATCGCCGTAGCTGTACCTATGCCGCTTCAAACTGTCCTCCTTGGGGCCCGGTGAACAGGCGGCGGAGACTGCCCCCAGTGTCACCGTCGCTGCGGCCGCGATTAATGCCCGACGCCGCACATCAGCCATGTGCCGAGCCTACCCTGTGCGCCGCGCGGCACGGTGTAAAGCGGCGCCGGACCGGTCCCGGGGGCTGGCCGCGGGCGGTCGACGCGCGGGTGTCAGCCCGCCGCCGTCGTACCCCGGCCGTAAGCTGGACGCATGGCGAGCAATTGGGATCGACTGGACGTGGGCCTGCGCGAATCCGTGCAGGAGAACGTGGAACTGTACGAGCGGGTGCGCCCTGCCCTGAAGCTGGTCACCCGCGAGGTCCTGCTGACGCTGCGGAGCATGCTCAAGGGCACCGAGGTGACGCCGTTGTTCGTCACGGGCCGCACCAAAACGGTCGAATCTTTCCGCGAGAAGATCTCCCGGACGGAGGAGCCCCTGGAGCCCGGCGGTCCGCCGGTGTTGAAGTTCCCGGACCCGTTCCGGACCCTGAATGACATGGTGGGCGTCCGCGTCATCACGAAGCTGCCGGCGGAAAACGCGGTGGTGGCCAACCTGATCAAGCGCCAGCGCCAGCTCTTCGACTGCCGCGGCGACCGCGAGAAGGACATCGGCTCGATCGAGTCCGGCACGTACGGCTACTCCAGCCGGCACCTGATCCTGCGGACCATCCAGAACGAGGCCGTCAAGGAGTACCAGCAGGCGTTCAACCCGGACGTCCCGCCGAACGGCAGCTACTTCTTCGAATGCCAGATCCGCACCGTGTTCGCGCACGCCTGGAGCGAGATCGAGCACGATATCCGCTTCGAGGCCGAGGACCCGCGGGCCTGGACCCCGCACTTCGACCGCCAGTTCACCGCCACCGCCGCCATGCTGGAAACGGTGGAGGGGGCGTTCGCTGACCTGCACGAACGCTACGAGGAGGTCCGCGGCTACTGGGACATGGACGGCGAAGGCGCAGCCCAGCTCACCCCGAACCGGATCCGCGACGTCTGGCGCACCCTCCTGCCGCACGTGGACCGGAAGGTCGACGACGACTGGGGCTGGGCCGCCGAGCTGATGGCCGCCCACGGCCTCAACCAGACCATGCAGCTGGCCGGGCTGCTCAGCGCCAACCGGATCACCGAGGTCCGCAGGGCACTGGACCACCGCTACTCCCCCGGCCCGGACCGGCTCCTCGATGACCTGCTGCTCTGGCAGTACGGCACCAAACACATCGACCTCACCGCCGAACCGGCCGACGCCGTCCCCCACCCCCGGCGCGACAGCCTCCTGCGGCGGCTCAAGCAGATCGAGCGGTACCGGCTGACGCAGGGGTAGGGCTTCCGGCGCGCCTTCTGCGCCTAGAGTTCGATTGGCTCGAGCCGCTCCTCGAGCACCCGGGCGTCTGAGCCGTCAGACGAGGCCAGCGTCACCCGGTAGGCGGCTTTGCCGGGCTCTTCCGTGACCACTTCGGCCAGCCCGGTCCCGCGGTAGAGCAGGCCCACGCCGTCGTCGGTGCAGTGGGTCTCGCCCAAGGTGCCGTCCGCGACCAGGCGGTGCACAAGCGGGCGGCGTGCGGCTTCGGAGTCATAGTGGACGCCGTTGTCGTAAGGCAGCAGCCCCAGGCCGTTGTTCACAGCGCGCAACTCGGGGCCGAACGAGTCGGTGGTTCCGCCGTTGAACCAGCAGATCGAGCCGGCCGAAACCCCGGCAAGGACGACTCCCGCCTCCCAGACCCGCCGGAAGATGACATCGAGTTCGTGCGCGCGCCACACGGCGAGGAGGTTGACCACCGAGCCGCCGTTGACCCAGACAACATCCTGTCCGAGCAGGTACTCCTCAACGTTGGAAACATTGGGCATGGTGAACAGGTTCAGGTGTGTGAGCTGGAAGCCGGCCGCGTTCCCCGCTTCGCTGATCTCGTTGTTGAACCACCGCTGTTCCCCGCTGGCGGTGCCGACGTGGACGATCTTGGGCGCGCGCCCGGTGAGCCTGGCCGCCTGCGCGGATTCCCCCCACCTTTGAAACAGCGACGCCGGTACTCGCCGGAGATTCGGCCGACACGCGGGGCGCCGACTCCAAAGGTGGGGAATTCCGGCGTCGTGGGCGGCCTATCTGTGGGCGTACGTGAGGCAATCGGCGTTGTCGACGCCCGGACCCACATGCACCTCGGTGGCCTTGCACATCAGGTGGTCGTTGTGCGCGCATTCGGAACGCTGGCAGGCGCCGACGTCGGCCAGCACCTTGGGCAGCCCTCCGTGCACGCCGATATCGATGAAAGTGGCGCAGGAGGCGTGATCTTCCGCGCCACCGACGGTAATGGCGGCGGCGTTGCAGTTCGAGTGGTCGTTGAAGGAGCAATTGGTCACGCTGCAGTCGGCTACGTGCGTCGTCATTGGATATTCCTCCGTGGAGTCGGCCACCCGGGCCGGGCGGCTCCGTCTGTCCACGGTAGGCCGGTCCGCGGCAAACAAAAAGACCCAATCGTGTGCCCTAATGCCGGGACGGACATGGGGCCTGGCGCGTCATGGCTCCGGGCGCTGGAACCGGGCTACGTACTTCCGCTGCCAGGGAGTCTCAACGGCGCCCCGGCGGTAGCGCGCGCGCACGAAGGCCACGGCTTCCGCGGGCGGCACGCCGTCCAGGACCGCAAGGCAGGCCAGGGCGGTGCCGGTCCGGCCGCGTCCTCCCCAGCAGGCGACCTCGACCCGCTCGGTCTCGGCACGGCGCAAGGCCTCCCTGAGCGCGTCCAGGGTGTCGGCGTCGTCGGCGGGCAGGCGCAAATCCCGCCAGCGGACCCACCGCGAATCCCAGGCCACCGGCGCCGGGCGCCTTCCCAGCAGGTACAGGCCAAATTCGGGCCGCGGGCCGGCCGGGAACGGCTGGAGCAGTCCGCGGCCGCGGATGAGCCGGCCGGACGGAAGTTCCAGGACTCCCTGCTGGCCCGGATCCCAGGTCTGCGTCATGTTCCCGAGCGTAGTCCTTCCGCCTGTAACGTGCACCGTGCGTTCCTGCCCGGTTACTCCCCGTCCGCGGCGAGAAATCAGCGCAAATCCAGGCGAAACGCCGTGGTCTTGCGCGCGTCGGCAGAAGTAACTGGGCTGGAGCGCAGCCTAGTCGCCGGCCCCGAGCTTCCCGGCCAAGCGTTCGCGCATGTGCAGACTGGCGTCGTTGAGCCCGATGATCTTCACGTCCTTGCCGTGGTGCCGGTACTTCTCGGTGATCGCGTCAAGAGCAGCGATGGTCGAGGCGTCCCAGAGGTGGCTGGCGTGCATGTCGATGACCACGTGTTCGGGGTCCAAGGCGTATTCGAACTGGGTGTAGAGGTCGTTCGAAGAGGCGAAGAAGAGTTCGCCGTCCACGACATACGTGGCGGTTTCGTGACCGCCGGCGGCCTTGACCGTTCGTTCGACTGTGACGAAGTGGGCCACGCGGCGGGCGAAGAGGACCATCGCCACCAGCACGCCGACGCCGACGCCGATGGCCAGGTTGTGGGTGGCGACGGTGACGAACACGGTGGCGACCATGACCAGCGTTTCGCTCTTCGGCAGGGCCTTCAGGGTGGACGGCAGGATGCTGTGCCAGTCGAAGGTGGCCACGGACACGAAGATCATCACGGCCACAAGGGCGCCCATCGGGATGAGGGACACAATGTCGCCAAGGGCCACCACGAGGATGAGCAGGAAAACACCGGCCAGGAAAGTCGAGATCCGGGTGCGTGCGCCGGAGGCCTTGACGTTGATCATGGTCTGGCCGATCATCGCGCAGCCGCCCATTCCGCCGAAGAAGCCGGTGACGATGTTCGCGACGCCCTGCCCCCAGGCCTCACGGGTTTTGGGTGAGCGGGTGTCCGTGATGTCGTCCACCAGCTTCGCGGTCATGAGGGATTCGAGCAGCCCTACGAAGGCCATGGCCAGCGCGAACGGGAAGATGACCTGCAGTGTCTCGAGCGTGAAGGGCACGCTGGGCAGGAACAGGGACGGCAGCGAGTCCGGCAGCGCACCCTTGTCCCCCACCGTGGGGACCGCGACGGCGGCGAGCACCGTGAAGAGGGTCAGCACCACGATCGCGACCAGCGGGGCCGGAACCGCCTTGGTCAGCTTCGGCAGGCCGAAGACGATCAGCAGGCCCACAGCGGTGAGCGGGTAGACCAGCCACGGGACGCCGATCAGCTCGGGGACCTGGGACATAAAGACCAGGATCGCCAGGGCATTGACGAAGCCCACCATCACGGACCGGGGAATGAAGCGCATCAGCTTCGCCACCCCGGACAGGCCCAGGACGATCTGAAAGACGCCGGCCAGGATGACGGCGGCGATGAGGTAGTCCAGGCCGTGGGATTTCACCAGCGGCGCGATGACGAGGGCAACGGCACCGGTGGCCGCCGAGATCATCGCCGGACGGCCGCCAACGAACGCAATGGTCACGGCCATCGTGAAGGACGCGAACAGCCCGATCCGTGGGTCCACGCCGGCAATGATCGAGAAGGCTATGGCCTCCGGGATGAGCGCCAGGGCGACGACGAGCCCGCCGAGTACCTCGGTTTTCAGCCGGCGCGGGGACCGCAGGGCGCCGCGGAACGACTGCAGCTGTTCAGGGGTGAGGGCGGCGGGGGCGCCGGCGGCTTTGGTGGCCATTGCTGGCTCCGTTCAGGCTCGGGAAGACGCAGCACCGCGCCAGAAGGGTTCATCCGGAAATCAGGGGCACCGGCCGTCGCGGCCGCAGCTTGCCTGCGCCTCAACTCTAGCGCGAGGACACAGGGACCGGACGGGGCCCGGCGGGATCGTGTTCCTCGCCGTGGTACTGCACAAGGGCTTCGGCCTCGGGTGCCCGGCTGGCGCGGCGCCCGCTGCGGGACGCTTAGCGGTCCTCGCCCGGCCGGGCACTTATCCGCGCATGCGGGCAAGGAGCCGGGCGACGGCGCGCTCCGCGGGGGCATCCGCCGTCGTGCTGGTTTCCGGCGCCAGCACGTCGACGCCGTCGGGCTGCCGGGTTTCCGAGAAGACCAGCTGGGCAACGCCGCGGTCGACAAGTTCCGTCATCGTCTCGACGTCGGCGGTGGTGCGCTCCGCAGGGCGGGAGCCGAGGATGACGCCGTCGGCGCCGCCGGAGAGCATGAACTGCCGCCAGCTTTCGCCCACGAGGACGACCGGCTGGTAGCCGTGCAGGGGCAGGATCCTGGCGGCGGCCGCGGCGAGCGCGCGGTCCCAGGCATCGTCGAGGTCGGTGATGGCCAGGGCGACGGCGTCGGTGCGGCCGCGCCGCATCCCGCGGGCGGCGCGGTCGGGCACATAGCCCAGTTCCTGGGCCGCGGCGTGGACGCGGTCCTGGGTGGGCTGGCTGATCCGGGTGTTGCCGCCGGGACGGCCGGACAGCACATACGAGACCGTGGTCAGGGACACCCCTGCGGCCTCCGCGACGTCGCGGATGGTGGGCTTGGATCCGTGCCGCACTGATGACTCCCGGGTGCTTCTCCGCCGCGGATTCGCGGCGGCCTTGAGGATAGCTTCTCCTTGAACTGTAGTGCGAAGTCACGCGCAAGGGTCACGAGGCGGACTTCTACGCGCCGGGTGCTTTGTTAAGGGTTATGTACGCCTCTGGGCGACCATCGGTCGAAAGGCGTAGCGTTCAGAAATGGCTGAGGACAGATACACCACCGAGCGGGATTCCTTTGGGCGGCTCCTGGCAGACCGTGAAGTCTGGCGGCAGGCCGGCACGATCCCGGCAGCCGGCGAGCTCACCGCACGCTGGCTGGAAGGCCGCAGCGAGTACCAGCCGGGCACCTTCACCCCCGGTTTCGACGCCGAAACGAGGGCCATTGCCGGCGGGCTCACGGAGCTGAACCGGAACGGGCTGTTTACGAAGGAGTCACAGCCCGGCGTGCTCGAAGAGGGACACTCGCAGCGCGCCTACGTGACGGGATTCTGCACCGTGGAGTCCGCGGGCGCACTCCTGGCGCTGTCCGGCCGGACCGATCTGGTGACCGTAGCCCACGCGCCCGGCGAAGCGAGCCAGTCTTCCATTCCAGTCACCCTGCAGGACGGCGAAGTGGAGACAGTCCTGGGCAGCAGCGAAAGCCCGATCAGCGAGGAGCAGCTCCGCGACTGGACCGAGGAGGCCAACGAAACCCTCGCCCTGCTGCTGGCCGAGTCCTGGTACGTAGAGGTCTTTGATCCGGTCTGGGGCCGGAACGGGGTGCTTCTGCCGGGCGTGCTCGACGCGCTGACGGGCGCGGATACTGGTGACTAGGTGTATTACCCACGGACGTTGGTGGCGCGGCTTGCTGGTGGCTGACCTTTGAGTGAG
>CALMVY010000155.1 GCA_937873245.1 uncultured Arthrobacter sp. | reverse complement strand
CGTGAGCACTCCACCAGTTCCTTCACCCGGCTACGATCCGGACTCCACGGAACCGCAGCCGCACGGATCCCTGGCGGCACTCATCGGCAGCATCCTGGCGGAAATGGACGAACTGCAGTTCCGGTCCTTCAGCAAGGGCGACGCCCTGGATCTGGGGCTCCGCCTGGTTGAACTCGGCAGGCAGCGGGCCCACCCGATCGCCATCGACATCACCAAGGGCGAACAGGTTCTTTTCCACGCGGCACTGGAAGGCGCCACCCCGGACAACGAACGCTGGATCAGGGCCAAGCAGCGCACAGCCGTGCGGTACGAGGTCCCGTCGCTGCTGGTCGGCCTCCGGGCCCGGGCCGCCGGGGGACGGATCGAGGACAACGCGTGGTTCGACCAGCAGGAGTTCGCCGCGCACGGCGGAGCCTTCCCCATCTACCTGCGCGGAACCGGGATGGTCGCCACGGTCACGGTTTCGGGGCTGCCGCAGAAGGCCGACCATGAGCTGGTGGTCGAGGCCCTGACGGAGATCCTCGGCCGCGCCGGGACCTGACCGGCGGCGGCCCCGCTGCCCTGGCTGGACCGCCGGTCCAGGAACGCTAGGCTAGGGGAAGCCCTGTTTCCTCCCACAAGGAGTTGCGAAGAATGAACGTCTTCATCAAATTGCTCGGCACCGGCATCAGCCTGCTGGCCGGCTTCCTCGGCACCAAGCTCGTTGACACCGTCTGGGAAAAGTCCACGGGCAGCAAGCCACCCAAAGGCCAGGACGACGACGTCCCCACCACACTGCGCCACGCCCTGACCTTTGCATTGATCTCAGCGTCCGTCAGCGCCACCATCCAGGTCCTCGCCAACCGCGGCACCCAGCGCGCGATCACGCGCTTCGCCAAGACCCAGGACCTGGTTTAAAGGCGCATCGTTTAAGGCGCATCGCTTAGCGCCCGGTTTAAGGCGCATCGTCCAGCCACTACCGCCCGTCGGTGACCTCGTCGCCGTCGTCGTCGGTGAAACCGCGCGTTCCGGCGGCCTGCTGCACCACGGCTTCCAGTTCGTCGGTGCTGAGCAGCTCCGGGTGCAGGTGCTTGGTGCGGTAACCGGCCCGGCCCACCATGTGCGCCGACACCGGCACTGTCAGCAGCTGGAAGATCCAGGCCAGCACCAGCACCGGCCAGACCCACCAGGTGCGCATTTGGAGCCCCAGCGCGGTCAGCAACAGGAACAGCCCCAGCACCTGCGGCTTGGTGGCTGCGTGCATCCGGGTCATGAGGTCCGGGAACCGCAGCAGCCCCACCGCCGCGGCGAGGGACATAAGCGCGCCGACCACCAGGAAGACCGCGGAGACGGCGTCGATGACGGCGTCGCCGGAGAACGTCTCAGGATTCACGGGGCTGTTCCCTTCGGTCGGCGACGAACCGGGCCACGGTGACAGAGCCGACGAACCCGATGAGGGACACCGCCACCAGCAGCATGAGGTTGTTCAGGTGCCGGTTCACGGCCATGTCGATACACAGCGCTGCTCCCAGGATGGCCAGCAGCACGTCCGCCGCGAGCACCCGGTCCAGAAGCGACGGGCCCCTCGCGATCCGGATGATCGCCCCGCCGGCGGCCAGGGACAGCACGACGGCGGTGATGGTCAGGACAAGCTGCATCATGGCATCAGCTCCTGGTTGAGGGCGGTCAGTTCGGCCTGGGTGCCCATGATCCTGATCAAACCGGCTTCGGTGTTGCGGACGTTCTTGCGCAGCTGGGCGGCATCTTCCGCGTTGCGGACGTTGATGCCGTGGACGTAGAGCGTGGACGTTGAGCGGTCCACCTCCACCACCAGGGAGCCGGGGATCAGCGCGGTCACGTGCCCCGTGGCGGTGACCAGCAGGTCGGAGTGGCTCCGCAGCGGCACGGCGACCACGGCGCTGATGACCTTCGGGCCTTGGGCCACGGCCAGGAAAAGGACCTGGAAGCTCGCCACCACGACCTTGGCCAGGAACGCCAGGGCAAACGGGACGGCGCGCAGCACGTTGAAGCGTCCGCCGAGCTCCACCGGGGGCAGGTAGAACAGCCGCGCCACCAGCACGGCGATGAGGGCACCGAAGAGCAGGTTGCCGGGGGTGAAGTTCTGCCACAGCGCGCCCCAGACAATCACGAGCCACACCAGGAGCGGCAGCTCCTGGCGCAGGGATATGCGTTTCCGGCTCATTTGCGCTCCTGCCCGCTGGCCGGCGGAACGCCGGCGGGGTCCGTGCCCTGTCCGGGCTGGGAGAGCGCCGGGACGGGCGTTCCGTCGCCGAGGACCGCCTGGATGTAGGAGGAGCGGTCCAGCATGTCGGTGGCGGACTGGTCCGCCACCCGGAACAGCGGCCCGGCGAAGACCGTCAGCCCGACGCCGAAGAGGACCAGTCCCAGCGTGGAACCCACCATGGTCCGCGGGAGGAGGGTGACGTTGGTCTTTCCGGCCCGGTCGCCCGTGGCCGAATCGGCGGAATCCGCCAAAAGGACCGGGTCGGGGTGTTCGGCGTCCTCGGGTTTGCGCCAGAAGGCGCGGTTCCAGACCCTGGCGATGGCCAGCAGGGTCAGCAGGCTGGTCAGCACACCGCCGATCACCAGCGCGTAGGCCATCGGTGTTCCGAGCTGGACGCCGGCCTGCAGCAGGCCCAGTTTGCCCAGGAAACCGGAGAACGGCGGGATGCCGGCCAGGTTCATGGCGGGGACGAAGAACAGCACCGCCAGCAGCGGGGACAGCTTGGCAAGACCGGCGACGCGGTCCATCGAGGAGCTGCCGCCGCGGCGTTCGATCAGGCCGGTCACGAGGAACAGGCTGGTCTGGATGGTGATGTGGTGGGCGACGTAGAAGACGGCGGCGCCCAGCCCGGCGACGGAGGACATCGCCAGGCCGAACACCATGTAGCCGATATGGCTGACGAGGGTGAACGAGAGGAGTCGTTTGATGTCGCTCTGCGCCAGGGCGCCGAGGATCCCCACCACCATGGTCAGCAGGGCGGCGACCATCAGCGGCGTATTGAACGTGTCGCCCGGGAACAGCAGCGTTTCGGTCCGGACCATGGCGTACACGCCCACCTTGGTCAGCAGGCCGGCGAACACGGCCGTGACCGGGGCCGGCGCTGTCGGGTAGGAGTCCGGCAGCCAGAAGGACAGCGGGAACACGGCGGCCTTGATCCCGAACGCCACGAGCAGCATGACGTGGAGCAGGTTCCGTGTGCCCGGATCCAGCTCCGCGAGCTTGAGGGCGAGGTCGGCCATGTTGATGGTCCCGGTAGCCCCGTAGACCATGGCGATCGCGATCAGGAAGAGCACGGAGGACACCACGGAGACCACCACGTAGGTCACTCCGGCCCGGATCCGCGGACCGGTCCCGCCGAGGGTCATGAGGACGTAACTCGCGGTCAGCAGGATCTCGAAACCCACATAGAGGTTGAACAGGTCCCCGGAGAGGAAGGCGTTTGACACGCCGGCCACCAGGATCAGGTAGGTGGGGTGGAAGATCGACACCGGAGCGTCCCGGTCGCCGTCGGCCATGCCCTGCCCGGTGGCGTAGATCAGCACGGCCAGGCTCACGCTGGAGGACACCACCAGCATCAGCGAGGAGAACTGGTCCACCACCATCACAATGCCCCATGGCGGGAGCCAGCCGCCGATGTTCACCGCCGCGGTGCCGCCGTCCCAGACCGAGGCCAGCAGCCAGCACTCGAGCAGCAGCGTCACGGACAGGACCGCGATGCTCACGGTCCGCTGGGCCCGCGAGTGCCGGATCAGCAGGAAGGTCAGGGCGGCGCCGAGGATGGGAAGGAGGACGGCGAGCGGGGCGAAACTGGCAATGTTCATTGTCCGCCTCCTTCCTGCTTGGGTTGTTTCACGTTGAGGGAGCCGGGTTGTTCCTCCGAGGCGGCTTCCTCGGCGTCCAGCTTTCGGTCGGCCACCTTGACCGTGGCATCGGCGCCGTCGGGGGCGTCGGAGACGGACTGGCCGCCTGAGCCGATCATGGTCAGCGGGAACTCGGAGGTCTCCACCGGAATCACGGAGTCGTCCTCTGCGTCGAAGCTGGGGGTCTTGGCGACGCGGCGGTCCTCGGCGTCGTCCTGGATTTCATCCTGGCGGGCCAGCACCCAGGTGCGGTAGATGATGCCGAGCATAAACGCCGTGACGGCGAAGGAGATCACGATCGATGTGAGGATCAGTGCCTGCGGCAGGGGGTCGTTGTACTCCCCGGGATCGGTGTCCTTGCTGAACAACGGCGCCAGGCCCGCGTAGCCGCCGGTAGTGAGGATCAGCAGGTTGGTGGCGTTGGAGAGCATCATCAGGCCCAGCAGGACCCGGGTGAGGCTGCGCTCAAGGATCAGGTAGATGCCGCAGGCATACAGTGCCCCCATGACCGTCAGCAGGGTCAGGTTGACGCTCATGCTTTTCCCTTACCTGTGGTTTCGGCCGGGACGTCGCCGGCTTCCTGGTCCTCGGACGGTTCCGCCGGGTGCTCCTCGAAATGCTCGTCGATCTCGGCGCCCAGGCTGCGCAGGACATCCAGTGCCAGCCCGACGACCACGATGTACACGCCGATGTCGAAGATGGTGGAGGTGACGAACTTGACGTCGCCAAAGACCGGCAGCCAGAACTCGAGGATGGCGCTTTGGAACACCTGGCCGCCCAGCAGCAGCGGCGCCACGCCGGAGGCCGCGGCTGTCGCGAGGCCGATGCCCAGCAGTGCCCCTGCACTGACCGGGGTGGCTTCGCGCAGCTCGAAACGGCCGCCGGCCAGGTAGCGGATGGTGAGTGCGAGCCCGGCGGTGAGACCGCCGGCGAAGCCGCCGCCGGGGAGGTTGTGCCCCGCGAGCAGGAGGTAGATCGAGAAGACGATCATCGAGTGGAAGATCAGCCGCGTGACCACCTCGAAGATGATCGAGCGCCGTTCCGGCGCCAGGGTACGCCCCGCCACGAGCCACGCGTCGCGGCTGGAGGCGGCAAAACGGCGGCTCATGGCCAGCGCGGCGTCGTCGCGGGTGTTGCCCCGGCCGGCGGCACCGGGCTTCCGGCGTCCGACGGTGCCCTCGGCGACACTCGACGACGCCGGGCTACGGTCACCGCGGCCCCGGACGAAGATGAGGCTGGCGACGCCGGTGGCCGCCAGTGCCAGCACGGAAATCTCGCCGAAGGTGTCCCAGGCCCGGATGTCCACGAGGGTCACGTTGACGATGTTCAGCCCGCCACCTCCCTCGTAGGCCAGCTGCGGGAATTCGAGCGAAACGGGCGCCGCCACCCGGGCGCCGAGGGCGTAGATGGCGGCGAACACCATCGTGATGCCGAAAGCCGCCCCGATGATCACGCGGACCACGCGGTACCGTCCGCCCGTGCGGTCCCGCAGCTCCGCCGGGAGGCTGCGCATGGCCAGGACGAAAGCCACCAGGATGATGGTCTCCACCAGCATCTGGGTCAGCGCGAGGTCCGGGGCGCCCTGCAGCGCGAACATCAAAGCGATCCCGTAGCCGGTGACGGACACCATGAGGACAGCCAGGAAGCGCTTGTTGGCGCGCACGGCGGCCAGCGCGCCGATCACGATTCCGGTGCCCACGACAATCTGCAGCGGGGCGTTCGGATCGATGAAGTAAAGGTCCCCGGGCAGCGGCTTGTTGGCCAGCACCAGGGCGGTGAGCGGCAGGACGAACGCCACGGTCAGGATGACGGACAGGTAGAAGTACAGCGAACCGCGCTGGGTCCGCCCGGTAATCCAGACTGCCACGTCGTCGAGGGCGCCGATGGTCAGCTGGTAGGTGCGGTCGCCGTCGATCCAGCCCGGAACCAGCCCTTGGAGCCGGGCGACGGCGTTGCGGCCATAGAACATGGCCAGGCCCAGCGCGAAGGTGATGGCGGTCAGCCCCAGGGCGGGGGTCAGGCCGTGCCACAGCGCCAGGTACCCGGCGGCCGCCGGGTCCTCGCCCTCCGGCACGAACAGAGCCGCGTACGGCTGGATCCAGCCGTCCACCGGCGCCGGCCACAGTCCATAGACGACGGTCAGCAGGCTCAGGATGGCGGGGGCCGCCAGGAAGGCGGGTTTGATCGGCTTGAAGGGCGTGGTCTCGACGCCGGGCTTGACGGCGAAGGCGCCCCACATGAACCGTGCACTGTACGCAAAGGTCAGGATGGACCCCAGGACCAGACCGGCCAGGACGATCGGCCCCCACAGGCCGGCGGCGGGGTCCGAGGCGTAGTGGACGAAGGCGGTGAAGACCGATTCTTTCGCGACGAAGCCGGCCAGTGGCGGGATGCCGGCCATCGAGGCGGCGCCGATCGCGGCCACGATCGCGAGGGCACGGGAGGACCGGTAGACGCCGGAGAGCTTGCGGATGTCACGGGTCCCGGCCTGGTGGTCAATGATGCCCACCACCAGGAAGAGCGTGGCCTTGAAGAGCCCGTGCGCGAGGAGCAGGGCGAGACCCGCGAGGGCCGCGTCGGGTGCTCCAAGCCCCACCACCATAGTCAGGAAGCCGAGCTGGCTGACCGTGCCGTACGCCAGGATGAGTTTGATGTCCGTCTGCCGCAGCGCCCGGTAACCGCCGACCAGCATGGTGGCCAGGCCCAGGCCAAGCACCACCGGCAGCCAGTACGGGGTGTCCGCGAATCCGGGCGCCAGCCGCGCCACAAGGTAAATACCGGCCTTCACCATGGCCGCGGCGTGCAGGTAGGCGCTCACCGGAGTGGGCGCCGCCATGGCGCCGGGGAGCCAGAAGTGGAAGGGAACCAGCGCGGATTTGGTGATTGCGCCGATCAGGATGAGAACGACGGCGGCTGCCACGGCTCCGGCGGCGGGCCCCGTGACAAGGGCCGGCGACTGCTCGAGGATGGCGGAAATCCGGTAGGTCCCGGCATTGAAGCCCAGGATGATCAGGCCCACCAGCATGGCCAGGCCGCCGGCGGTGGTCACCACGAGGGCCTGCAACGCGGAGCGCCGGGCCGACAGTCGAGTCCGGGCGTAGCCGATCAGCAGGTAGGACAAGACGGTGGTCAGTTCCCAGAAGATGAACATCAGGAGCAGGTCATCGGCCGTCACCAGGCCGAACATGGCGCCGGCGAAGGCCAGCAGCTGCGCACCAAATCCGCCGAGGTAGTCGTCCTTGTCCTTGAAATACCCGGCGCAATAGACCAGGACCAGCGCTCCGACGCCGAGGACCAGCAGGGACATGACCCAGGCCAGGGCGTCCATCCGGAAAGCGAGCTCAATCTGCAGCTCGGGGATCCACGGGAGGACTTCAGACACGCCGGTGCCGGCAGCGCTGACAGTGCTGGTCTGGTTTTCGCCGGCGTCGGAGTAGACGGCGCCGTGCTGGAGGATCAGCCAGACGAACGAGGCCGCCGGCACCGCCGCGAGGGCGTAAAACGAATTCCGGCCGAATTTTCGGAAGAGAAACGGCGCCACAGCAGCCACCGCAAAGTGCACGGCAAGGACTGTGATCACTGGTATCTCCGCAACGTCAGGAATTCGATTGTCAAAAGTTGGAGCAGGCGGGGCATTGGTTAGGTTCGGTCCGGACAGTTTACCAAGCGTGGACAAATTCTTTCCGCAGGTGTGACGGGCCGTGCACCCGCTGCGGATAATATTCGAGCTATGAACACCGCCGCCGCCCCAGAGGCCATGCGTCCCGCCTCGGAACTGGAATCCGGAAGCCCGGTCTCCCACAAGGGCCGCATCCTCGCCTGGGCTGCCTGGGACTGGGGATCGGCCGCCTTCAATGCGGTCATGACCACCTTCGTCTTCACCGTGTACCTGACCTCCAACGCCTTCGGCGGCGATGACCATGCGTCCGCTGTGGTACGACGGCATGATTTCGGTCAACTTCCTGTTCATGTCCGCCTTGAGCGGGGCCGCGTTGACGGTGTTCTTCACCTACTTCGCCTACGGCTTCAAGCGCGAAAACATGCCCAAGGACCTGCGCACGCTGGCCTCGGAAGCGGCGTTGCCGAAAATCTTCGCCACCCTGCTCGGCCTCGGCATCCTGATGGTCGTCGATCGCACCATCACCGGCCTGTGGTCGAACCTCGACGGCTTCCAGGTCTACCACGACATGCTCCGATCGCCGTTGTGGCACTTTGCCTTCTGGATCGGGCTGGTGTTGCCCTTCATCGCCATGATGACACCCAGCCTGCAGCTCCAGCCCAAATGGCAGGTGGCCTCGGCGGTCCTGGGCAGCGTCGCCATGTTCATCATCTTTTACCATTACGTCGTCGGCGGCCAGCGGGTACCCGTCTTCAAGGGCGCGTGGGCCCCGGATCTCATCGCCTACACGCCGTCGCTGGCGGAATGGGCGATCTCGCTGACCGGTTTGTTCCTGATGTTCACGATCTACGCGGTAGGCGAGAAATTTCTCCATCTCGACGCCGCGCCGACCCACAAGGACTGACCCGGGGACGGAACGGCCATGAACCAGCCATCCAGACGGTTTACGGAACACGCGGAATTCTACCTGTGTCTGGCGCGCGCGTTCCTGCCGCCGATGGAACAGCGCGATTTTCATGCGATCAAGGAACAGCTCGCCACGGAACTTGGGGAACTGGGTGCCGAACTGGGCTATTCGATCAGCCGGCCGCTGGCGCAGTTCCGCGCCGAGATCACC
>CALMVY010000154.1 GCA_937873245.1 uncultured Arthrobacter sp. | reverse complement strand
AGTGGTCGGTGGTGGACCGCGGCACCTCGAGTGGTTCAGGGAGGACTTCGCGACACTGCTCGAGCTGCTCGCGGCAGATAAGATCCACCCCGTCGTGGCCGAGCGACTACCGCTGTCGGAGGCCCGACGCGCCCACGAACTGCTCGAGACGTCGGCGTCCAAGGGCAAGCTCGTTCTGGTGCCGTAAACACGAGGACCGCGGCCATGCCTGCTGAAAGTGCTCGAACGGAGTACCTGCCGATAGCTGAACATGGACTCATCGGCGACCTGCACACCGTGGCCCTCGTCGGGACCGACAGTACGATCGACTGGTACTGTTGCCCGCGGTTTCGACTCGCCCAGCGTGTTTGCCGCGCTCCTGGACGCCGACCGCGGCGGTCGCTTCCGCGTCGCCCCGGCAGAGATCGGCTGGGTCTCGAAGCAGCTGTATCTGCCGGACACCGCCGTGCTCATCCGCGGAAGCCGCGGCCGCGTTCGATGCGACGGTGGCATTCTGGCGGCGCTGGCTAGGAAGGTCGAGCTACGCCGGCCGCTGGCGGGAGATGGTGCACCGTTCCGCGCTGACGCTGAAACTGCTGACCTACGCGCCCACAGGAGCGATCGTAGCTGCGCCCACCACCAGCCTGCCGGAGGTGGTCGGCGGAACCCGCAACTGGGATTACCGGTACACCTGGATGCGCGACGCCGCCTTCTCCGTGTACGCGCTGCTGAGGATCGGCTTCACTGATGAAGCCGCCGCGTTCATGGCCCGGCTGCAGGACCGCGTCCGGCATGGCGCCGACCGCGAGTCGGGTCCACTGCAGATCATGTACGGCATTGACGGCCGCGAGGACCTGACTGAAGTGGAGCTCGGCCATCTGCGGGGCTACCGGGACTCGGCGCCGGTCCGGATCGGAAACGGCGCGGCGCGCCAGCGGCAGCTCTACATCTACGGCGAACTGATGGACACGCTCTACCTGTGTCACGAGGGCGGGCTTCCCATCTACCAGGAAGGCTGGGACGACATCACCCGTGTTCTCGACTGGCTGTTCGAGCATTGGGACCAACCCGATGAAGGCATCTGGGAAACCCGCAGCGGCCGGCGGAACTTCACCCGCTCCCGGTTGATGAGCTGGGTCGCGATCGATCGTGCCATCCGGATCGCTCTCCAACGTGGCCTGCCCGCCGACCTCCTGCGCTGGATGACCGTACGCGACAGCATCTACCGACAGATCAACGCACGCGGCTGGCATCCAGGACGCCACGCGTTTGTCCAGCACTACGACACCGACGTGCTCGACGCCTCGCTGCTGCTCATGCCGTTGTGCAAGTTCATCGCCCCCACCAGGCTCACCGAGAGGCACCAGGCCCCCGGCTAGACGGAATATGAACGCACCGACGAACGCGACGCGGTCGGCGGTGAAAGCGCATGCCATACCAACTCCAATTCGGCGAAAACGCTGAAGCTGTCCCTTTCAGGGATCCCCAAACTGGACGGAAGTGCCCGAAAGACTGTCGGTCGTGCAAGAATCGCGGCATGGATGAGGATGAGCGGCGGACGAGGGATGAATTGATGATCGTCGAGGCCCTGGAGCAGGCGGTGGACCGGCGCGATGAGGTCTTCCAGGTGATTGAGGATTCAGAGGACGCGGACGAAGCAATCCGTAGCGTGGGTCAACTGTTGGGTGTGGGAGTACATGGCAGCCGGGCAGTCCTCGACATGCAGGCCAGAAGATTCACCCGGGACCAGCGTCAGGCCATCGTTTCCCGTGCGGAAGAGCTCAGATCAAGGCTGCCCGATGGGCGCTGAACTGGTCGCGTGCGCTTCCGGGCCCCCCATCGTGACCCCTGGATGGCGCCAGTCGCGCTGCCAGCTGTCCCGTGGGTCGCAGCCCTAATGAGGTGCGACGACGATCTGGACTTCGTCCTCGTAAAGAACCCTTCCTGGATTGTCCGAATAGAGCACCCGCCAGCTGACGTCATATCGGTGTAGAAGATCCGTGTAGAACTGCACTCCAGTCAGCAGATGCGTGGCTGTGCGCTTGAACCAGGACTGGGCTGACGGGTTGACTGCACGGTCGTAGACTGATCTGTCCACAGTGGAGGGGTCCGCGTATGCGGCGTCGTAGTGATCGTTCGCGCTTCGCCAGGATGACCAGTCCTCGGCGCTGAGTCTCCCGTCCTTGGCCAGGCCGTTGGCGAGAGCGAAGACGCCGG
Source organism: uncultured Arthrobacter sp. (assembly GCA_937873245.1). Classification (GTDB taxonomy): domain Bacteria; phylum Actinomycetota; class Actinomycetes; order Actinomycetales; family Micrococcaceae; genus Arthrobacter. Next base: position 7,133 of record CALMVY010000154.1, on the reverse strand, counting down.
GGTGGAGTCCACGGCCGTTCGGCATGCTTGCCTGACGTCCCCTTTCAGATTCCCGAAACGGAACGTTTCAGGTCCGTTCTGCCTGCGGGCGCAGCCAGCTAGACTCCCTTGTACTACGAGGTTGGGGGAACCGAAATGAGTAGGCCTGTAGTCCCGGCTAGCAAATCAACTGGCCGACTCAACAAACTGGCAGTCGCGGCCATCGTTTTCGCCGTCATCGCTGCATCAGGATTCTGGGTATTCGGCGTCGCGGTTCTCGCTGTATTTGCAGTGGGGGCCGGACACGTTGCCCTCAATCAGATCCCTCTGAGAGGCGAACGAGGCCGCGGGCTAGCCATTACTGCCCTGGTCGTTGGATATGGCATAGCCACGCTGGCATTGATCAACACTCTGGGGTTCATACCGGGCGCGGTCCAGCAGATCTCAATGTAGTACTGCGGCTGACGAGCGTAGCCTCCAGCCCTCTCCAGCAGGACCAAGTTTTTCAGGGCGCAGAAGCGCCGCGCCCTGTCGATGCGGGGTGCGGCAATTCGGTGGAGGCCTCTGGTGGGGAGAACTGGGGGTGTGGACAGTGTCCACGCTTAGAACAGCGGCCAGGGCACCGCCGGCATCTCACCGCTCGGAGCCGGAAACCGCTCTGCCACGCGCAACCGGGCGCAGCGCGTGGCGAGCGATGCGATTTCTTCGGCGCTGAGCAAGTCCGCCAGGTTTCCGCCCAGCCCACCGTGCAGTCCTTCGTTGACACGATCTATGCCGTCAAGTTCCTCGGCGGTCAGTGCTTCTCCCAGCCATCCCCACAGCACCGTGCGCAGCTTGTGGTCACGATGAAACGTGAGCCCATGGTCCACGCCGTGCCGGTGGCCGTCGGCCATGGCAAGAATGTGGTCGCCTTTGCGGTCGGCGTTGTTGACGATGATGTCGAACACCGCCATGCGTCTGAGCGCTGTCGAGTCTTCGTGAACGAGGGCGACCATCCGTCCGTTCTCATCTCGGCCCTCGAGCACGTGTTTCCAGCCCGTCTCCGGCACGTGGTCCGTCGCGACCAGGTTCACGGCGCTTTGGGCGGGGTCTGGCTCCTGCCAGAGCTGCACCATTCCTTCGCCCATCGGACCATCGCGCAGCCAGGTGCGCGGCACGACGTCCCAGCCGAAGGCCTGCGAGACGAGGTAGGCGGCCACCTCCCGGTGAGCCAGGGCGCCGTCGGGAAAATCCCACAGCGGACTTTCGCCTGCTATCGGTTTATAGACGACCACCACGTCGCCGATGCTGCCCAGGAACGTAGCGTTTGAAGCCGTCGTGATGCGGCCGGTGAGCGTCAGCTCGGCGCTCACTAGGTCCGGCGCCGGCATCAGACCTCGGGAAGGGTGCAGATGTGCCCGTCGGCGTCCATGGGGTAACCGCAGAGCGGGCACGTCGGACGCCCGGCGCCCACGATCTCCCGGGTGCGCTTGGCGAATGCGCGGGCGGTGCCGACCGGCATTCGCACCAGCAGCATTTCGGGCCCGTCAGCGCCGTCCTGATCAAGCGATTCGTCGTTGTCTTCGGCATCGACATCGGTGATGGGGTAGGCCTCTATTACGACCTGGGCCGTGGTGGGGTCCCACCCTAAGCTGATGGCGCCGGTGCGAAACTGCTCCTGGACGGCCTCGAGCTGGTCATTGTCGACAAGTTCAATGGGAGTACTCGTCGGAACGCTGAAGGGGTTTCCCTCGATGGTGATGAGCTGGTCGAGAATCTCGTCGATCTTCTCCGCGAGCAGTGCCGACTGCTGCTTCTCCAGGGCAATACTTACGATCTGCGTCCCTGCGCGCACCTGCAGGTAGAACGTGCGCGCCCCCGGAAGACCAATGGTGCCAACGACGACCCGATCAGGCCAGGCAAACTCGTGAACACGTGTAGGCATGTCAGTATTTTAGGCACAAGAGGTTCATGGCGCCTGTTGCCCTGCACCGCCGCCCACCGGCGCATCGCCGGCGTGGACGCCGTTCGACAGCCACGAAAGATCACCCGCGTCGGTGTTGGTCGCGTAGACGCTTGGCCGGCTATCGCCGTAGCGCACGATCGATACGGAGGCGGGCCCTACGTGAATCCGCTGGAACAGGTCAAGGTGCATGCCGAGCGCGTCGGCGAGGATTGACTTGATGATGTCACCGTGACTCACCGCCACCCACACAGCCCTTGGCCCGTGCTCGGCTTCGAAGGCTGCATCGTGACGTCTAATCGCCGCCACCGACCGGGCCTGCATCGCGGCCATGGATTCACCGCCGGGAAAGACGACGGCGGACGGTTGCGACTGTACAACCGGCCACAAATCCTCGGTCGCGAGATCGCTGAGCGTGCGGCCCTGCCACTGGCCGTAGTCGCACTCGGTGAGATCGAAATCGACCGGCGCGTACGGCGTGCCGGCCTGGCGATCGAGGATGAGCCGGGCGGTCTGCTGGCAACGCTCAAGAGGGCTCGACACCACCCCGACTACGGGTACGGCCGCGAGCCGGTCTCCGGTCAGAGCCGCCTGCTCGCGCCCGATCCCGTCCAGGCTGACGCCGACGGCCCGACCGGCCAGCAGTCCAGCGGCATTGGCTGTGGTGCGGCCGTGCCGCACGAGAATAACTGTCGCCATCTACCCAGCCTAACCACCCGCTCGAGAGAACCGTTTCATCAGCAATGATCACGGAGCTGGGATGGTTTGATTAGTCGGTGCTCCGTCTAAAACGCCTTCTGATTTTCACCCTGTTCGCGGTTTCGCTCATCAACGGATTCTCGTTCTGGGCAACCCGGCCGCCCGGCGCAGACGCCATCGGGTCCCTTGCTGCGCCCCCGCGAGCGGGGGCGAAACTTGAAATGTTGTCCACCGGCATCACCACCGCCGTGAACGTGACCCCGAGCCCGGACGCCCAGTGGCTCATCAGGGCTGCCGCGCAGACCGGGATCCCTGCCCGCGCGCTCCGGGCCTATGTTGCTGCGGCAGCCACGGCCAACGAATCCGCCCCGATGTGCGGGATCGGCTGGAACACCGTGGCGGCTGTCGGCTCCGTCGAATCAGCGCACGGAACTTACGGAGGCGGCAGCCTCAACACCTTAGGTCAGGCGACCGGCCCGATTGTGGGCCCGAGCCTCGATGGCAACGGATTCGCCGCCATCGCCGACACGGACGCGGGCGCCCTGGACGGCGACTCCCGCTGGGACCACGCCGTCGGACCCATGCAGTTCATTCCCTCCACCTGGCAGCTTGCAGGGCGGGACGGAAACGGGGACGGAACAGCGGACCCATCCAATATCGACGACGCCGCCCTCAGCGCGGCCACCTACCTGTGCGCCAACGGCCGTGACCTGACCACCGCCCAAGGATGGACCAACGCCATCTACTCCTACAACCAGTCCAATCCCTACATCCGCCAGGTGCGGGCCCAAGCCACCGCGTACGCCGCAGAGACGGGCACCGCTGAATGAAGATACGGGCCGAAGGTTCAAGGCGGCGTATGCAGCGGGCCTCCGCTCCCGGAGGGTGGGGCGAGGTGCCAGGGCGGCCGTCAGCTTATCCGGGCCTTCAAGCAGCAGCCGATCCGTACGGACGCGTGATTGCTTCGAGGAAGTGCCCGTCAGGACCGTCGAAGTAGACGCCGCGTCCGCCGTCGTTGGTGTTGATCTGCTGCGGGCGGGACCGTCCCGGGTCTGCCCAGCAGGGGATGCCCTGGTCCTGAATCCTTGCGAAGATCCCGTCAAAGTCCTCCTCACTGACCAGGAAGGCGTAGTGCTGCGGGGAGATGGGCCCGTCTGCCGTGGCGAAATCGAGGGCCACTCCGTGGTCGAGGGCCACGGTCATGAACGACCACATGGCTTGGGGTTTCGGCAGTCCGAGCACATTGGCCGTGAACTCCGCCGAATGGTGCTTGTCCGTTGCGTAGACGATGGTGTGGTTGAAAGCGACCGTCATGGTGACCTCCTCGGGTGTTTGGTCTGCGACCATCAAGGGCGGATCAGGCCTCGGCGATCGGCAGCACCAGCATGTAGCCGGTCGGCATAGCGCTGCTCCAGCGTCGCGGCTCGCGGACGACGAACTGCGTCGCCAACTGTTCGGGGGTGAGCAGGGCATTGGGCTCGGGAGACGGTCCCCACCGGTCATCGCCGTACGGGTAGAGCGGATCCTGGACACGGATGCCGGTGACCGGGAACTCCGGGAACTGGTCAGGATCGCCGAGTGACTCGAAACCGCTCATCACCCATACATGCCGGCCGCGCCACATGACCAGCCCGACCGGCCGGCCCGTGTCGGCAATGGCGCGCGCCGCCGTCTGCAGCGCCTCCTGATAGTCGGCGATGCTCACGACGGCGTACGGCCCCATCCCGACCTCGGTCAGCACCTCCGCCCAACCCAAGGGGTTGGCACCGTTGAACGAGTTGAAAGACCGTGCCCGGGCCATCTCCCAGAGCTCGCCCTGCTGGACGCGGTCTGTCCACGTGCCGGCGCCGGTGTCGTCGATGAGGTTGTGCATCATCTGGATGCTCGCCGCCACACACCACTCGAAGGTGTACTGCCGCACGAAGTCCCCCTCCTGGTAGAGGTTGAGGGCGAACGGCTTGGGCGCCGGCGGCGGCGTGGAAACCGGCGTCGGGGTGGGGGACTGGGGCCGGTGAGGAGCGGCGAATTCATTGCCGGCGGCCGGAGGGACCGAGGAGGTCTGGATCGATGGATCGGCGCTGGCCTCATCGAGTCTGATGGACGGCGCGCAACCCGAGAGGAGGGCCGCCAGGATGACGAACCAGGCCAAAATGCGGAGCAGGGCACCGACCATGATCGGTCCAGTTTACCGCGGCACGGCGGGAATTTTAGGTCCCGGCCGGCGTTAGGTCTGAGTATGAAAGCAATCGTGTACCGTGCCACCGGTGATCCGTCTGTTCTCGAACTCGTCGACCGCGAGATCCGCGACCCGGGGCCCGGGGAGGTGCGTGTGCGGATCATGGTCTCTGCGGTCAACCCCACCGACTGGAAGTCGCGCCGCGGCGCCGGACCGGGCGAGCCCCTGCCCTTCGCGGAGGTCGTGCCGAACCAGGACGGCGCCGGAACAGTGGACGCCGTCGGACCCGGCGTCGAGCATCTCCGGATCGGTGACAGGGTCTGGGTGGCCTTGGCCGCCTACCAGCGCGCCGACGGCGGGACAGCCCAAGAGTTCGCCGTCCTGCCGGCCGAGCGGGTCTTTCCGCTGCCAGAGAATGCCGGGTTCGACCTCGGCGCAAGCCTGGGCGTTCCGGCGATCACCGCCCACAGAGCCCTGACCATCGCCGAGGACGGCCCGCGGCGGCTGCGCCCGGGAGCCTTGGACGGCAAGGTAGTTCTCGTTGCTGGAGGGGCCGGCGCCGTGGGCCATGCGGCGATCCAGCTCGCCAAGTGGGCCGGCGCCGTTGTGATCACGACCGTGAGTGGACCGGCGAAGGCTGCGCTGGCCACGGCCGCCGGAGCCGATCACGTCATCAATTACCGGGAAAGCCACGCGGCCGCGGAGATCCGCCGGATCGCTCCCGCGGGCGTCGACCAGATCGTGGAGGTGGCGCCCGCCCATAACGCGGAGCTCGACCTGGCAGTAATCCGCAACCGCGGCTCCATTGCGGTCTACGCCAACAACGGCGGCGATCAGGTGACCCTGGACGTGCGCAGGCACTTCAGCCTCAACGTCCGCTACCAGTTCGTCCTGCTCTACACCGTTGGCATGGCGGCGGTGCACGACGCCGCCGAGGACATCAATGCGGCCATCGCCGACGGCGCCCTTCCGGTGGGAGAGGCCGCTGGCCTGCCGCTGCATCGCTTTAACCTGGCTAATACGTCTGCGGCCCACGCGGCGGTGGAAGAGAGCATCACCGGCAAGGTGCTGATCGACGTGCCGGCGAGCTAGCCGATAACGCCTCGGGCGCCTCGCGAGAGCCATCACGGGAGTACCGCCGTCGGACGTCGTCGGAGGCGTCAGCGAGACAGCAGCACGCCCACCTGGTTCCGGATGTCCTGCACAATGTCGTCAATGCTCGATGCGGCGTTCACGCTCGCCGCCATGCTGAGGAACATAACGGCGGTGACAACGTGTGCCGTCGTTGCGGCATCACCAGCGCTGAACAGCTCGTGCCTGCCCAGCACGGTAGCGATGGCCTCCTCCGTCTGCGCGACGATGGAGAGGGCTTCAGCGTGCCGGGGCTCCGTGGGGTCACCGAAGACCATCTCCCGCAGGTACGTGCGACCGTTGTCAACCTGGACGCGGTTGCATTCCACGATCGGCCGCACGATTGCCAGCACCGCATCGAGGGGATCCGGGGTGGTTGCAGCATCAGCCCGACCCTGCTCAAGCGCGTCGGCGTAGTGGGCGTTCTGCACGAGCAGCAGCAGCTCGCCTTTGGTCTTGGCATAAAGGAACAGGGTCCCGGTGCCGATGTCCGCCTTGTCGGCGATCTGCTGGGTCGTGACGTCCTCGATGCCGTGTTCGGCCAACAGCTCGCTGGCCGCGGCCGTGATGCGGTCCAGCTTCTGCTGCTTGTTCCGCTCGCGCCGTCCGATCGGCTGGGCTGCGAGAGACATGATGGATCCTCCGGAATAGATTCTGACTGCACTCAGTTATGAGTGTAGTCACTACTGTGTGGCTTCGAATGTTCCTTCGTTCATTCTGCCACTGTACGGCGGCGGTGCGGCCGGGTACATCGACTACCCCACCCTGGCACACGCCTAATCGTCTGCCGCAAGCCGTCCGCCACCGACCTTACATACCCCGCACCGATCAGAAAGAAGAAACACTCATGCCCTCACTCAACGGAGCTGTCGTCCTCGTCACCGGAGCCAACGGCGGAATCGGCACGCAGTTCGTGCACGAAGCCCTCGCCAGGGGTGCTGCAAAGGTTTATGCCTCCGCCCGCACCCCCCGCACTTGGAACGACGAACGCATCGTCCCGCTCGCCCTGGACGTCACCGACTCCGCCTCCATCCAGGCAGCGGTCGAGGCGGCACCGGATGTGACCGTGCTGATCAACAACGCCGGCGCGGCGGTCCCCAGTGCCGGGATCCTCACCCACACGGACGAGGAGATCCGCAGGAACGTCGAGACGAACTTCCTCGGGCCTCTCGTCGTCGCCCGCGCCTTCGCTCCGTTCCTGTCGGC
>CALMVY010000153.1 GCA_937873245.1 uncultured Arthrobacter sp. | reverse complement strand
ACGGAGCCGGATGACGCCCTCCGCAAGAGCCTGCTGACCCTGTCCGACGTGATGGCCACCGGCCACCACGCTGCCCTTGCCGCCAAAGCCGGCCCCGGCCGGACCGTCGTAGTGGTGGGCGACGGCGCCGTCGGGCTCTGCGGCGTGCTGGCAGCCAAGCGCCTCGGTGCGGAACGGATCATCGCGATGTCCCGCCATGCGGACCGGCAGGCGATCGCCCGCGAATTCGGTGCCACCGACATCGTGGAAGAACGCGGGGACGAGGGCGTCGCCGGGGTCCGCGAACTCCTCGGCGGAGTGCTGGCCGATTCCGTTCTTGAGTGTGTCGGAACCAAGGAATCCATGGAACAGGCGTTGCACAGCACCCGCCCGGGCGGCGCGGTGGGCTTCGTCGGCGTCCCCACCGGCGGCAGCGAGGTCCCGCTGCGCTACCTCTTCGACACGAACATCTCCATCGGCGGCGGCATGGCCCCGGCCCGGACCTACATCCCGGAACTGCTCGCGGACGTCCTCGACGGCACCATCAACCCTGGGCGGGTCTTCGACGTGGTGATGCCGCTGGAGGACGCGCCGGAGGCCTACCGGGCCATGGACGAACGCCGCGCCATCAAGGTCCTGCTGACCCCCTGACAGAACGCCCGACGCCGGCGGGGCAGGGAAGTTGCGCGGGCTCCAGTACCAGCCCGCGTTCTGGCTCTTGTCCTGCTAAGGCGGGAGGTCTAGCGTGAAGCGCATCAGCATCCGCCGCCGTCGAGGAGCGTCATGGCCAGGTTCGTGCAGATCATCGAATTCCAGACCGCCCGCATCGAGGAAATTGAAGCCCTGGGCCGGCCGTCCAGGACCGAAGGAAGCACCGCTCCCACCTTCCGCCGGATCATGGCCACAGCGGACCGCGACCGCCCCGGAACGTATCTCACCATTGTCGAATTCGACACCTATGATTCGGCCATGGAGAACTCCGGCCGGCCGGAGACCTCCGACTTCGCCGCCAGGATGGCGGCCCTCTGCGACGGGCCGCCGGTGTTCCGCAACCTGGACGTGATGTGGGAGGACACCGGCGCTTCAACGGACATCCCGTAGCTGCCCGCCATGGACTCTGCAACCAAGGCCGACGAACCCAGGGCAGAAGGACACAGTGCCGCAGAACCTCTGGTGCTGGACCTCCGCGGGACCGGCGCTGCACCCTTGCGGCTGGTGGGCGGCAAAGCCCTGAACCTCGGCAAGCTGGTGGCGGCCGGGTTGCCGGTGCCGCGCGGGTTCTGCCTGACAACCGTTGCCTACGATCTGGCGGCACCGCCCGGGCTCGCCGCCCTCGCCGCCGAACTCGACGCGATCGGGTCCCGGGCGGCGGCGGCTTCGGGCCCGGCAGACCCGGTCCCGGGGGAACTCAGCCCGGTTGCCGCGCGGGCCAGGAGGCTGATCGAGGAGTCGCCGATCCCACCCGGGGTGGATGCTGCGGTCCGTGAAACCTACGAGGAAATGGGCGGCGTGGCGGTGGCGGTCCGGTCCTCGGCCACGGCAGAGGACCTGCCCTTCGCCAGTTTCGCGGGCCAACAGGACTCTTTCCTCGATGTCACGGGCGCGGACGCGGTGGTCGAGGCAGTCCGTCGCTGCTGGGCGTCGCTGTGGAGCGAGCGGGCGGTGGCGTACCGCTCCGCCAACGGGGTCAGCAACCGGGACGTCGGGCTCGCCGTCGTCGTCCAGGTCATGGTCGACGCCGCCACGGCGGGAGTTCTCTTCACCGCAAATCCCGTCACCGGGACCCGGACGGAAACGGTGATCAACGCGAGCCCCGGTGCGGGTCAGGCCGTGGTCTCGGGCGCGGTCAACCCGGACCAGTTCGTGCTGGAGACGGCGTCAGCCCGGGTCACGCGGAGCACCCCGGGAGCGGCGGAACCCGGCCGGCGGCCGAGCATGAGCGGCCCCCAGCTCCAGGAACTCACCGCGCTGGGGGACGGGGTCCAGCGTCTCTTCGGAGCGCCGCAGGACATCGAATGGGCCATCGAACCAGGCGGCAAGATCTGGGTCACCCAGTCCCGCCCGATCACCACGCTGTATCCGCTGCCGGAGCCCGCGCCCGAAGACGCCGCAGCCGGCGCCGCGGCCCCCACCCGGGTGTACCTGTGCGGCACCCTGTTCCAGGGGCTGACCCGGCCGATCACGCCGATGGGGCTGGCCGTCCTTGGGGCGATGCGCAACAGCAAGGGTCCGTGGCGGTACGTCAACCCCGGCCTGCGGATGTACGTGGATCTGACGGCCGTGGTCCGCAGCAAGGCCGGCCGGGGTTATTTGCTGCGGGTCCTTCCCCTGGCGGACGGCCGCTCCGGGGCCGTGCTTCCGGCGCTGCTCGAGGATCCGAGGTTCGGCATCATCGATCGCCCGTTGCGGGAATCCGTCCGCAAAGCCGGGAAAAAGCGCAGCCGCCGGCAACCGCCCCAACGCAAAGGCAGCACCGAGCAGACAGCCACCCTCGGTCTCATCGCGGGGCTCCTTCCGGCCATGGTCCGGCCCGCCTTTCGGCCCGCCGCTGAGCTGCGCCGCGCGATGGCCTACGGGAAGCAACTCGAATCCGACATGGTCCTGGCTGAACCCGCCAGCTCCGCCCTCCGGCTCGACTACACCGAGCAGATAGTCGGCCGGACAATCAACGGGCTGATCCAGGCCACGCTGCCGGGCCCGTCCGTTGGCTACATCATGCTGGCCGTGGCCCGCCGGCTGCTGCGCGGCATCGCGCAGCCCCGTGACCTGGAAGCAGTGCTGCGCGGGCTCCCCCACAACATCACCACCGAAATGGACCTGGAACTCTGGCAGCTCGCCGCCTCCATCGGCGACGACCCGGTGTCGCGCGCGGAGTTCCTGGCAAAACGGCCCGGGGAGTTGGCCGCCGCATATCTCGCCGGCCGGCTGCCGCCCCGGGCCCAGTCAGGCGTGCGCGGCTTCCTCGCCCGCTACGGCCACCGCGCCGTGGCGGAAATAGACCTCGGCATGCCGCGGTGGTCCGAGCAGCCCGACCACATCCTCGGCATGATCTCCAACTACCTCCGCGTCGAGGATCCGGAGCAGGCCCCGGACCGGCAGTTCGCCCGGGCCGCCGAGCATGCGGAGGACCGGATCCGCAGCCTCGTGGAACAGGCGCGGGCGCGGAGCCCGTGGCGCGCACGGGCCCTGGAACTGAGCCTGCGCCGCGTGCGGCAGTTGGCAGGAATGCGCGAACTGCCCAAGTTCTACATTGTGATGCTGCTCAGCGAGATGCACCGGCAGCTACTGCGGATCGGCGCGGACCTGGCCTCGGCCGGCACTGTCGCGGCTGCCGATGACGTCTTTTTCCTGGACTTCGACGAGATCCGGGTCGGCCTCCGCGGCGCGGACCTGCACAGCATCGTCACGGACCGCCGTCGGCTCTACGACACGGAACTACGACGCCGGCGCATCCCCCGGCTGCTGCTCTCCGACGGGACCGACGTCGAGGCCGCCTTGACGGCGAGGTCCCCGGTAACCGGTGCCCTGGCCGGGACACCGGCCTCCGCCGGCACCGCCACCGGCCGTGTCAGGGTGATCCTTGATCCGGTGGGCGCCCACCTGGAACCCGGAGAAATCCTGGTGGCCCCCTCCACGGACCCCGGCTGGACGCCGCTGTTCATGACGGCCGGTGCCCTCGTCATGGAAATGGGAGGAGTCATTTCCCACGGTGCCGTGGTGGCCCGCGAGTACGGCATCCCGGCCGTCGTGGGCGTCCCGGACGCCACCACGAGGCTGCGCACCGGCCAGACGGTCACTGTTGACGGGGCCGCCGGCACCATCGAAGAGAAACCCTGATCCGGCAGAACCAGGCAACCGCCCCGCCCTGGCACGGCGGTCATCCCGGCCCTCATACCTGGCCAGGCCGCCCTCACAGCAGTAGCACAGCTGTGCCAGATAGAATTGACCCATGACCTCACCGGCCCACCGGCCAACGCGCCACGAGCCGCCTCTTCAGAGTTCACCACGCCTTTCTGCGCAGCAACCCGGCGGCACTTTCGTACTGGCCCGCAAGGCCAGGAACCTCCTGCGCCGGGTTCCGGTGTGGACCTGGCGGGTGCTGATGCATTCGGTCAAGGCCAGCGAGAACTCCCGCTTCAACGTCGACCCCATTACCGGCGTCGACTATTTCCACGACATCGATTTTGTGGGCGACGGCATCCGGGCCCACCGCCTGGACGTCATCACCCCCTCCCCCGCCGGCAGTCCCGCAGGAGCGCTGCCCGTCTACGTGTACTTCCATGGCGGCGGCTGGACTTCGGGAGATAAAGCCTCGCTGACCAAGTATTGCGCGAGCCAGGCCGAGGGCGGCATGGTGGTGGTCAACGTGAACTACCGGAAGGCGCCGCGATTCCAGATGGCCCACGTCCTGGCGGACGCCAATGCAGCGCTGGCCTGGGTCCGGCAGAACATCGCCGGCTACGGCGGCGATGCATCGCGGATCGTGCTGGGCGGCGACTCCGCCGGCGGGCAGATCGCGGCCCTCCTGACCGCGGCCAGCTTCCATCCGGAACTGGCGCGGCACCACGGCCTGACACCGGCCGTACCAGCATCCGATTTCAAGGGCCTGGTCCAGCACTGCAGCGTGGTGGACTTCTCCGTCTTCTTCGAAAAGGGCTTCGTGCTGAGCTTGAACTTCATCCGTATGCTGCTGCCCGGCTTCCATCCCGGCGAGCGCACTGGGGACCGCACCGGCAGCCGTGTCGGCGTTCTGCGCCGCGGCTTCGGCGGGTTGGGCGGCAGGTTTGCCGCCCGGGGCTCGGGCGCCGGCCACCTGGAGGCCCTCCGCAGGGGCGCGGGATTCCTCTCGCCGATCGAATGGCTGGATTCGCGCTTCCCGCCGGTCTTTGTGACCACGTCGGAGCGGGACTTCTTCTTCGCCGCCAACATGAACTTCATTGCCCGGCTGCGCGAACATTCCGTCCACGTGGACAGCCTCATCTACGGCTGGGACAGCTCCAACACCGAACACACCTGGCAGCAGGACTTCCGCTACCCGGAATCGCAGGAGGTGTACCGCCGGCTCCACGCCTTCGTGCGCAAAGTGGCCTAAGCGGCGCCGATCCGGTCCGGTCCCAGCGGCACCGGGCTATGTTTAGTCCATGGTGTCTGCCGACAGCAACGCAGAGAACGGACCGGAACCTGAGGGGTTCGGATCCGCGCTGGTCGATGAAGCCGCCCGCAGGGATGCGGCCCTGGACAACGTTGACTGGACCGCCCTGCCCGACGGCGCCGTGCGGGGCACCTTCGAAGCCCCCAGCGGAACACTCGCCACCCTTTCCATGGGCAGCCCCGGAAACCCCCGGGTCCTCTTGATCCCGGGGGCCACCGGATCCAAGGAAGATTTTGTGCTGATGCTGCCCGAGCTGGCCGCTGCCGGGTTCTTCGTCCTGAGCTGCGACATCGCCGGCCAGTACGAATCGTCCGCGGCGGGCCCCGAGAACCTCATGCCTCCCCGCGCCCACTACGACTACGAGCTGTTCACCAATGACCTGATCGCCATGCTCGACGCCGAGGACGGGCCCGCGCACGTCGTCGGGTATTCCTTCGCCGCGATCTTCGCCCAGCTGGCCTTCTCCCGGCGCCCGGAAAAATTCCGCAGCCTCACGCTGCTCAGCTGCCCGCCCGAACCGGGCCAGAGCTTCCGCGGTGTCCAGCGCGTCGGACGGTTCAGCGGCCTGATCGGGCCGCGGCTCGGCGCGGCGCTGATGATCTGGGCCATCCGCGTCAACGTCGTGCGCGTTCCGCCCAACCGGATACGGTTCGTGAATTACCGGTTCCGCTTCACCCGCCGGAGCTCCGTGTGCGACATCATCGGACTGATGCAGCACGCCCCGGATCTGAGGGCCGAGCTGGCCGCGGCGCCGCTGCCAAAGTTCGTCGCAGTCGGTGAACACGACCTCTGGCCGCTGGTACTGCACCGGCGCTTCGCGCAGGCCATCGGCGCGCGCATCGCGGTCTACCGGGGCGGACACAGCCCGAGTGAGACCTCGCCACACCAGATGAGCCGCGATCTGATCGCCCTGTACCGGTCCCCGTAGCGCTGCGCACGCCCGCCTAGCGCGGGTGGTCGCGTTCCCATTGCCGGCGGCGCCCGCGGCGCCGGAACGGACCCTCCTGCCTGAACTCGACACCGAAAGTCGTCCACGCCATCGACAGCCGGCGTCCGACGGCGGGCCAGCTCGCCAGCGGCCGCGCGGAGACCTGCACCCTCAGCGAGCGGTCGGCGATCACCTTCACGTCGGGCGGGATCTGGTAGGAAATGTCCAGGTCATCGTGGACCGGCGGAACACCCCGATGCACGGAACCCCGGATCCGCGCCCAGACCTCGGATCGCAGCGCGAAATTCGAGCCGAACAGCGGAGGGTGGCCCAGCAGCCAGCCGATGGCCCAGAAATACCCGGGGATGTAGACGCTGGTGCCCACCCACCTGGCGAACCGGGTTTCGCCGTAAAAGTCGCCGGGTCCGGACACTGCGGACAGCGGACCGGCCTGCTCGAGGATGGTTTCAACCCGTTCCAGCCAGTCGGCCGGCGGGATCGAGTCCGTGTCCAGCCTGGCGATCAGCCCGCACCGGGCTTCATCGAAGCCCAATGCCGTGGAGGCTGCAATCCCCGGGAGATCCGCGGAGACCCGCCGGGCGCCTGCGGCGGCGCAGACCGCCGCTGTGTTGTCCGTGCTGGCGTTGTCCACAACGACGATTTCGTCGGCCGGACGGGTCTGGCGGGCGAGCGCGGCGAGGCAGACGGCGAGCATGTCGGCGTCGTTCCGGGTCGGGATAACCACCGAGATTGTTGCCATGGTGCCCCGACTATAGCCCCCGGAGAAGACGAAATGCGCCCGCTGGCCTCTTGCACCATGGCTCCCGGACCCGTAGGTTGGGCAACAGCGGACGAATGTCTCCGCAGCCGTTGGCCTCCGGGCCGCCGGAGATCAGCAGCATTTCAGAAGGATATGGCATGGCTACAGGCACAGTTAAATGGTTCAACGCCGAAAAGGGTTTTGGCTTCATTGCCCCGGATGACGGGTCAGCCGACGTTTTCGCCCACTACTCGGCAATCGCCAGCAGCGGCTACCGCTCCCTGGACGAGAACCAGAAGGTCGAGTTCGACGTCACCCAGGGCCCGAAGGGCCCGCAGGCTGAGAACATCCGCCCGCTCTAAGTACTCCGGATCGCAGCACCGGCCAGCCGGCCGCCATGCTTTCCCCAACACCACAAACGCCCCCTCGAGGACTCCTCGGGAGGGGCGTTTGTCGTTTAAGAACCAACCGATGGTAGCCCTGCAGCCTCCTCGAGGCGCGTGCGTCAAGAATCCGTCAAGATCCGGCCCGCCGGCATCAAGGATCCGTTAGTTCCTGCGCTTTCGTCTCTTCAGAGGACTTGACTGGAGTTGACCCCGCATACGGGGCGCAGAGGAAAGGAACCTGCAATGGCCGATGTGGCTGTTATCGGAATTCTCATGGTGTCCATGGGGTTCGTGATGTGGATTGGACACGTCCTGGCCGGGATGGTCGGCGGTGCCGATGACCGGCCGGAGGGCGGAAAATGAGCGCCGACGCGATCATGTGGCTCATCCTGCTGATTGCCGGGTTAAGCCTCTTTGGCTACCTCCTGGCGGTCCTGATCCATCCCGAGAAATGGTGAGCAGATCATGACCTTCAACCACATTTCCTTCGTGGTCCAGGTGGCGGCGCTTCTCATTGTCCTGGCAGCCCTGCATAAGCCCTTCGGCATCTACCTGGCCCGGGTATTCGAAGGAACCACGTCCAGCCGGCCGGAGCGGCTGTTCTACCGGCTTGCCGGGATCGACGCCGGCACTGAACAGACATGGTCCGTGTACCTGCGCAGCGTTCTGGCGTTCTCGGCTGTCTCCATTCTGGCCGTGTTCGCCCTCCAGCGGCTGCAGGGCATCCTGCCGGGCAGCGGCTCCCTGCCGGGCGTGGACCCGTGGGTGGCCATGAACACCGCGATTTCCTTTGTGACCAACACCAACTGGCAGACTTACGTCCCGGAGGCCACGGTCGGCATTTTCGTTCAGATGTGTCTGCTCGCGGTGCAGAACTTCCTCTCCGCCGCCGTCGGTATCGTCGTCGTCGTCGCCCTCATCCGCGGCATCGCCCGCACCAGGACGCAGCGGCTGGGCAACTTCTGGGTGGACCTGGCACGGACGTCGTTCCGGATCCTGCTGCCCATCGCGTTCGTCGCGGCAGTGGTGATGGTCCTCGGCGGGGTGGTGCAGAACTTCTGGCCCACTGACGTCGCCAACCAGGCGGCCGGAATCAGCCAGAGCATCCCCGGAGGGCCGGTGGCGTCCCAGGAGGCCATTAAGGAGCTCGGGACTAACGGCGGCGGGTACTTCAATGCCAACTCCGCCCACCCGTTCGAGAACCCCAATGCCCTCATCAGCCTCTTCGAGGTGTTCCTGCTCCTGCTCATTCCCTCGGCCCTGCCCTACGCCTTCGGCCGGATGGTGGGCGATCAGCGGCAGGGCTACACGGTGGCGGCCGTGATGGGCACTCTGTGGCTGGCATCGGTTTCGCTGATGGGCTGGGCCGTGGCGTCCGGCCAGGGAACAGCGACGGCGGCGGCCGGCGGGCTGGGCGAGGGTTTTGAACAGCGCTTCGGACCGGTGCCGGGCGCGATCTTCGCCGCGTCCACCACCCTGACCTCCACCGGCGCCGTGAACACCGCCCACGATTCCCTGCCGCCGCTGGCCGGCGGCGTCGCCATGGTGAACATGATGCTCGGCGAGGTCGCCCCCGGCGGAACCGGTTCCGGGCTCTATGGTCTGCTGATCCTGTCCATCATTTCTGTCTTCATTGCAGGCCTTATGGTCGGGCGCACCCCGGAATACCTGGGCAAGAAGATCGGCCCGGCGGAAATGAAGCTCGCTGCCATGTACATTCTGGTGACTCCGACCCTTGTCCTCGCCCTGGCCGGCATCACGGTCCTGCTGCCGGACATCATGGCCAACGCCCCGGCATCAGGGCCGCACCAATTCAGTGAAGTGCTCTACGCCTTCACCTCCGGGGCGAACAACAACGGCTCCGCGTTCGGCGGCATCACCACCTCGGGCCCGTTTCTCTCCGTCATGATGGGCCTGGCCATGCTGCTGGGCCGTTTCCTTCCGATTGCCCTGGTCCTCGCCCTCGCCGGTTCCCTCGCCCGGCAGGGCAAGATTCCCGCCTCCGCCGGCACCGTCCCCACGCACGGCCCGCTTTTTGGCGGCCTGTTACTGGGCGTGACAGTGATCCTGACCGCCCTGAGCTACTTCCCGGCCCTCGCCCTCGGCCCCCTCGCAGAAGGACTCCTGAAATGACCCGGTCCAGCACGGACACCGCCGCTGCCACCTACGCCGACGGCAACCCCCTCGGCACCCCCGGCGAACACAAACACCACACCAAGGCACCGGCCAAACTGACGCTCGCGTCCCTCGCCGCGGCACTGCCCCTCGCGGTCCGGAAACTCTCCCCGCGGCAAATGATCCACTCCCCCGTCATGTTCACCGTGCTGGTGGGCGCCGCCCTGTGCACCGCGATCTCGGTGTACCGGCCGTCGGTGTTCGGCATCGCCGTCACCGCCTGGCTCTGGCTCACCGTCCTCTTCGGCACCCTGTCCGAATCCATCGCCGAAGGCCGCGGAAAGGCCCAGGCCGACAGCCTCCGCGCCAGCCGCAAAGGTGTCCAGGCCCCCGGCTCCGGCAAGCCGACGGCACCACCAAAGAGGTCCCCGGAACGGAGTTGCGGCGGGGCGACGTCGTGATCTGCGAGGCCGGGGACGTCATCCCTTCGGACGGCGAAATCATCGATGGCCTGGCCAGCGTCGACGAATCGACCATCACCGGCGAATCAGCCCCGGTGATCCGCGAATCCGGCGGAGACCGGTCCTCGGTCACCGGCGGCACCCGGGTCCTCTCGGACCGGATCGTCATCCGCATCACGGCGGAGTCGGGGCAGACGTTCATCGACCGGATGATCAAGCTGGTCGAGGGAGCCGTCCGGCAGAAGACCCCCAACGAAATCGCGCTCCATGTGCTGCTGGTGTCACTGACCATCGTGTTCCTGGCCGTCACCATGTCCCTGGCCCCGTTCGCCGCCCTGGCCGGCGCCACACCGTCCCCGATCGTGCTGGTGGCCCTGCTGGTCTGCCTGATCCCCACCACCATCGGCGCGCTGGTCCCGGCGATCGGCATCGCCGGCATGGACCGCCTGGTCCAGCACAATGTGCTGGCCACCTCCGGCCGCGCCGTCGAAACCGCAGGGGACATCACCACCCTCTTGCTGGACAAGACCGGAACCATCACCTACGGCAACCGCCGCGCCGTCAATTTCTTCCCTGCCGGCCAGGTGGACAGAACCCGGCTCATCGAAGCGGCCCGGGTCTGCAGTCTGGCCGATGAAACCCCCGAGGGCCGGTCCATCGTGGACCTCGCCGCGGACAAGGGCGTCACCGGATCCGATTTGGTCACCCTCGAACGCAGCTCCGGCGATTTCGCCGTGGTGCCTTTCAGCGCCAGCACGCGCATGAGCGGGCTTGACCTTGACGGGCTGCAGATCCGCAAAGGCGCCGCTTCCGCGGTGGCGGCCTTCATTGCCGAGTACGGCGGCCACACCCCGGCGGAGGTCGAGCACCGGGTCAAGGAAGTGTCCGCCCAGGGCGGCACACCCCTGCTGGTCGCCCAGGTGGGTAAAGGCGGCCGCGCGGAGATCCTGGGAACCATCCATCTGGCCGACGTCGTCAAGCCGGGCATGCACGCACGCTTCGCCGAACTTCGGCAGATGGGCATCCGGACTGTGATGATCACCGGCGACAACCCCATCACCGCCAAGGCGATCGCCGCCGAGGCCGGGGTCGATGACTTCCTGGCCGAAGCCACTCCGGAGGACAAGCTCGCGGTCATCAAGAAGGAGCAGGCCGCAGGGCGCCTCGTGGCGATGACCGGGGACGGCACCAACGACGCCCCGGCACTGGCCGCGGCGGACGTCGGCGTCGCGATGAACTCAGGCACCCCGGCCGCGAAGGACGCCGCCAACATGGTTGATCTTGACTCCGATCCCACCAAACTCATCAATATCGTCGGCATCGGCAAGCAGTTGCTCATCACGCGCGGCGCGCTGACCACCTTTTCCGTGGCGAACGACGTCGCCAAGTACTTCGCAATTGTTCCGGCCCTGTTCACTGCGGCCTTCCCGGGCCTCGGGCTGCTGAACGTCATGGGCCTGGCCACGCCGGCCTCGGCGATCCTTTCCGCGGTGATCTTCAATGCCCTGATCATTATCGCCCTGGTCCCCCTGGCCCTGCGCGGTGTGAAGTACCGGGCAGTGTCCGCCAACCAGGCCCTGAGCCGGAACCTGCTGGTCTACGGGCTCGGCGGGCTCATCGCTCCCTTCCTCGGCATCAAGGCCATTGACCTGATCATTTCCCTCATTCCCGGAATCGGCTAGGAGCAGCCCTCATGAACACCCTTACCGGCTATCTCCGCCAGGCAGGAACTGCCCTGCGGTTCCTCGTCCTTGCCACTCTTGTCCTCGGATTGGCCTACCCCCTGGCAGTGTTCGGCGTCGGACAGGTGGTCGCCCCCTATCAGGCCAACGGATCGATCATTAAGGACGCCGCCGGCGCCCCGACGGCGTCCGCCCTGATCGCCCAGGCCCGCGCCGATGACAGCGGCGCCCAGGACCCTCGATGGTTCCACGCCCGGCCGTCTGCCGTCGCGTGGGACCCGGCGTCGTCCTCTGCCAGCAACCTCGGCCCCAACGAGCCCAAGCTCCTCGAAGCCGTCACCGCGAACCGGTCCGCCGTCGCCGCCGCGGAAGGCATCAACGTGTCCGAGGTTCCGGCCGACGCCGTCACGGCAAGCGGGTCCGGGCTGGACCCGGATATCTCGCCGGAATACGCCAGGCTGCAGGTGGCCCGGGTGGCCGCGGCGCATGGCCTGGACACTGACGCCGTGTCGTCGCTGGTGGACCGGCACACGAGCGGCGGCGTACTCGCCTTCCTGGGACAGCCGTCCGTCAACGTGACGTCCCTGAACCTGGCGGTCGCGGCGGCCTCGCAAGCGTCGCAGCCGGCACAATCCGAGTGAGAGAATGACGGCATGGCACGTGGAACGCTGCGGATCTTCCTGGGGGCCGCGCCCGGCGTCGGCAAGACCTACGAGATGCTCGAAGAGGCGCACCGGCTCGGCAGGCGCGGCGAGGACGTCGTCGTCGCGTTCGCCTTGGACCACGGACGCAGCGAGACGCGGGCGCTGTTGGAGGGGCTGGAACTCATACCCCCGAGGCGCATGCCATACCGGGGCACCGAATTTGAGGAAATGGACCTCGACGCCGTCCTCGCCCGGGCCCCCGGGACGGCGATCGTGGACGAGTACGCCCATTCCAACGTCCCCGGGAGCCGGAACCCCAAGCGCTGGCAGGACGTCGATGAGCTGCTCGACGCGGGAATCAATGTGCTGTCCACCGTTAACATCCAGCATCTGGCGTCGCTGGGTGACGTCGTCAGCGCCATCACCGACGTCCACCAGGCGGAGACGGTTCCGGACGACGTCGTCCGCCGGGCCGATCAGATCCATCTCGTCGATATCTCCCCCGAGCTGCTGCGGCAGCGCCTGGGCGACGGAAAGATCTATGCCCCCGAGAAGATCGATGCGGCACTGTCGAACTACTTTCGTCTGGGCAACCTCACCGCGCTGCGGGAGCTGGCGCTGCTGTGGCTGGCCGACCGTGTGGATGAGGGCCTCGCCAAGTACCGCGCGGAGCAGGGGATCGAGGAAAGCTGGCCGGCCAGGGAGCGGATCGTGGTGGGCCTGACAGGCGGCCCCGAAGGGGAGGTCCTGATCCGCCGCGGCGCCAGGATCCTCAACCGCGTCAGCGGCGGTGACCTGCTGGCGGTACACGTGCGGGCCGCCGACGGGGTCGCCAGCGAATCCCCCCAGGCGCTCGAAGCCCAACGTCATTTGATCCAGGACCTGGGCGGCAGCTACCACATTGTGACGGGTGAGGATCCGGCCGGGGCCCTGTTGGACTTCGCCCGCAGCGTCAACGCCACCCAGATCGTCGTCGGCATCTCCCGGCGCAAGAAGATCTCCGTGCTGCTGGGAAACCTGCTCGGCGGAGGCGTCGGCACCCGGGTTGTCCGCGATTCCGGCGACATCGACGTCCACATGGTTTCCCACCCGCTCGGCGGGCATGGCACCCGGCCGTCCCGGCAACGCGATCTGGGCCGCGTCCGGGTGACGGCGGGATTCATTCTGGCCGCGCTCCTCCCGGCCGTGCTGCAGCTCCTGCTGCTGGCTCTCAACCCGGACCAAAACATCGCCACAGCCGTGCTCGTCCAGCTCAGCGGGTCTATCGCCGTCGCCCTGATCGGCGGGCTGTGGCCGGCAATACTCGCCGCCCTCTGGAGCAGCCTGCTCGTCAATTACTTCTCCACCCCGCCCGTCGGGACCCTCACCATCAGCGATCCGCAGAACATCCTCGCCCTGCTGGTGTTTGTGGGGGTTTCGGCAGCCGTGGCGGTCGTGGTCGACATGTCGGCCCGCCGGTCCAAGGAAGCCGCCCGTGCCCGCGCGGAAGCCACGACCCTCAGTGACCTGGCCAGGAGTGCAGCCGACGCCGACGATATGGTTCTGGCCCTCCTGGAGCAGGCACTAGGTGTCTTCCAGGTCCGGGGGGCCGCCATCTTCAGCCTTGCTGAGTCCCCGGGCGATGGAGGGGCCTCTGGCGCCAATGGCCGGAAGTGGAGGCTGCTTGCCGCGGCCGGGGACCTTGCCGCAGGCGAAACCGAACGGGGCGGCGCCGAGGGCGAGAATATTGAAGAGATCGATGCCTCGACGCGTCTCGTGCTGTTCGGCCGGATCCTGCCGGCGAGCGACAGGCGCCTGCTGGGCGCCTTCGGCGTCCATCTGAACGCCCAGCTGGAACGCCAGCAGCTCGTGGCCAGCCGCCGGCAGATGCTGCGCCTCGCCGAAAGCAACACGATCCGAACGTCCATCCTCCGCGCCGTCTCCCATGACCTCCGCACTCCGCTGTCCGGAATCAAGCTCGCCGTCGGCGGCCTGCGCCACGACGGCGCCCGGTACACCCCGGATGAACGGCAGGAGCTGCTGGCCACCATCGAGGAATGCTCGAACCGGCTGGACGGACTGGTGGGCAACCTCCTGGACATGTCCCGGATCAGCGCCGACGCCGCCCACCCCCTGCTCAAGCCCGTGCGCTGGTACGAGATCATTCCGGACGCCCTGCGCGCCGTGCCGGAAGGGCGTGTCCGGGTGGAACTGCCCGCCAACATGCCGGAAGTCGACGCGGACCCCGGGATGCTTGAGCGCGTCATTGCCAACGTCGTCGAAAACGCGGTGAAGTACGCGCCCGATTCCGACGTCGTCCTGGTCGGCGCCGGAGGCGGCCTCAGCCCAGTTACGCTCGAGGGCCGCCCGGCAGGGGAACTGCGCATCATCGATCATGGCCGGGGAATCCCGGCAGAGAGGGTCGTGGAAATGTTCCGGCCGTTCCAGCGCTTGGACGACGCCCCGCAAACTACCGGCATCGGCCTCGGCCTGGCCGTGGCCAAGGGGTTCACCGACGCCATGGGCGGAAGCCTGACCGCCGAGGCAACACCGGGCGGCGGCCTGACCATGGTCATCCGGCTGCCGCTGTCCGCCGGCATGCCTTTCGAGGCACGCCGCCAGCAGGCCCCCCTGGAACCCAAGTCGGCCATGGACCGGCGGAGTCACACCATGCCGCTCAGTGCGTCCGGCACGGACGCCGGATGACCGCCGTCCTGGTGGTCGACGACGACCCGCACCTGCTCAGGGCCCTGCGGATCACGCTGCAGGCCCACGGCTACGATGTGACCACCGCGGCTGACGGCCATTCGGCCCTGCTGGCGGCCACCCAGCACCCGCTGGCACTTGTCATCCTGGACCTCGGCCTGCCGGACTTGGACGGGACCTCCGTGATCCGGGAACTCCGCACCTGGAGCCGGGTGCCCGTCCTGGTGCTGTCCGCCCGCCACGGTTCCGAGGACAAAGTGGAGGCCCTGGATGCCGGAGCCGACGACTACATCACCAAACCGTTCGGCCTGGAGGAACTCCTGGCGCGGCTGCGCGCGCTGCTGCGCCGCAGCGCCGACCCGGATCAGGAACCGGTGGTCAGTACAGATGCGTTCACCGTGGACCTGGGAAAGCACCGCGTCACGCGCGACGGCCAGGACGTCAGGCTCACTCCGACCGAGTGGAAAATGCTGGAGGTGCTGGTCCGGAATCCGGAGAAGCTGGTCACCCAGCAGCAGCTGCTGTCCGAGGTCTGGGGTCCGGCCTACGCGAAGGAAACCAACTATCTCCGCGTGTATATGGCCCAGCTGCGACGCAAGCTGGAACCGGAGACCGCCACCCCGCGGCACCTGGTCACCGAGGCGGGGATCGGTTACCGGTTCCTGCCCTGACGGGTCCCGCGGACCCCTAAACGAACGCGGACTTCCCGGTCACGGCCCTGGCCACAATCAGCGAGTTGATCTCGTAGCTGCCCTCGTAGGTGTACAGGATTTCGGCGTCGCCAAAGAGCTTGCCCATCTCGTAGTCGCTGCTGATGCCGTTGCCGCCCATCAGCGAGCGCCCCATGGCCACCGAAGACCGGGCCAGCCGGGTGGTGGTGGACTTGGCCATCGCGGCCTGGACCATTTCGAGCTTGCCGTCTTCCTGGATCCTGGCCAGCTGCGCCATCAGCGACAGCGACGCGGACGCGTTGCCCAGGATTTCGGCCAGCTGCTGCTGGATCAGCTGGAAACGTGCCAGCTCCTTGCCGAACTGCTTCCGTTCCAGCGAGTAGGAACGCGCGACGTCGAACGCGGCCAGCTGGATGCCGGCGGCCTGCCAACCCACCCAGGCACGCGAATCGCGGAGCAGCTCGTTGGCCTTGGAGAAGTCCGTGGCCCCGGGGAGCAGGTTGGACTCCGGGATGCGGACCTCGTCGAGCGCGATGTCCGCGTTCTGCATGATCCGCAGCCCGATCTTGTTCGCGATCTTGGTGGCGGTGTAGCCGGGGCGGTCCGTCTCTACGATGAAGCCCTTGATCTGCTGGTCCGCGACGTCCCGCGCCCAGACCAGGGCGAAGTCCGCGATGGTGCCGGCGCCGATCCAGCGCTTGGCGCCGCTGATCACCCACTCGCCGCGCTCGAGCCGGGCCGTCGTGGCCAGCCCTCCGGCGATGTCGGAGCCGTGGTCCGGCTCGGTCAGGGCGAAGGCGCCAATCTGCGTGAACGCGGTAAGCCCCGGCAGCCAGCGGGCCTTCTGCTCCTCGGAGCCGAGCTGGTCGATCATGCCCACGATCAGCTCGTTGTGGATTCCCACGAGGGCCGAGAGGGACACGTCGGCGCGGGCCACCTCGACATACATCAGGCCCTTGAACAGCTTGGAGGTGCCGTCGGTCTGCAGGCCGCCGAGGCCATATTTGCCGAGTTCGGCGAGCAGGCCGAAGGGGAACTCCTCGCGGTTCCAGTAGTCGATCGAGGCCGCCCGGATCCGGGACTGGAGGAAATCACGGATCTCCTGGTAGCGGGCCTGCTCCGCCGGGGGCAGCAGGTCCACGATGTACATCAGGTCGGCGTCCGGAAACGGCGGCGCCGTCATACCGTCCGGCGCTGCTTGGCCCCCGGTGACCTTCTGTCCGCTGGCACGTCCTTGTGGCTGCACGGGCATGTATCCCTTCGTAGTGATCCGGTCATGAACCGGGCCGGCTCTTCCAAACCCTTGGATGTCCTAGTATATTGCACAGTGATGGGGATCACTAGGCAACGGTGGATCTCCGGGCAACGGCGCCGGGCCTGAAACGGCTGCGCCACCAGACGTCGAAAGGTGCACCATGACAGTCACTGAGGAATTCCGCGCAGCACGCAACCGCATGCTTGACCTCCGCACGGACTACGATGCGGCGCGCAGCGAATTCCAGTGGCCGCGCTTTGAGCACTTCAACTTCGCCCTGGACTGGTTCGACCAGATCGCGGCGGACCCGGCCAAGGCGAACAACCCGGCCCTCGTCATCGTCGAGCAGGACGGCTCTGCCACGCGGCGCAGCTTCGCGGACCTGTCCCGGCGCTCCGGCCAGGTGGCCAACTGGCTGCGCGGCCAGGGTGTGCGGCGCGGCGACCGGATGATCATCATGCTCGGCAACCAGGTGGAACTCTGGGAACTGATGCTCGCCGGGATCAAGCTGGGCATCGTGATGATCCCCACTACCACTCTGATGGGACCGGCGGACCTGAAAGACCGCGTGGAGCGCGGCGGCGCGAACTGGGCCGCCGTCGGGAGCGCCAATATCGGGAAGTTCGACGAGGTCCCGGGTGACTACCGGCTGATCGAAATCGGCGGCGGTAGCGGTACCGCCGATGAAAACGCCTTGCAGTATGCAGACTCGGCCGCTTCGGGCGAAGAGTTCACGCCGGACGCGCCGACCCTGGCCGACGAAACGCTGCTGCTCTATTTCACCTCGGGCACCACCTCCAAGGCCAAGCTCGTGGAGCACACGCACACCTCCTACCCGGTGGGCCACCTGTCCACCATGTTCTGGATCGGCATGGAGCCCGGCGACGTGCACCTGAACGTGGCCTCGCCCGGCTGGGCCAAGCACGCCTGGTCCAACGTCTTCACGCCGTGGATCGCGGAGGCCTGCGTCTTCATCTACAACTACGAGCGCTTCGATGCCAAGGCCCTGATGGAGCAGATGGACCGCGAATCCGTCACCAGCTTCTGCGCCCCTCCCACGGTCTGGCGCATGCTCATCCAGGCCGACCTGACCCTGCTCAAGAACCCGCCCACCAAAGTGGTGTCCGCCGGCGAACCGCTCAATGCCGAGGTGATTGACCAGGTCCAGCGCGCCTGGGGCCAGACCATCCGCGACGGCTTCGGCCAGACCGAATCCACCGTGCAAATCGCCAACACCCCTGGCCAGCCGATCAAGATCGGCGCCATGGGCAAGCCCCTGCCGGGTTACGACGTGGTCCTCGTGGATCCCGCCACCGGCGCGGAGGGCGACGACGGCGAGCTCTGCCTGCGCCTCGACCCCCGGCCCGTCGGGCTGATGAAGGCGTACTACGGGGATCCCGAGAAGACGGCGGAGGCGTTCCGCGACGGCTATTACCACACGGGTGACATGGCGAGCCGGGACGAGCGCGGCATCATCACGTACGTGGGCCGCGGCGACGACGTCTTCAAATCCTCCGACTACCGCTTGTCTCCGTTCGAGCTGGAAAGCGTGCTGATCGAGCACCCGGCGGTGGCCGAGGCCGCCGTCGTCCCCTCCCCGGACGCGCTCAAGCTCTCCGTGCCCAAGGCGTTTGTGGTCCTGGCCGCCGGGCACGAGGCCGGCCCGGAGCTCGCCGAGGACATCCTGCGCTACTGCCGCGACCACCTTGCGCCGTTCAAGCGGATCCGCCGGCTGGAGTTCGCCGAGCTGCCCAAAACCATCTCGGGCAAGATCCGGCGCGTGGAGCTAAGGCACAGCGAAGAACTGCGCCACGGCGGAGGAACGGTCCCGGCGGGTCTCGGCACGGAGTACTCCGAAGCCGACTTCCCCGGACTGAAAAGCCCGGCCGAAAAGCTAGGCTGAACGCATGAGACTGAGGACGACAAGCTGGGGGTTCCGTGGCAACGCCGCTGCCGCGTGATCCGATCGCCGACGCCCGGCTGAACTGGGAACGCCATGGCTGGTCCGACGTCGCCGCGCCGATGGCTGCCATCACCGCCATCATGCGTACCCAGCAGCTCCTCCTGGCCCGGATCGAGGGGGTCCTGAAGCCGTTCGGTCTGACGTTTGCCCGCTACGAGCTGCTCGCCCTGCTGAGTTTCGCCCGCAGCGGCGCACTGCCCATGAACAAGGCAAGCGCGCTGCTGCAGGTCCACCCCACCTCGGTGACGAACGCCGTCGACCGTCTGCAGCAGGCGGGGCTGGTGCTCCGGTCGCCGCATCCCACGGACGGTCGCACCACCCTGATTGAGCTCACCCAGGAGGGGCGGACGCTGGCCAAACGGACGACGGCGGCACTCAACTCCGAGGTGTTCGCCCAGTCCGGCTTCGCGGAGCAGGACGTCGACCAGCTGATCCGGATCCTGGGCACCTTCCGCCGCAACGCCGGCGACTTCAGCGAGTAATCCACCCGGCTGAAATGCCCTAGCAACAATCCAACACTGTCCGCCCGTCACAACGCCGTGATGGGTTCCGCGGAACCAGGAGACGACTCATGCAGCCGAACGCCTATTCCCGCCCCGATGACCGGGAGCTGCTCCGCGCCTCCCTGCGCCTGCTCTCCGGCAGGTTCCGGCCCGCCGTGCTCTTCGCCGGACTGGCCAGCGGGGAGCGGCTGCAGCTAACTGATTTCCTTGGCACCGATACGTCCAGCCTGCACCAGGTGGTGGTGGTCCCCGGGGCGGGTCTCGGCGGCCGGGTCTTCACGCAGCGGCGGCCTTTCCTGGTGGAGGACTACATCGCCTCGGAGTTCGAGGGGTTGGGGTCAAACCTGCTGTTCGTGTTTTCGTCACCGCCGGAGAGCGAAACGCGCGTGACTATCCAGCCGATCTCCACAAACGAGGTAGAAGACCTGCTGAATCCACGCATCGCGCCCAGCATCGGCACTATCGCAATAGAGAGTATTGTTCCCGCGCAGCTCGTCGGTCCTGAAGGCAGCCTGGATGGTGCGGTCAGCGGCGTTTCTGCCAATTATGGTGAGGTGCGCGCGCGCCCAGTGCAGCCCGGCGGTGTCTTCATCAGCCAGTCGGATGTGGATGCGGCGTCACGAGTCGTCTTGTTGGGGACGACGGTCGTCGAGACGCTGTTTGGCGATAAGTCCTACAATCCTGTCGGCGAAGACATCCGCGTCAACAACCGGTCGTTCACCGTGATCGGCGTGCTGGAAGAGCAGCAGTCCGGCGGTCTTGGCATCCTTGACGACGCAAACAATGTCATCTTCATCCCGATCACGACCGCGCAGACGCGCCTTTCGCAAGCGCGCACACGCGACGGCGGGTATCGCGTCGATGTCATGCATGTGCAAGCAATCAACGAGGACGCGATGGACTCTGCCGCGCTGGAGGTCGAAACGTATCTCAACGACGCGCACAATGTCGAGTTCCAGGGTGAGCAGGACTTCACGATTATCAATCAGGCGGATTTGCTCACCTCGCTCGGTCAGATCACGGGGGTGCTGACGATCTTCCTCAGTATGATCGCCGGGATTTCGCTCCTGGTAGGGGGCATCGGCATCATGAACATCATGCTCGTCTCGGTGACCGAGCGCACGCGCGAGATCGGGCTGCGCAAGGCGGTTGGGGCGCGCTTTGGCGACGTGCTGGGGCAGTTCCTGAT
>CALMVY010000152.1 GCA_937873245.1 uncultured Arthrobacter sp. | reverse complement strand
AGACCACCAGCGGGCAGGCCGCCAGGGCCGCCCGCACCGATGTGCTGTCAGGGTCTGTGGCGAGCACGTCCTCCCCGATCACCCACAGGGCCTGCAACGCCCCGCCCCGGGCGGCCGCGAACATCTGCGGGATCCGAAGTCCCGGCCGCAGCGGCAGGCCCGTCCGCCAGGCAGCGGCGAAGCGGGACCGTGCGTCGGGATCGATGACCTTCTGGTATCCGGGCAGCAGGTCGGGGAGGGCTCCCATGTCCGATGCTCCCTGGACGTTGTTTTGTCCGCGCAGCGGATTCACCCCTCCGCCGGATCCGGGTCCGACGGCCCCGCGAAGGAGGGCCAGGTTTGAGAGGGTCCGGACACCGTCCGTGCCGTGCAGGTGTTCGGTCACCCCGAGTCCGTAGAAGATCGCCGGAGCGAGCGACTGCCCGTACATCAACGCCGCGCGCACCAGGTCCTCCGCCGGGACGCCGGAGATTTCAGCCACGCGGTCCGGCGGATAGTCGCCGAGCACCCCGAGCAGTTCGTCGTAGCCGCTGGTGTGGGTGGTGAGAAAGTCATGGTCCACCAGCCCTTCGCGGACCAGGACGTGCGCGAGGCCGTTGAACACGGCCACGTTGGTTCCCGGCTGCGGCCGCAGGTGGACGTCGGCGTGCCGGGCCAGTGAGGTGCGCCGGGGATCCACCACCACCAGGCCGGCGCCCTCCATGACCCGCTGGAAGATGCGGGATCCGACCACCGGGTGGGCCGCCGTCGGGTTGGCGCCGACCAGCAGTATCGCGTCGCACCGGTCAAGGTCATCGAATGGATTCGTCCCGCCGCCCAGACCGAACGTGGCGGCCAGGCCTGCCGCGGAGGGGGCGTGGCAGAGCCGGGCACAGTTGTCCACGTTGTTCGTGCCCATGACGGCCCGGGCGAATTTCTGCGCCAGATAGTTCTCCTCGTTCGTGGCCCGGGCCGATGAAATGAGGGCGAATCCGTCCGGGTCCTCGTCCCGGACCGCCGCCAGCCTGGCGGCCACGTAAGCGGTGGCCTCCGCCCAGGACGCGGGCGTCAGTGTCCCGTCCCTGCGGATCAGCGGGCTGGTGAGCCGGTCCGCGGAACCAAGGAACCCGTGGGCGAACCGGCCTTTGACACACGCGTGGCCGCGGTTCACGGCGAGGTCGGTGGCCGGCCGGACGGTCATGATCGCGTTGTCACGGGTGGAGACCTCCAGGCTGCAGCCGACCCCGCAGTACCCGCAGGTGGTGCGGGTCTGCCGTTCGATCGGCAGCAGATTGAGCAGCCCGGGCTCGGACAGGGCGCCGGTGGGGCACGTGTCGACGCACGCCCCGCACGAGACACAGTCGGACTCCGCCCAGGGTCCGCCGGTTCCCGGCGCCACCACGGTGCCGGCACCGCGGCCCACCAGGGTCAGGGCAAATGTGCCCTGGATCTCGGCGCAGGCGCGGACGCAGCGCCCGCAGGCAATGCAGAGATCGCGGTCCAGCTTCACGTAGGGGTGGGAGTGGTCAACCCCGCGTCCCGGCGGCGTGACGGAACCCGAAGGGGCGACCACCCCATAGTCGGTGCACTGCCGGACCAGTTCGCTGCGGTCGGCAGGGACATCGAGCGCCCGCGGCGGCAGCCCTGCGACGATGGCCTGCAAGGCCTCCCGCCGAAGCTCCCGGGACGCCTCGACGGCGATGTGCACGCCGTCCTCCGCCGGTGTGCTGCAGGCGGCGGCCGGCCCCCGTCCGGCGACGCCGACCAGGCAGGTCCGGCACGAAGCCACAGTTGTGAGCCGGTCATCGTGACAGAGCGTGGGGAGCGCCAGGCCAGCCGCCCGCACCGCGTCGAGGAGCGTCGCGCCCGCGGCGACCTCGACCCGGCGGCCGTCGACAAAGACCCTCACGACTGCCATCCGTCCAGGCCGTAGACGTGGGCGAGGCTTCGCACCGCGGCAGGCACCCGGCGGCCGAAGGCGCACAGGCTGCCGGCCGCCATCGTGCGCAGCACCTCACCGCGGTCGCGGCGGATATCCGGATCATCAGGCCGCTCCGACAGGGCACGGCCGCGCCATGTCCCCACCCGGCAGGGCGAACATTGGCCGCAGCTTTCCGCGGCCGCAAAGTCCCACAGGTTCCGCAGCACCTGCCCGCCGGAGAGCCGGTCATCGAAGGCGACGATTCCTGCGTGGCCCAGCGCTGCGTTACGTCTGGAGAGGGCGGCATTGCTCAGCGGGACGTCGAGGTCATCGGGCCCGACGAAGCCGCCCAGCGGTCCGCCGATCTGGAGGGAACGCAAGGTCGCACCCCCTCGAAGTCCGCCGCCGAGTTCCTCCACGATCCGTCTCAGCGGTGTGCCGATCTCCACCTCATAGGCCCCGGGCCGGCGGAAGCGTTCGGACAGGCAGACGAGCACGGTGCCGGCTTCGTCCGCGGTCCCCAGTGCGGCGTAGGCCGGGCCCCCGTGCTGCACGATCCAGGGGAGTGCGCTGAGCGTTTCCACGTTATTGACCACGGTCGGCCGGCCGTGCAGCCCGCGTCCGGTTGGAAACGGCGGACGGGGCCGCACGACGCCGCGCAGCCCCTCAATCCCGTTCAACAGTGCCGTTTCCTCGCCGGAGACATAAGATCCTGCACCCTCCGCCACCCGGACCTCCAGGCTGTAGCCTTGGCTCCCTGCCTCGGGGCCGAGAAACCCGGCGGCGTAGGCCTCAAGCAGAGCTTCGCGCATCCGGGAGGCGGCGCGGGGGTACTCCGAGCGGACAAACACGATTCCGGTAGCCGCACCGACAGCGAAGCAGGCCAGGGCGAGTCCCTCGAGCACCCGGTGCGGGTCCTGTTCCATCAGCAGGCGGTCCGCATAGGACCCGGGGTCACCCTCGTCGCCGTTGGCCACCACCACCCGGGGCGCGGGGTGCTCAACGGCGGCCCGCCATTTGGCGGCAGCGCTAAATCCGGCCCCGCCACGTCCCCGCAAACGCGCTGATTCCACCTGGCCGAGAACGTCCTGTGGTTCGTCCGAGGCGACGACGCCAGGCCACACCGACCACGGCTGCGCGGTTCCCAGCAGTCCGGCCGTCACCACCGGGACCGGACTGTCGTTGTGAATGGGGATGGGTGGCGTCTTGGGTGCGGATTCCCCCCGCAATTGTGCTGCCAGATCGGCGCCGGCGCGGGCCTGGTCGCCGTCGAGGGCTGCTGGGCCGGCGAAGCAGTAGCCGAGGCAGCGCACCTCCTGGATCGAAACGGAGCCGTCCGCCGTCCGTCTCCCCGTCTCTACCCCGAGTGCCGCCTCCACCTCGGCAACGTGGGCTCCAGCGGTCGCCGCGAAGCAGGCAGCTGCGGTGCAGACGCGGACATGCCGGGCTCCGCGCTGCGCGGAGAAATCGCTGAAGAACGACGCCGGCCCCTGGACGGCCGCGGCGGGCAAACCGAGCGCACGGGCAATCGCCGTGGGTTCAGCGCCCGGGGAGCGGAGCATGTCCCGGACGTCCCCGATCGGCCGGTCAAACCGGGCCGCATACCGGAGGAACGGATCGTCGTTGGTCCGTCCCGCATGCCCTTCGGACACGGATTTTGGGCGCCCCTCCCAGGGTTCGTGCATGCATTCCACCCTCGTCCGCGGCCAGGAGAGGGGCTAGCGGTCCAGCGTCGCTGTCGCGCCGTGGTGGGAGAAAGTAGGTGGTCGCCTCGCCCTGGGCTCTGGCCGTGGATGAGGTTTCGGGCGGATCATGGTGGTGTCTGCCGCGGTGGACGCCGGTCCGTCTATGGTGCTGTGGTTGAGCCTGTGGGCTAGCGTGGCGCGGAGGGCTTCCACGGGAACCGTGGATTGTTGCCCTTGGAGCACGAGTGTTAGATTCCTGAATTTTCCCTGTCCTCCCCGCGGCAGACGCCGACATAACGAGGTCAAGGTGTCAGGAGGAACAGTCATGGATATCGTGCACGAGCGGGCTGCCGGTTTGGATATTTCCAAACGCGACGCAAAGGTCTGTCTCCGGCTGCCCGGGCAGCGGGCCGGAACCTACACCTCCACGGTCACAACGTGGGGCGCAACCACGGGCCAGATCCTTGCCCTGCGGGACTTCCTGGAACGCGAGCACGTCACAACGGTCGTCATGGAAGCCACGAGCGATTACTGGAAACCCTTCTTCTATCTCCTCGAAGAGACGCTGCCGGTGATGCTGGTCAACGCCAAGGCCGCAAGGAATATCCCGGGCCGCAAAACCGATGTCTCCGACGCGGCCTGGCTCGCCCAGCTGGGCGCGCACGGGCTGCTCCGGGCCTCGTTCGTCCCGCCGGAGCCGATCCGTGAACTGCGGGACCTGACCCGGGCCCGGACGATCGCCACCCGTGACCGGACCCGGGAGATCCAGCGCCTGGAGAAGTTCCTGGAAGGCTCCGGAATCAAGCTCTCCTCCGTGGTCTCGGACCTCACCGGGGTGTCGTCCCGGGCGATGCTCGAAGCCCTCGTCAACGGGGAACGGGACCCGGAAGTCCTGGCCGGCCTGGCCAGGGGCACGCTCCGGTCCAGAATCCCCGAGCTCGTGGAGGCCCTCACCGGCCGCTTCAAAAGCCACCACGCGTTCATGGCGCGGTTGCATCTGGACCAGATCGATGCCCAGTCCCGCATCATCGACGCGCTCACCGGGCGGATCGAGGAAGCGATGGAGCCCTTTCGTGCCGCCAGGGAATTCCTGGCCACCATCCCCGGAGTCTCCCTCAAAGTCGCCGACGTGATCATCGCCGAAACCGGCGCGGACATGTCCCGCTTCGAAACCCCCGGCCGGCTCGCGTCCTGGACCGGCGTCTGTCCCGGCGCCAACGAATCCGCCGGACGGATCAAATCTGCGCACATCCTGCCCGGCAACAAATACCTCAAAGGCGCCCTGGGCATCGCGGCCCTGTCCGCTTCCCGGAGCAAGAACACCTACCTGGCCGCAAAATACTGGCGCATCGCCGCCCGCCGCGGACCCATGAAAGCCACCGTGGCCGTCGAACACGCCATCCTCACCGCCGTCTGGCACATGCTCGCCGACGGCGAATGCTACGCCGACCCCGGCGCCGACCACTTCACCCGCCTGGACCCGATCAAAGCCAAGAACAACGCCATCAAAAAACTCAAGAGCCTCGGCTTCGACGTCACCATCACACCGGCCGCCGCAGCCTGACAAGCCTTACTTTCGTGTTAGAGCCGAAGGTCCCGGCACCCCCGCACCCGCCGGCACATTCCATATCGGCACACGGGGGGCGCCCCTTACTCACGGCCGGACCTCGTTCCGATCCCCCGCCTGCCGGGCCGTACCCCTGCCCGGCGCCGGCAGCGCGTGCGGCGCGGGCAGTTCCGGGAGTGTGCGGCCGGCGAGCGTGCTGGCCACCCAGAGCGAACGGGCGACGTCCCCCTGGTGGCGCGGCTTCGAGGCGTACCAGAGCGCATTCTCGACCTCACGGGCCAGGCTCCATTGCCGGGCCACCTCGGCGTCGAGCCCTGCGGCCATGCTGAAGTCGCGGCAGCGCTCCTGCAGGCCACGTTCCGGATCCGGCCCGGACAGCTCACCGATCCGGTTCCACAGCAGCGGTGCCACCGCGAATTCCGCCTCGCCGATCATGGGCTGCGGATCGATGGCGGCCCAGCCATCGCCCGGTTCACCGCCGTCGCCCTGCGGTTCCCCACCGCGGAAGCGGGCAAGGATGTTCAGATAGTGCAGATCGGCATGGACCAGCACATCCTTTCCGGAGCGGCGGCCGACTGCCCCGCGGGTCTGGCAGACCTCCAGCGCGGCTTCCAGCAGCCAGCGCGGGAAGGGCCGGCCCAGCCGTTCCCAGTTCTCGGGCAGCTCATCACTCCACTGCTCGGCCCGGGCCGCCACGTGGTCGAACTCCTGCCAGTCCGGCCGTCCGTCCGGTACGAGGCTCAGCTGGCGGGCCAGGGCGCCCCAGACCGGAACTGCCTCGTCCATGGGCACGTCCTGGAGGGAACGGTCCGCGGCCAGGCGTTCCAGCAGCAGTGCACCCGCGTCGGCGTCGTGGGCCAGAAGCCGGACCGCGCCGTGCCCGCTCCAGAGGGTCAGCGCATGCGGTTCCTTGAGGGCTTCGTCGTGCGGATAGGCGATCTTCAGGACGGCGGCTTCGCGTGAGCGGGAGTTGGCGCGGAAGTCGGCGTCGGAACCGGCGAGGTGGCGGACCGGGACGACGATGGCGCCGTGGCCGTTCCAGGGCAGGGCGCCGGGAGCGAGGTCAAGTCCGAGCTGCCACCGGTCGAGGGACTGCCCGATCAGCCGGGGGAGCGACGCCAGCCAGTCGCGGCCGGCGGCGCTTCCGATGTAGCGGCGGCTGAGGTCGGGCGGGATCGGGACGTCTGCGGTCTGGCTCATCGGATCCAGCGTAGTGGCTGGCGTGGGTCAGACGGTGATGCCGCTGGCGCCGAGCCAGCTGCCGATGAGGAAGGTCGCGATGAGCGCTGCCGCGCCGCCGATGACCACGCGGATGGCCGCCTTCGTCTTCGAGCCGCCGCCGATCCAGGCGCCGACGGCGCCGGTCAGGGCCAAGGCGACCAGCACGGCCACGAAGGTCAGCGGAACACGGATCTCCTCCGGCGGCAGCAGGATGGCCAGCATCGGGAGGATCGCGCCGATGAGGAACGCCGCGGCCGAGGCGAACGCGGCGTGCCACGGACTGACGATGTCCGTCTCGTCAATGTGCAGTTCCGCGGAAAGATGGGCGCCGAGGGCGTCGTGGGCGGTGAGCTCCCTGGCTACGGTGCGGGCAGTATCGGCGCTGAGGCCCTTGCCCTGGTAGATCGCGGCGAGTTCCTCGAGCTCCTCCTCGGGCTGTTCGGCAAGCTCCCGGCGTTCCTTCTCGATGAGGGCCTTCTGGCTGTCCTTCTGGCTGCTCACGGAGACGTATTCGCCCAGGGCCATCGAGATTGCCCCACCGACGACGCCGGCGGCACCGGCGACCAGGATGGGGCCGGAATCCGTGGTGACGCCGGCGACGCCGACCACAATCGCGGCGACGGAGACGATGCCGTCGTTGGCCCCCAGCACACCCGCGCGAAGCCAATTGAGGCGGTGCGCTATGTCGTTGTGGTGGGGCTCGTTCTCGTGCTGGGCGGGGGCGGCTTGGCTGTCCATGCCTACAGCAAAGCACCGCTGCCCGCGGCTGGCCAGCATGACGGGCCTAAGCAAGGTAAGCCGCAGCTTCCTTTGCTCGGGTTTTCCTTTGCCCCTCATGGGCCGGCTTGCGGCGCAGCAGGGGCACATTGACACGGACACGCCGCGCCCAGAGCCGGATTCGTGGCCTGCGGACTCCGAAGTTGCCCCTTACGGCCTCGGGCAAGCGCAGCCAGGGGAAGGAGCAGCGGCGAGCGGGGAACAGCCGGTTAGGGGGCTGGCGAAAGCGTCGGCGCCGGCAGTTCCGGGAACTCCGCCGGGTCTGCCGCCAAGCCGGGGAGGACGCCGGTCTCCGCACCCCAGAGCGCGGACCGCCGGGCGGCCCCCACGAGTCCGGAGATGGCCCACTGGCGGGTCTGGCCCTCACTCAGGGCCACCAGGTCGCCGTAGACCGTCAGCGCTGAGGCTTCCAGCCCTCCGAGGCCGGCGGCGGGCGCGGCAAGGAATGCCGGGGCCATGGTGTACCCGGCTTCGCGTGCCGGAGCCACGGCGCAGTGCATCCTGCTGAGCGTTTCGGCGTCGGCGGCGAGGGCTTCATGCCGGGCCAGCTGCTGCGACGCCGAGGCTGCCGCGTCGCCACCCAGCCGGGTCAGTGCCACTTGGTAGCCGTACACGGCTTCCAGCTCGGTCCGCACGGCGGCAGCCAGCGCTCCGGGCAGGGTAGCGGCGCCAGTGTCCTGGCCCGCCGAAGCAGCAGCCCGGGAGGACGAAGGCGACGCCGAGGACGACTGCGACGCAGGGGCGCTCGGGCACGCGCCGGACAGCTGGGGCGCCGCGGGCTCGGGCGCAGCGGGGGCCGGTGCCCCGGCGGCCGCGGCGAGGGAGGACGCCTGGAGCAGCTGGGCGGTCCCGACGGCGGCCAGCAGCCGGGCCATGCCGCCGTCGGCAACGGCAGCGTCGGCGAGCCGCTGCGAGGCGCTGGCCGCCAGTTCGGTCGCCAGCGCGGCGGCCGTCGCGGGCAAGGGGGCGGTGGTTGCAGCAGCAGACGGGGAGGCGGAGGGGGCAGCAGGTGGGGGCGAACCCGGCGCCGGAGGGGAATCCTCTCCGTCCTGGCCCGGCACCAGGAGGGCCCTGGCCTGGCTTGTCAGCAAACTCACAGTCCGTGCCACGGCCGGTTGACCGTCGCCCCCGGTGGGCCGGGCAAGTTCCTCACCGGCGGCCCGCAGCCGCATGGTTTCCGTCAGCGCGGCGGACCTCGCCTGTTCGGAAAACGGCGGTTCGGCGGGCTCTTTGGGGCTCCCGGGGCTGAAAGCGATGCCGAGGCTGACGACCACCAGGGCGAGGCAGGCCAGAAGTGCGATACGGGGAGTGAGCTCCCGCCGCCGCTTTTGCCTGGTGTCGTCGTCTTTCACAACAGACCATGTTGTCATGGTTGGCATGCCGGCCGGGAACCCGGTGCACCATGGTGCCCGGAAAATGGCTAGGCTAGTACACACAACATCATCT
Source organism: uncultured Arthrobacter sp. (assembly GCA_937873245.1). Lineage (GTDB taxonomy): Bacteria > Actinomycetota > Actinomycetes > Actinomycetales > Micrococcaceae > Arthrobacter. Next base: position 11,758 of record CALMVY010000152.1, on the reverse strand, counting down.
AGCGGGAGGCGGCCGGCATCATGACCAACGCAGAAGCCACGACTTCAACAGACCGGACCGGGACGGGGAAGGCTGAAGCCGTACCCGCTCACAACTTCGAGGCGGAGCGGCTGCATGCCCTGCTGGAGCCCGAAGTCCTGGCAAACCGGCTGTACCTGGAGGACGTTTCCATTCATGTCGCCGGTGCCAACCGGGTGGTCCACGTAGTGGTGGACCTGCCGCAGGAGGAGACCGGGGGCGTCGGCCTCGACGTCATCGCGGAGATCTCCAAGACCCTCTCAGACACCCTGGACAACGATCCCAGCACCGACTCACGCCCCTACGAGCTCGAAGTGTCCTCGCCCGGCGTCGGCCGTCCGCTCACCGAAGAGCGGCACTGGTACCGCGCCCGGGGCCGGATGGTCAAGGTCAACGTCCTGCAGGGCGAGAACGTCACCGGCCGGGTCCAGTCCGTCGACGACGGCGGCGTGACCCTGGTCCCGGAGATCACCGTGAAGAAGGGCATGAAACCCAAGCAGGGTGAGCCCATCAAGCTTCCTTTCGACAGGATCCGCAGTGGAAAAGTCGAGATAGAGTTCAGCCACCTCGAAGAGGCCGGTCTGGAGAACGTAAACAATGGACCTTCTGAGGAGGCCTAATGGATATTGACATGAGCGCACTGAGACTCCTGGAGCGTGAGCGTGAAATCCCGCTGGATCTCCTGATTCCGACCATCGAGCAGGCCCTGCTGGTGGCCTACCACAAGACGCCGGGCGCCTTCGAGAAGGCCCGGGCCGAGCTGGACCGCAAGAGCGGCCACGTGACCATCTGGGCCACCGAGATCGACGACGACGGCGCCCCCATCGGCGAATTCGAAGACACCCCCGCGGGCTTCGGCCGCATCGCCGCGAGCACCGCCCGGCAGATCATCCTGCAGCGCCTCCGCGACGCCGAAGACGACAACGTTTTGGGCCAGTTCAAAGGCCGCGAGGGCGAGCTCGTCGCCGGCACCATTCAGCAGGGCAACAACCCGCACATGATCCAGGTCAACCTGGGCACGGTGGAGGCACTGCTGCCTCCGCCCGAGCAGGTGCCGGGGGAGAAGTACACGCACGGCAACCGGCTCCGCGCCTTCGTGATCGACGTTCACCGCGGCACGAAGGGCCCGTCCATCACGCTGTCCCGGTCCCACCCGGGCCTCGTGCGGAAGCTCTTCGAAATGGAAGTTCCGGAAATCGCGGACCGTTCCGTGGAAATCGTCGCCCTGGCCCGCGAGGCCGGCCACCGCACCAAGATGGCCGTCAAGGCCAACAACCCCGGCATCAACGCCAAGGGCGCCTGCATCGGCGAAATGGGCTCGCGGGTCCGGGCAGTCATGAACGAACTCAATGACGAGAAGATCGACATTGTTGACTACAGCGACGATCCGGCCACGTTCATCGCCAGCGCGCTGTCCCCGTCGCGGGTGAATTCGGTCACCATCACGGACGAGGCAACCCGTTCGGCGCGGGTGGTGGTCCCGGACTACCAGCTCTCGCTCGCGATCGGCAAGGAGGGCCAGAACGCCCGCCTGGCCGCCAAGCTCACCGGCTGGCGGATCGACATCGTCTCGGACGCTGCGGTCAGCCGCGACAAATAGGCTCCACCAAAAGGTGGCCTTGACCGCCGGGACTCCACAACGGGGCCCCGGTTCGGGCCCCGCCTGTAGGCGTCCGTGTTCCCGCAAGTTCGGGGGCCGGGCGCTTGAGGGGCTAGAATAGACATGACCGCGCCTAACGGCCGGTATCCGCGTGTCCTCGACGCGTCCGGGTTTGGTCCGGCGAAGGTGTTGTCCTCAACGCCTTGGCCAGGCAAGCGCCGGAAGCCCGGGGCCGGCAGATATGTACTGGCAGGAAGATACTCGTAAGTGGCACACGTGCAACACCTCGAGAATCAGCCGCAGCGTACCTGCATCGGATGCCGGAAGAAAGGGCCGCGGTCGGAGCTACTCCGGCTCGTCGCCGACGGCAGCGGTTCATCCGCCGTCGTAGTGGATGAACGACGCCGGATGGCTGGCAGGGGTGCATGGCTGCACCCCAGCGAAAAGTGCCTGGCACTGGCGGTCAAACGTCGAGCGTTCGGTCGCGCCCTCAACGGCGCTGCCGGAACTGCCGACGTCGAGCGCCGGATCATGGCAGGCACGCAAGCCGTGGACACCCCGGTGGCCGCAGCAACAACCGTCCAACCTGAAAGCGGGTCAGAAAACTGATGGAAACCCGATGAGTTCCCAGCGATGAGTGCGCAACGATGACAACTTTGTTGCGCTCTGCAATGGACCTTTCAGCTGCACTCGCGGCGGAGGTCCGCAGTAAGAAGTAGACGGTTCGTGCCTGGCTCGGTGCGGACCGAGACAGGAGAAATGTGGCCAAGGTCCGCGTACATGAGCTTGCTAAAGAGCTCGGTATTACTTCCAAAGATGCAGTAACCAAACTGCAGGAACTGGGCGAATTCGTTCGCTCTGCCTCTTCCACCATTGAGGCCCCCGTTGTGCGTAAACTCCGCAACGCGTTCCCCGACGCAGCACCCGCTTCGAAGTCCGAAGCGCCCGCGTCCGCCCCCAAGGCACCCGCCAGCCCTTCGGCATCCCGTCCGGCGCCTGCGCCCGCACCGGCCGCCCCGAAGGTTGCGGAAACCAAGACTGAAGCTCCGGCACCGGCAGCGGCTGCTCCGGCACCCAGTGCCGCCGCGGCGGCTCACGCAGTAGCCCCCGCCGCACCGGAAGCACCGGCTGCCCAGGCTCCGGCGGCGCCGTCGACGGGCATCAAGCCCGGCGCACGCCCGGCTCCCAAGGCTGAAGCCCCGGCTGCTCCGGCACGCCAGGGCGGCTCAGCACCCCGCCCGGGCGGTCCCCGTCCCGGCAACAACCCGTTCGCCACGTCCCAGGGCATGCCCCGCGGCCGCGGCGGCGACAACGATCGTCCCTCGCGTCCGGGCAACAACCCGTTCGCTCCTTCCCAGGGCATGCCGCGTCCGGGCGGAAGCCGCACCGAGGGCGAACGCCCCGGCGGCCCCCGTCCCGCAGCAGGCGCCGGCGGTCCCCGTCCGGGTGCTCCCCGCACCGGCGGCGCCCCGGGTGCACGCCCGGGTGCTCCCCGTCCGGCAGGCGCCCCCGGCGCAGGCCGTCCGGCAGGCGCCGGCGGAAACCGTCCGACTCCCGGCATGATGCCTAACCGCACCGAACGTCCCGCACCCGCTGGTGCAGGTCGTCCCGGCGGCGGCGCACGTGGTCCGGGCCGTCCGGGTGGCGCTCCAGGTACCGGTGCTCCCGGTGCCGGTGGCGGCGCTCCGGCCGGCGGCGGCTTCGGCAAGGGTGGCCGCGGTCGCGGTGGCACCCAGGGTGCTTTCGGTAAGGGCGGCGCAGGCCGTGGCAAGCAGCGCAAGTCGAAGCGTGCCAAGCGCCAGGAACTCGAGCAGATGAGTGCCCCGTCGCTGGGTGGCGTAAGCGTTCCCCGCGGCGACGGCAACACCGTAGTCCGGCTTCGCCGTGGCTCGTCCATCACGGACTTTGCCGACAAGATCGAGGCGAACCCCGCAGCTCTGGTGACCGTCCTCTTCCACCTCGGCGAAATGGCTACGGCCACGCAGTCGCTGGATGAAGAGACCTTCGCCCTGCTCGGTGAGGAGCTTGGCTACAAGCTCCAGGTCGTGTCCCCGGAGGATGAGGAGCGCGAGCTCCTGTCCGGCTTCGACATCGACTTCGACGCCGAACTGGAAGCTGAAGGCGACGAGGAACTTGAGGCACGTCCTCCGGTTGTCACCGTCATGGGTCACGTCGACCACGGTAAGACCCGCCTGCTCGATGCCATCCGCAAGTCCGACGTTATGGCGGGCGAGCACGGCGGCATCACGCAGCACATCGGTGCATACCAGGTCACACACGCTCACGAGGGTACCGATCGCAAGATCACCTTCATCGATACTCCGGGCCACGAGGCGTTCACCGCCATGCGTGCCCGTGGTGCGAAGGTCACTGACATCGCCATCCTGGTGGTTGCAGCGGATGACGGCGTAATGCCGCAGACCATTGAAGCCCTTAACCATGCCCAGGCGGCCAACGTGCCGATCGTCGTGGCCGTGAACAAGATCGACAAGGAAGGCGCCAACCCGGAAAAGGTCCGCGGCCAGCTGACCGAGTACGGACTGGTCCCGGAAGAGTACGGTGGCGACACCATGTTCGTGGAGGTCTCTGCCCGCCAGAACCTGCACATCGACGAGCTGCTCGAGGCCGTCCTGCTCACCGCAGACGCAGCCCTCGACATGCGCGCCAACCCGAACAAGGACGCCCGCGGTATCGCGATTGAAGCCAACCTTGACAAGGGCCGCGGTGCGGTTGCCACCGTCCTGGTTCAGTCCGGCACCCTGAACGTCGGCGACACCATCGTGGCAGGCACGGCCCACGGCCGCGTCCGTGCGATGTTCGACGACGACGGCAGCGCCCTGACCCAGGCGGGTCCGTCCCGCCCCGTGCAGGTACTGGGTCTGTCCAACGTCCCGCGCGCCGGCGACACCTTCTTCGTGACCGCTGACGAGCGCACCGCCCGCCAGATCGCCGAGAAGCGTGAAGCTGCGGACCGCAACGCCGCGCTGGCCAAGCGCCGCAAGCGCATCAGCCTGGAAGACTTCGACCAGGCCGTCGCCGATGGCAAGATCGACACCCTCAACCTCATCCTCAAGGGTGACGTGTCCGGTGCCGTGGAAGCCCTCGAAGACGCGCTGCTCAAGATCGACGTCGGCGAGGGTGTCCAGCTCCGCGTTATCCACCGCGGTGTCGGTGCGATCACGCAGAACGACGTCAACCTGGCTACGGTCGACAGCGCCGTCATCATCGGCTTCAACGTCAAGCCCGCCGAGCGTGTTGCCGAACTGGCAGACCGCGAAGGCGTGGACATGCGCTTCTACTCCGTCATCTACGCAGCAATCGATGACATTGAGGCAGCCCTCAAGGGCATGCTCAAGCCCGAGTACGAAGAGCACCAGCTTGGCACCGCCGAGGTCCGCGAAGTGTTCCGTTCCTCCAAGTTCGGCAACATTGCAGGCTCGATCGTGCGCTCGGGTGTTATCCGACGCAACGCCAAGGCCCGCATCAGCCGCGACGGCAAGATCATCGGTGACAACCTCACCGTTGAGACGCTCAAGCGCTTCAAGGACGACGCCACTGAGGTCCGCACGGACTTCGAGTGTGGTATCGGTCTTGGCTCGTTCAACGACATCACCGAAGGCGACATCATCGAGACCTTCGAGATGCGCGAAAAGCCGCGCGTCTAGAGTGTCCTAGCGTTAGAGGTGCGGGGCCGCTGGATTCTTTCCGGCGGCCCCGCCCCTTCGCCGGACGGTTTTCGATCTTCGATCGCAAACCGCCCGGCTCCGACAGCGGCGTCAGCCTTCCCAATGCTCGCAAGCTCGCATCGGGGCCCTCGGCTGCCACCTTAGATGCCACCCAGGCCGCCGGAAAAAACCCAACGGGAGTCCGTCGTAGACTCGCCTTAGGGGCGTGGCATCGAAACCCAACAGTTGTGCGGCCACCGTTCCGGCGTCGTCGTACATCCAAATTTTTAGGAGTGGAAATGGCTGATCCCGCACGGGCTGCCAAGTTGGCGCAGCGGATTAAGGTTGTTGTTGCTGAGGCGCTGGGCCGGAGGGTTAAGGATCCGCGGCTTGAGGGCGTCACTGTTACCGATGCGCGTGTGACCAACGATCTTCAGCACGCCACGGTCTACTACACGGTGTTCGGTGACCAGCTGGTCCAGGCCGAAGCCGCCAAGGGGCTTGAGAAGGCCAAGGGCGTGCTGCGTCAGGAAGTCGGCCGGAACATCACCGTACGGCTGACCCCGACCCTGGAGTTCGTGGCGGACCAGATCCCGGTGGTGGCCTCGAACCTTGAGGAACTGCTGCGCGAAGCGAAGAAGCGCGACGCCGAAGTGGCAGCCCTCGCGGCCAGCGCCAAGCACGCCGGCGACGCCGACCCCTACAAGAGCGACACTCCCCAGGACGTGGAGCTCGACGAGGACGACTTCGACGAAGAGGACCTGGACCTCATCGACGAAGACGACGTCGACGAGGACAGCAACAAGTAGTCCAGCAACACTGCAGACATTTGCATCAGGAAATGGCCGGCCCCGTTGGGGGACCGGCCATTTCTGTGTGGCAGCTATTTCTGCGTGGCCGCGGTTGCGTCAGCGGCCGTTCAGCTCCACATACATGACCTGGCCGTCGGGCGGGCCCTCGGGCCCGGGCAGCGCGTTGACCGTGGCGTAGAGGGTGCGCCCGCGGAGGTCGACGTCGGCTGTGAAACCGGCGGCGAGCACCACTGTCTGTTCACCCGAATCCGGGTCCACCTTGAGGACGCCCTCGCCGAAGAGTGAGGCAACATACAGGTCGCCGTTGGCGGCCAGGGCGAGTCCCGTGGGCGACATAATGTCCTCCGCCACGAGCTCCACCTCGTCCCCGTCCGGGCTCACCTTGAAGATCGCCCCACGGGCGCCAAGAGCTGGATCTTCCGGTCCGCCCGGGAGCGAGGTAACGTACAGCCAGCCATCGGCCCCGACGGCGACATCGGTCGGGACGGACTCGAAGTCGTACGTCGTTCCCACGACGCAGTCCGGCAGCCCGTTGGAAGCGGCAGCTTCCGCGCTGATCTTGTAGGGCCGCGGCGGGAGCACAGCGACGGTCTCGGTCTTGCCGCTCCCGACGTCAACGGAGACCACACTGTTGGCCCCGGCGTCCGCGACGTAGATGGTCTCACCGGTGATGGCGATGCCGTACGGGTGCGAGTCAATTTCACCCGTGTAGGTCTCGGGCATATTGGCGGGCAGCTGCGCCGCGCAGCCCTCCGGCAGGTCAACGAAGCCGTACCGGGTGTCCCCGTCGGCGTTATCCTCCGTCTCCAAAGCGGCGAAGTCCCCGAGAGTCCGCTGGTGGCCGTTTTCGTCGATGATGCGGACGTGGCCGGCCAGCTCGGCAGGGTCGGGCCCGGCGCCCTGGCTTTCCAGGAAATACGTTGTCCCGTCGCGCTGTGCGTTACCCGCGACGCTCCAGTCAGGGTTTTCGTAGAGGACTTGGTGGTTCCCCGCGGAGTCGACCAGGGTCAGCCGGCCGGCGAAGGATTCACTCACCGTCACGGAGCCGTGGCGCCCGGCGCTGATATGAAGCGGACCCACCAGTTTGCCCGTGAGCACAACCGGTTCCTTTTCGCCGGCGTTACCGCTGGTATTCCCTCTGGTATTCCCTCCGGGGGCCGCGCCGGTGGCACTGCCGGGGGCCGCGCCTGCGGCCGTCCCGGCGGTGAGGAGCACGGCTGCCGTGGCGGCCGTGGCTAGCAGTGACAATCTCTTTCTCATGGTTGGCTCCCGTGCCGAGTGATGAAGTATCCACTTTGTTGAGACCAATGAGACCAATGAGACCGGTGTATTGGCGGCCGGAGAATTCACGGCGGCCTCCATAGCGGATATTAGGCCGCCGGAGGCGCAAAGTCGATGCTTCGCGGCAAACGCCGATCCTCCGCAGCGGACGGCGCTGCTGGCTATGATCGGAGCATGCTCACGCCGCCCTCAGCTCGGGACATCAACCGCTTCCTGGATCAGGCGATCCAGCTCGCCGCCGGAAGTGTGGCCGACGGCGGCGGACCCTTCGGGGCGCTGGTGGTCACCGCCGACGGACGGGCCCATGAAGGCGTCAACCGGGTCACCCGGGATAACGATCCCACCGCCCACGCCGAAGTGGTGGCCATCCGGACGGCCGCGTCTGCGTCCGCCAACTTCGATCTCAGCGGCGCCGTGCTCTACGCCAGCTGTGAACCGTGCCCGCTGTGCCTCGCCGCGGCCCTCTGGGCCCGTGTGGGCAGGGTCTACTTCGCCGCGGACCGCCACGCGGCCGCTGCCGCCGGCTTCGACGACGCGCTTTTCTACGAGTATTTCGACGGGACCCGGCCGGAACTCATGCCCGTGCTCCAAACGGCTGTCCCGGCGTCGGACGTTCCGTTCCAAGCATGGCGGGACAACCCGGACCGCACCGAGTACTGAGGCGGCGTCGAGGGCGGCCGGGGGACTTTGGACTCTATGCCCACTCCGCGCCGGGGCGTCCCATGGAACCATGACTGCGGGGACTCGGGAAGGCGGCGGGCCGTGGGCTCCAGCCTGATGAAGTGCCCCCACTGCGGGCAGACCAACCGGATTCCCGCGGCGGCGGCCGGCCACCCGCGCTGCGGCAATTGCCGCAAGGATCTGCCGTGGATCGTTGACGCCGGCGATGCCGACTTCGCCGCAGTCGCCGAGCAGTCCTCGACGCCGGCCCTGATCGACTTCTGGGCGGCCTGGTGCGGGCCCTGCCGCATGGTCAGCCCCGTGCTCGACAAGCTGGCCCACGAGCGCGCCGGCCGGGTCAAACTCGTCAAGGTCGACGTCGACAAATCACCTGCGCTCTCACAACGCTTCGACATCCAGGCCATTCCGACCATGCTGCTGATCAGGGACGGAAAAGTCGTGGCCCGCCAGGCGGGCGCGCCGCCGGCCGCGGCACTGCGCCAATGGCTCGACGGCGCACTCGCGCCGGGCCGCCAGTGACCGGGCTAACGGTGCTAACGGCGCGACGGCGACATGGCGAGATGGAGGAAACAATGACGGAAATACTGCGCTACGAAGTGGGTTCCGGGACGGTGCTGGTCGAGGCCGCGGACAACAGCTTCGGCGTCGAACGGCCGGCACGGAACGAACAGGGGATCACGGACGCCGGGCGGCGGCTTGAGGATGCCCTCTCCGCCATCCGGCCGGCGGCCAAAGCGGCGGCGGAGGTCCTGAAGGAAGTCGGCGCGGAGCGCCTGGAACTTCAGTTCGGCGTCAAGCTGGCCGGTGAGGCGGGGGCGATCATCGCGCAGAACTGCTCCGAGGGCCACTTCATCGTCACGATGTCCTTCTCGCAGGCGCCCGCGCACTCGGCCCACGTGGCGCACGCGACGCCCGAGGAAGAAATCATGCTGTAGGAAGGCCGCGCGGCGAGAGGGCTGGTGCGGGGCGTGGCTGCCGGCGGAAGACCCGGACGCGGTGGCTTCAGCGGCTCCGGCTCCGCGCTCCCCGGGCACCCAGGCCACCCAGGAAGGGCGAGCCAACCCCCAGCAGGAAGCCGAAGTCGTACCAGTTTCCCGCGCGGGCCGAGTTGTAGAACGGGAACTCGCTCCACTGCCCGAAGACGTGGACGATCAGCACGATCCACGCCGTGAGCCCGTTCCAGATGCCCCATAACAAGTCCTGCCACCACATGTGAACCTCCCTGACCGAACCCGGAAAACTCCCATCCCGCAACGTCCCGGGACGGCACGCGAAGCGGACGCGCTGCGCTCAGGGTAGGCGCTGCGGGCTCCCGGCGGTAGGGGACAGGGGCCCGTTGGGCCCGGGTCTCAACCCACCCGGGCCGGGAGCCGGCCGAGGCCTTCCACCAGCTCCGCCTGGCTGCTGCACAGCGCAATCCGGATCCAGCCCTCGCCGATCGAGCCGAAGGCGGTGCCGGGGGCAAAGGCCACCCCGGAGTCGGCGAGGAAGCGGCGGACCCAGGAGCGGACGTCCCCGCCGCTGACGTGCGACACATCGGCCCACAGGTAAAAGGCGCCCTGCGCCGTGAGGAACGGGATCCCCTTCGACGCCAACACCGCCGAGGCCGCGTCCCGGTTGGCCCGGTAGTGCCCGTGGGCGTGGCTGACGTAGTCCTGCGGGCCGGTGAGCGCGGCCAGCGCCGCGTACTGCGACGGCGAGGCGACACAGGAGACAATCGCCTCCATCACGTTGTTCATCTTCTGTTCCAGGCCGGGCGGGCAGATCAGGGCGCCGATGCGCAGGCCGGTCAGGCCGTAGGTCTTGGAGAGCGTGAGCGAGGTGAACACGCGGGCCTCGCCCGGGGTGTCGCTGTCGAAGCGGGCCGGGCTCACATGCGGGACGTCGTACGTGAACGCCTCGTAGCATTCGTCGGAGATGATCCACAGATCGTGGCGGACAGCCAGTTCCACGAGGCTGCGGGTGAGCTCCTCGCCCAGGACGGCGCCCAGCGGGTTGGACGGCGAGTTGAGGATCAGCACCTTGGTGCGCGGCGTGATGAGCTCCTCGATGTCCGCGATCCGGGGCTGGAAGTCGTGCTCGGGATACAGCGGGTACCGCACCGGGACCGCGTGCAGGAGGCTGCTGGTCATCGCGAACGTGGGATAGCCCGGATTGGGGATCAGGATTTCGTCGCCGGGGGAGAGCAGCAGGCTCATCGCGAAGTGCAGGCCCTGCTGGGCGCCGTCGACGACGTACACGCGGTCCGTCCCGACCGGCGTCGCGTTGTGCTCGCGGAACCTTGCCGCGAACGCCTCGCGCAGGGCCGGGATGCCGGCGTTGGGCGTGTAGTTCGTTTCGTCGCGGTCCAGGCAGGCCATCCCGGCCTCCAGGATGTGGCGGGGGACGGCGAAACCCGGTTCCCCAATGCTGAGGACGATGGCGCCGGGAGTTCCCCAGGCGGCTTCGGTGATCTCACGGATCTGGTTGACGGGGACGTCGCGTACGTGGGCGGCAAGCTCGGGCATGTCTGCCATCCTAGCCGCCGCGGCCGGCGGCGCCGGGGGACGGCGCCGCTGCCGGCGCCGGGAGCGGCTCCGGCGCAGATATACTGGGAAGCGTGCTTTCTGGACTGGTAATAGTGGACAAGCCGCAAGGCTGGACCAGCCACGATGTGGTTGGACGGATGCGGCGGATCGCCGGTACCCGAAAGGTGGGCCACGCCGGAACGCTGGACCCCATGGCCACGGGCGTCCTGGTGCTCGGCATCAACAAGGCCACCCGGCTGCTCACCTACATCGTGGGCACCTCCAAGACCTACACAGCCACCATCCGCCTGGGCGAATCAACTGTCACCGACGACGCCGAGGGCGAGGTCACGTCCACCCGCAGCGCCGCCTCGGTCACCGAGGACCTGGTGCGCGCCGGCGTCGCGGCCCTGACCGGGGAGATCCAGCAGGTTCCCAGCAGCGTCAGCGCCATCAAGGTCAACGGCGAGCGCGCCTACGCCCGGGTCCGGTCCGGCGAAGAGGTCAAGCTGGCCGCCCGGCCGGTCACCATCCACCGCTTCGAGGTGCACGCGCTCCGCCCGGCGCGCGGCGGCGAGGCACTGGACGTGGATGTCCTCGATGTGGATGTCACCGTGGAGTGCTCCTCGGGCACGTACATCCGGGCGCTGGCCCGCGACCTCGGCGAGGCGCTCGGCGTCGGCGGCCACCTGACGGCCCTGCGCCGCACCCAGGTGGGCCCCTACACGCTGGACCAGGCCCACACGCTCGAAGAGCTCGCCGAAGAACTGGACGTGCTGGAAATGTCCCAGGCCGCCCGGGCACTGATGCCCAACCGTGAACTCAGCGATGAGGAAACCACGGAGATTTCCTTCGGCCGCAGGATCGCCGCGGGTGCGGCCGCGGGGACTCCAACTGCCGCCACGCCGGAGAACCCGGCGGCGGCCTTCGCCCCGGACGGGACACTCGTGGCGCTGCTGGCCGACAAGGGCAGCTACGCCAAACCCGTGCTGGTCTTCGCGCCGGACAATGAGAAGCGGGCACCGCAGTCGCCGACAGCGGAACAGCAGGCCGGACAGTAGTGGACGCGTATTTCTACATCATCCTGGTGACCGGGCTGGTCTCCACCGTCATCTGCCTGACCGCGGGCATCCTCAAGAAGGCCCCGAACGACACGACGATCCTCTCGGTGGCCGCCGTCGAACTGTCCCTGCT
>CALMVY010000151.1 GCA_937873245.1 uncultured Arthrobacter sp. | reverse complement strand
CACGACACCGCGCACAAAGTCGCCGAAGGCCTGGCCCGGGTGGTCCGGACCGAGCTGGCGCTGGTTCTCGAACTGGGATCGGACTTGTCGGCAGCAACCGCAAGCCCGAACTAATCCGACCGAGGGTGACACCTCCACAGCTATGGTTTCCTTGACTTGTTGTCTTATTTCTCGAGTTAACCGCGCGGAGATGCCGTGACCTGAGTAACGCCGCGTGGCAAGATCGGGGCATGGGGAAAGTTAGCCACACTGGAGCCGCTATCACTGGGCCGACCACGAAAGAACGATTCGATTTCGCCAAGCAGTTCCCTTTGGCGACGCGGGCCGCGGTAGTACTCACCTGGGCCTTGGGACTGCTTTCCATCTATGTATCGATCCGGGGAATTGCCCTGGGTTCTTTGGGGCAAGATTCCCACGCCTACTGGCTGGCCGCTCAGGGCGAGCAGGTATATGGGAGGGCTCCGGGCAGGCAGGACGCCTATCTCTACTCGCCGATCTTCCTTGCCGTCGTCCGTCCGCTCGCGTTGCTTCCGTGGCCGCCGTTCTTAGCATTATGGATCTTCTTAGAAGCCGCAGTCCTCCTCTGGCTTGTAAAGCCGCTTAGGACCCGATGGGCGGTACCGATTTTTCTGCTCTGTGTGCCAGAAATCGTGGTTGGCAACATCTATATTCTTCTCGCGGGAGCCGCTGTGATCGGATTGCGCCGACCGGCCGCCTGGGCGTTCCCGATTCTGACGAAGGTAACTGTGGGCGTCGGGCTCCTTTGGTTTGCAGTACGCGGAGACTGGCGACGGCTGCTGCAAGGCCTCGCAGGCGTCGCACTGGTCGTAGCGGTTTCATACGCACTGGAACCCGGGCTCTGGAACGAATGGATCCGGTTCTTGATTGAAAACAAGGATGGAACGCCGGACAGTCGAAGCAGTTTCATGCTTCGGTGCGTCATGGCAGTACTTCTGGTGGTAGTCGGCGCGCGGAAACAGTGGCCATGGTTGGTACCCCCCGCCATGGTGCTGGCTTCACCTGTTCTTGTGGGACTCATACCGCTCACGATGCTGGCCGCAATCCCGAGGCTGGCAGGTCGAGGCGCTAAAGACGGCTTCTTTATACGTGGGCAAGCGCGACTGCGCAAAGCCAGATAATGATCGCCGCGCGGATTGCCTACAGGCTCACAGGTACGTCGGTGCCGCTTCCAGCCCAAAGTACTCCTCAAGGGTCGCAATGCCTTTGGTCTTCATCTCGCCGGCCGCGTCCACCCCGACATAGCGCAGATGCCAGGGCTCGTAGTAGTAGCCGGTGATCGTGTGGAACATCCAGGGGTAGCGGACCACGAAGCCGAACAAGTGGGCGTTGGCCTTCGCCCAGACCGCGGCGGGCTGATTGGCGAACGCGGGAGTGAAGCTGTCCCGCCCGCTGCCGTCGCCGATGTCGAAGGACCAGCCGGTCTGGTGTTCCGAGTAGCCGGGCCGCGCGGAGGCGGTGTCCGCTGCAGCCTGGCCCTCCGCCTGCACCCACCTGTTGTAGGTGGCGATTTGGCTGTTGAAGGAGCGATAGCCGCTCGCCAGCGTAATGACGACTCCGGCCGCCGCGGCGGCCGCGAACATCTTCTCCGCCGCTGCCGCCGTCGTGCTGTTAAGCAGTGCCGCTTCGCCCGACACCGCGAGCCGGACGGACGGCTGGACGAGGTCGGCCGGTACATAGGCAGCGGGGGAGAGCGGCCGGTGCTTGTTCACGACCACCCACGGGCTCGCCGGGTCAGTGAGCGAGTGCCGGGGCGCGGCGGCAGCGGAAGGCGCCGGGGGCGGCGTCGTTCCTGGCGCCGTTGCCGCAGGACTGACCGGCACAGGCGCCGCGGACGGCGCGGCGCTTGCCGTAACGGACGGCGTTGCGCTGGAACTCGACGTCGCCGCGGACGGCGAGCCGGCAGCGGACGACGTCGGCCGGGCAGCTTCGGTGGAGCAGGCGCTCAGGGCGGCGAGGCCCGATCCTGCCAGCAGCAGGCGGCTGAAGACACGCCTGCTGGGCGGGAGCATGACGGATTCCGGCGCCACCGGATGTTCCGCGGACCCGTCGTGGCACACCTGTGCTACACCTTGCGCAGCAACATGCGGCGGATGGAATGGTCGGCATCCTTGGTGAGCACCAGCTGCGCACGGCCGCGGGTGGGCAGCACATTCTCTTCGAGGTTCGGCTCGTTGATGCGCTTCCAGATCTCGCGGGCAGTCTGTTCCGCCTCGGCGTCCGAGAGCGTGGCGTAGCGGTGGAAGTAGGACTCCGGCTGGGCGAACGCCGTGGTGCGCAGTTTGCGGAAGCGGTCCACGTACCACTCCTCGATGTAGGACGTTTTGGCATCAACATAGATGGAAAAATCGAAGAAGTCACTCAGGGCCAGCCCTTGCCGCCCGTCATGCCGCGGCCGGGCCGGCGCCAGGACGTTCAGGCCTTCGACGATCAGGACGTCGGGGCGGCGCACCACCACTTCCTTGCCCGGGACGATGTCGTAAGTCACGTGCGAGTACCAGGGTGCCCGGACTTCCTCGGCGCCGCCCTTGATTTCGCTCACAAACCGGAGCAGCGCGCGGCGGTCGTAGGACTCGGGGAATCCCTTGCGCTCCAGCAGTTGCCGCCGCTTGAGTTCCGCCAGCGGGTACAGGAAACCGTCCGTGGTGATGAGCTCGACATTGGGTGTGCCGGGCCAGCGGCGGAGCATCTCGCGGAGCACGCGGGCGATGGTCGACTTGCCCACGGCCACTGACCCGGCGACGCCGATCACAAACGGTGTGCGCTGGGTCTGTTCGCCCAGGAAGGTGGTGGTTGCCGCATGCAGCTGGCCGGCCGCCTCGACATACAGGTGCAGCAGCCGGGACAACGGGAGGTAGACCTCGCGGATTTCCTTCATGTCCAGGGGGTCGCCGAGGCCGCGGAGGCGGAGCACGTCCTCCTGGTTGAGGGGCTGCTCCATCTGGGCAGCGAGCCGGGACCAGGTCTGCCGGTCCAGCTCCACGAACGGGGAGCCGCCGTCGCCGTTCGCTTCATTGCGTTGCAAAGTCACCCTAGAGATTCTGCCCCCCGCCGGGCCGAGAGCGAAATGGGCCGGCCCGGACGTCCCGGCCAGGCGGCAGACAAAGCCGCACGGGCTGCGGGCGGCGTGTTGTGAGCGCTTATCCTACGTCCCCCCTCGGGGAAACCCGCTAGGCTTGAGTCCATGTGTGGAATCGTTGGATATGTGGGCCACTCCGCTGGCCGGGTAAATACTGGACACAATGCCCTGGACGTTGTCCTTGAGGGACTGCGGCGCCTGGAGTACCGGGGGTACGACTCCGCAGGCATCGCCGTGGTAGCCGACGGAACCATTTCGTCCCGCAAGAAGTCAGGCAAACTGAGCAACCTCATTGCCGAGCTCGAGGCCAGCCCGCTGCCGGAATCGCTGACCGGCATCGGTCACACCCGCTGGGCCACCCACGGCGGCCCGACGGACCAGAACGCGCACCCGCATCTCTCCGATGAGGGCAAGCTCGCAGTCATCCACAACGGCATCATCGAAAACTTTGCCGAGCTCAAACTGGAACTCAAGCGCAAGGGCGTGACGTTCCACTCCGAAACCGACACAGAGGTCGCTGCCGCGCTCCTGGGCGACATCTACCGCAACCAGCTCAAGGGCGACTCCGCCAACGGCGGCCTCACCAAAGCCATGCAGCTCGCCTGCCAGCGCCTCGAGGGCGCCTTCACCCTTCTCGCCGTGCACGCGGACCAGCCCGACGTCGTTGTGGCCGCCCGCCGCAACTCCCCGCTGGTCGTCGGCCTCGGCGACGGCGAGAACTTCCTCGGCTCCGACGTCTCCGGCTTCATTGACTACACGCGCCGCGCCGTCGAACTTGGCCAGGACCAGATCGTGACGATCACCGCTGACACCGTGGAAATCACGGACTTCTACGGCGCCCCGGCCGAAGGCAAGGAATACCACGTCAACTGGGACCCGGCTTCCGCGGAAAAGGGCGGCTTCCCGTCCTTTATGGAGAAGGAAATCCATGACCAGCCGGACGCCGTGCTGCAGACCCTGCTGGGCCGCTCGGACATCAACGGAAGGCTGACCCTGGACGAGCTCCGGGTTGATCCGGAACTGCTCAAGAGCGTGGACAAGATCATCGTCCTCGCCTGCGGAACCTCCGCCTACGCCGGGCAGGTGGCCAAGTACGCGATCGAGCACTGGTGCCGGATCCCCACCGAGGTGGAGCTCTCCCACGAATTCCGCTACCGCGACCCGATCGTGGATGAGAACACCCTGATCGTCTCCATCTCCCAGTCCGGCGAGACCATGGACACCCTGATGGCCGTCCGCTACGCCAAGGAACAGGGCGCCAAGACGGTCTCGATCTGCAACACCAACGGCTCCACCATCCCGCGCGAATCCGACGCCGTGCTGTACACCCACGCCGGCCCGGAAATCGCCGTCGCCTCCACCAAGGCCTTCCTGGCGCAGATTACCGCCGCCTACCTCCTGGGCCTCTACCTGGCCCAGCTGCGGGGCAACAAGTTCCAGGGCGAGATCAAGGACATCCTCGCGGACCTCAGCAAGATCCCGGCCAAGATCCAGCAGATCCTCGACAACGAAGCCCAGATCAAGGAACTCGGCGAGTCCATGGCCGAGGCCAAGTCCGTGCTGTTCCTGGGCCGCCACGTCGGCTTCCCGGTGGCGATGGAGGGCGCGCTGAAGCTCAAGGAGCTGGCCTACATCCACGCCGAGGGCTTTGCGGCCGGTGAACTCAAGCACGGCCCGATTGCGCTGATTGAGGAAGGCCAGCCGGTCTTCGTGGTGGTTCCCTCGCCCCGCGGCCGTGACTCGCTGCACTCCAAGGTTGTCTCAAACATCCAGGAAGTCAGGGCGCGCGGCGCCAAGACGATCGTGATCGCGGAGGAGGGGGACGACGCCGTCAAGGCCTACGCCGAGCATGTCTTCTACATCCCGGAGACCCCCACGCTGCTGGCCCCGCTGCTCAGCACGGTTCCGCTGCAGATCTTTGCCCTTGCCCTGGCCTCCGCCAAGGGCTACGACGTGGACCAGCCTCGCAACCTGGCCAAGAGCGTGACCGTAGAATAACGCCATGATTGTTGGCATTGGCGTAGACGTCGTGGACATTGAACGGTTCGGCCGGCAGCTGGAGCGCACCCCCGGGTTGCGCGACCGGCTGTTCGTCCCCGCTGAACGCGAGCTGAACACCCGTTCCCTGGCTGCCCGGTTCGCCGCAAAGGAGGCCGTGGCCAAGGTCCTCGGCGCTCCTGCGGGCATGAACTGGCAGGACTGCTGGATTGGTCTTGACCAGAACGGACCAACCGTTCAGGTCAAAGGCACGGTGCTGGCCGTGGCGGATTCGAAAGGCGTCAAGCGCTGGCACCTGTCGATGAGTCACGACGGCGGCATCGCCACGGCGACGGTCATCGCCGAGGGCTAGGCAGCACCGGCCCGGACTTCCCAGCGACTGCACCGCGAATGGACTGAAACCATGATCAGCGCCTATACCGGAACCCAGATACGAACGGCTGAACAGCCGTTCCTGGACGAGGGTATGGGCGCTGTTCTTATGCAACGGGCCGCCTACGGCCTGGCCAACGCGGTGGTCCGGGAACTCCGGGGCCGCGGGGAGCGCCTGTACGGCGCCAGCGTCACGGTGCTCGCCGGCAAGGGCAACAACGGCGGAGACGGGCTGTTCGCCGCCGCCATGCTGGCCGGCCGCGGCATGCGGACGACGGCGGTGCTCACCGCGGGGGCGGCCCACACCGAAGGACTCGCCGCGCTGGAGAAGGCCGGCGGCCGGGTGCTCCGCCTGACCACGGAGAACACGAGCGACGCGGCGACCGCCGCCGCCGGCGCCGGCGTCGTCATTGACGCGGTCTTGGGCACCGGCGCGCAGGGCGGGCTCCGGGGTCCGGGGGCCGCGCTGATCGAGGCGCTGGGACGCTCGCGTCCAAGACTCGTGGTTGCCTGCGACATTCCCAGCGGCGTGGACGCCGACAGCGGCGAGGCCCATGGCCCGGTGCTCCGCGCGGATCTCACCGTGTCCTTCGGGGCGGCCAAGGCCGGAGTGCTGTCCGATCCCGGGGCGGACTTCGCCGGCCGCGTGCGGGTCGTTCCGATCGGCATCGAGGATGCCCTGCCCGCGCCGGCCCTGCGCCGCTTCCAAGGGGAAGACCTGTCGATGCTGCTGCCCCATCCCGGGCGGCGCTCCCACAAATACTCCCGCGGCGTCCTGGGCGTCGTCGCCGGCTCGCAGCGATACCCCGGCGCGGCGGTGCTCGCCTGCAGGGGCGCGCTGGCGTCCGGGGTGGGCATGGTGCGCTACCTTGGGCCGCCGGACGTCGCCGACCTGGTCCGCCAGTCCTGCCCCGAAGTCGTGTGCGGCACCGGCAGCGCCGCGGAGGCCCATGTGCAGGCCTGGCTCCTCGGCCCGGGCCTTGATGAAGAAGCCCACGAGCAGCTTGAGCGCGTCCGCGAGGCCGCGGCCACCGGGCTGCCGGTCGTGGCCGACGCCGGGGCGCTGCCTGCCTTGCCGCGCGACCTCGCCCCCCGCTTCGTGCTCACACCGCACGCCGGCGAACTGGCCGCGCTGCTGGCACGGTACGGCGCAGACCCTGGCCGCAACGGAGTGGAGGGCGCCACCCTCGCCGCAGCCAGGCGGGCCAGTGAGCTGACCGGGGCCACCGTACTGCTCAAAGGCGCAACCACGCTGGTGGCGGCGCCCTCGGGTGCCGTCTTCAGCCAGGCCGAGGCCACCCCGTGGCTGGCAACGGCCGGCAGCGGCGATGTCTTGGCGGGTGTGCTCGGTTCCCTGCTGGCGCAGCTGGCCGAAGAGCCGGGGGCGTTTGACTCCGTTGGCGTTACCGCCGACGATCGCTGGGCCGGGATCGCGGCGATGGCCGCCAGCGTCCACGGCCGCGCGGGCAGCCTCGCCTCCGGCGGCGGCCCCGTCAGCGCCAGCGGCATCGCGGAGGCACTCCCTGGGGTGCTAAGGGCGATGTAACCAAGAGCGCACTAAAAGTCCCGACAGGGATGATAACCCTACTTACAAGTAGTCTGTCTAGAGATTGTCCGCACCTGCACGAGGAGAACACATGGAAGTCTGGCCCGGAACGGCTTACCCGCTGGGAGCCACCTTTGACGGCACTGGCACTAACTTTGCCCTGTTCAGCGAGCGTGCCGAACGGGTGGAGCTCTGCCTCCTCGCTGATGACTTGACCGAGACGCGGATTGAGCTGACCGAAGTAGACGGCTACGTGTGGCACTGTTACCTGCCGCAGGTCCAGCCCGGCCAGAAGTACGGCTACCGGGTCCACGGCCCGTACGAGCCGGAGCACGGCAACCGCTTCAACCCGAACAAGCTACTGATGGACCCGTACGCCAAGGCCATCCAGGGCCAGATCGACTGGGATCCGGCGCTCTTCACCTACGAATTCGGTGACCCCGACTCCCGTAACGACGCCGACTCGGCGCCGCACACGATGCATGGTGTAGTCATCAACCCCTTCTTCGAGTGGGACGGCGACCGCCAGCCGCGTATCCCGTACCACCAGTCGGTCATCTACGAGGCCCACGTCAAGGGCCTGACCGAGCTGCACCCGGAGGTCCCCGAAGAGCAGCGCGGCACCTATGCCGGCGTCGCGCACCCGGCCGTGATCGAGCACCTGAAGAAGCTCGGCGTCACCGCGATCGAACTTATGCCCGTCCACCAGTTCGTCAACGACGGCACGCTCCAGGAGAAGGGCCTCAACAACTATTGGGGCTACAACACCATCGGCTTCTTTGCCCCGCAGAACACCTACAGCTCCTCCGGCGATGTGGGGCACCAGGTCCAGGAGTTCAAGGCCATGGTCCGCGACCTGCACCGGGCCGGCATGGAAGTGATCCTGGATGTGGTCTACAACCACACCGCCGAAGGCAACCACCTAGGGCCCACGCTCTCCTTCAAGGGCATCGACAACCAGGCCTACTACCGGCTGGTCGACGACGACATGAAGCACTACATGGACTACACCGGCACCGGAAACTCCCTCAACGTCCGGCACCCGCACTCGCTCCAGCTGCTCATGGACTCCCTGCGGTACTGGGTCACGGAAATGCACGTCGACGGCTTCCGCTTCGACCTTGCCTCCACGCTGGCCCGCGAGTTCTATGACGTGGACAAGCTGTCCACCTTCTTCGAACTCATCCAGCAGGACCCGATCGTCTCCCAGGTCAAGCTGATCGCCGAGCCCTGGGACATCGGCCCGGGCGGCTACCAGGTGGGCAACTTCCCGCCGCAGTGGACCGAGTGGAACGGCAAGTACCGCGACACGGTCCGCGACTTCTGGCGCGGAGAGCCGTCCACCCTGGGCGAATTCGCGTCCCGCCTGACCGGCTCCGCGGACCTGTACGAAAGCTCCGCGCGTCGCCCGGTGGCCTCGATCAACTTCGTTACCGCGCACGACGGCTTCACCATGCGCGACCTGGTCTCCTACAACGAGAAGCACAACGACGCCAACGGCGAGGGCAACAACGACGGCGAATCGCACAACCGGTCCTGGAACTGCGGTGAGGAGGGGGACACGGACAACGACCAGGTCCTGACCCTCCGCGCCCGCCAGCAGCGCAACTTCATCGCCACCCTGCTGCTCTCGCAGGGCGTCCCGATGCTCCTGCACGGTGACGAGCTGGGCCGCACCCAGCAGGGCAACAACAACACGTACTGCCAGGACTCCGAGCTGAGCTGGATCCACTGGGAGGCAATGGACCAGCCGCTGGTGGAGTTCACGGCATTCGTCAACAAGATCCGCCGCGACCACCCGATCTTCCGGCGCAGCCGCTTCTTCGACGGACGCCCCGTGCGCCGCGGCGAGGGCGAGAAGCTGCCGGACATTGTCTGGCTGAAGACGGACGGCACCGAAATGCTGCCGGAGGACTGGGGCAGCGGCTTCGGCCGGACCATCGGCGTGTTCTACAACGGGCACGGCATCCAGGAGCAGGACTCCCGCGGCCGCCGGATCACCGACGACAGCTTCGTGCTCGCCTTCAATGCCCACGACGACGACGTGGACTTCGCGCTGCCGGCCGAGGAGTATTCAAAGTTCTGGGACGTCCTGGTCGACACCGCGGACCAGGCGGACACCGAGGAACCGCTCAAGGCCGGATCGGTGCTGAAGCTCGGAGCCAAGTCGATGGTGGTGCTCCGGTCCCACACCGGCCCCGAGGTGGAAGTGGACTACTCCGCCGCCGCATCGCTGGCATCCATGGCCGAGCACGAGGAGGCACTCGAGGAGATGGCGGAGGCCCAGGACGAGGCCGCCGAAGCCGTCTCGAAGGCTGCCGCCAAATGAGGACCCCGGTCTCCACCTACCGGCTCCAGATCCGGCCCGGCTTCACCCTCCAGGATGCTGCCGAGACCGTGCCCTACCTGAAGTCGCTCGGCGTCGACTGGATCTACCTGTCGCCGATCCTGACCGCGGAGAAGGGCTCGGACCACGGCTACGACGTGACCGACCCCTCCGCGATCGACCCTGACCGGGGCGGCGCCGACGGCCTGGCCGCCGCGTCGCAGGCGGCGCGGGAGGCCGGGATGGGCGTGCTCGTCGACATTGTGCCGAACCATGTCGGCGTCGCAACCCCCGTGCAGAACCCGTGGTGGTGGTCCCTGCTCAAGGAGGGCCGGCAGTCCCGCTACGCCCCGGCGTTCGACGTCGACTGGGACTTCGGCGGCGGCCGGATCCGGATCCCCGTGCTGGGATCGGACTCTGACGTTGACGCCTTGGAAATCAAGGACGGGGAGCTGCGGTACTACGACCACCGCTTCCCGCTGGCCGAGGGAAGCTATACCGCAGGTGACCCCACTGCGGATGACCCGCGCGAGGTCCACGGCCGGCAGCACTATGAGCTGGTCGGCTGGCGCCGGGCCGACGACGAGCTGAACTACCGCCGGTTCTTCGCCGTCAACAGCCTCGCCGGCATCCGGGTCGAAATCCCGGAGGTCTTCGATGAAGCCCACGCAGAGGTGGTCCGCTGGTTCCGCGAGGGGCTGGTCGACGGACTCCGCATCGACCACCCGGACGGCCTGGCCGATCCGGAAGGTTACCTGCGCCGGCTCCGCGAAGTTACGGGCGGCAGCTACCTGCTGATCGAAAAGATCCTCGAACCCGGCGAGGAGCTGCCGGCAGGCTTCGACTGCGAGGGCACCACCGGCTACGACGCCCTCGCGGACGTGGACCGGCTCTTCGTCGACCCCGCCGGGCAGGACACCCTTGACGCCCTCGATACCGAACTGCGCGGCGGCCATGCCGCGGACTACGAGGCCATGATCCGGGGCACCAAGCGCCGGATCACGGATGGGATCCTCCACTCCGAGATGCTCCGGCTGGCACGGCTGGTGCCGTCCGAAACAGGGCTCACGGTTGAGGCGGCCGCCGATGCGCTGTCCGAGATCATCGCCGCCTTCCCGGTGTACCGCAGCTACCTGCCCGAGGGTGCGGACGTGCTGAAGGAGGCGTGCGAACTTGCCGTCCGCCGCCGTCCGGAGCTGGCCGACGCCGTCGGGCTGCTGCTGCCGCTGCTCCTCGACGCCGGCCCGGAGGACGGCGCCGAACTGGGGCGCCGCTTCCAGCAGACCTCCGGGATGGTCATGGCCAAGGGGGTGGAGGACACCGCGTTCTTCCGCTACACCCGGCTCGGCACCCTGACCGAGGTCGGGGCCGATCCCACCGAGTTCTCGGTCGCACCGGAGGAATTCCACCACCGGATGGCGCGCCGCCAGGCCGAGATCCCGCTGTCCATGACCACGCTGAGCACCCACGACACCAAACGCAGCGAAGACACCCGCGCCCGGATCTCCGTGCTCGCGGAGCTGGCGGGGGAGTGGCGGGCCACCCTGGCCCGGCTGCAGGAGCTGGCACCGCTGCCCGACGGGCCGCTCGCCAACCTGCTGTGGCAGGCGATCGCCGGGGCCTGGCCCGCGGACCGTGAACGCCTGCAGTCATATGCGCAGAAGGCGGCCCGCGAGGCCGGCAACTCCACCGACTGGCTGGACCCCGACGCCGCCTTCGAGGAGAAGCTGGCCGCCGTCGTCGACGCGGCCTTCGACAACCCGCAGGTCCGGGCGGAACTGGAGTCCCTCGTGGAACTCCTGGAGCCGTATGGTGCCGTCAATTCGTTGGGTGCCAAGCTTGTGCAGCTGACCATGCCGGGAGTCCCGGATGTGTACCAGGGCACGGAGTTCTGGGACCGCTCGCTGACCGACCCGGACAACCGGCGGCCGTTCGACTTCGGTGCGCGGCGCACGGCCCTGGCCGCGCTCGACGCCGGAGACCGTCCGGCGTCATACACCGACGACGCGGCGAAACTCCTGGTCACGTCGCGCGCGCTGCGCCTGCGCCGGGACCGCCCGGAGCTGTTTACGGGCTACCGCCCCGTCGCGGCAACCGGGGCAGCCTCCGGGCACCTGGTCGGCTTCGACCGCGGCGGCGATGCAGGCGCGGGGGCCATCACCCTCGCGACGCGGCTGCCCCGGGGATTGGAACAGCAGGGCGGCTGGCGGGACACCGCCATCCACCTGGACGCCAAGATGACCGACGAACTGACGGGTGCCGCCTTCGGCCCGGGCGCCGTGGACGTGGCCGCCATCCTGGCCAGCTACCCGGTTGCCCTGCTGGTACCCGCCAAGCACTGAACGAACCACCGAGATACGGAGAGCTGTGATCACTTTGCCTGCTGACGGACAGGAACGCTTTGACCTTTGGGCACCGGAAGCAGGCACGGTGACGCTGCTTGCCGACGGCCGGAAGTACCCGATGACGCGGCGGCCGGGGAGCGACGGGGACGGCTGGTGGACCGCGCCGGACGCCCCCGCCGCAGGGGACGTGGACTACGGCTACCTGCTCGACGGGGACACCACACCGCTGCCGGACCCCCGGTCCCGGCGGCAGCCCGAGGGCGTCCACTCCCTGTCGCGGACGTTCGACGCCGGCAGCCACCAGTGGGCGGACGGCCAGTGGCAGGGCCGCGGGCTGCAGGGCGCCGTGATCTACGAGCTGCACGTGGGGACGTTCACCCCCGAGGGGACGCTGGACGCGGCCGCCGGGAAGCTGGACTACCTGGTGGAGCTTGGTATTGATTTCGTGGAGCTGCTGCCGGTGAACGGTTTCAACGGCACCCACAACTGGGGCTACGACGGCGTCCTCTGGTACGCCGTGCACGAAGGCTACGGCGGGCCCGCGGCGTACCAGCGCTTCGTGGACGCCGCCCATGCCGCCGGGCTCGGCGTCATCCAGGACGTGGTCTACAACCACCTCGGACCCAGCGGGAACTACCTTCCGCGCTTCGGGCCGTACCTGAAATCGGGGGAGGGCAACACTTGGGGCGACTCGGTAAACCTCGACGGCCCCGGCTCCGACGTCGTGCGCCGCTACATCCTTGAGAACGCCGCCATGTGGCTGCGGGACTACCACGTGGACGGGCTCCGGCTCGATGCCGTGCACGCCTTCAAGGACGAGCGGGCCGTCCACCTGCTGGAGGAGTTCGGAGCGCTCGCGGACGAAGTCTCCGCCGAAACGGGACGCCCCGCCACGATGATCGCCGAGTCGGACCTGAACGATCCGCGGCTGCTCTACCCGCGTGACGTCAACGGCTACGGCCTGGCCGGGCAGTGGAGCGACGACTTCCACCATGCCGTGCACGTCAACGTCAGCGGCGAGGCCACGGGCTACTACGCCGACTTCGAATCCCTCGAGGCCCTGGCCAAGGTCCTGGTTGACGGATTTTTCCACGACGGCAGCTACTCCAGCTTCCGCGGCCGGCACCACGGCCGGCCCATCAACACCGCTGCGGTGCACCCGGCAGCACTGGTGGTCTGCAGCCAGAACCACGACCAGATCGGCAACCGGGCCACCGGCGACCGGCTGTCCCAGACGCTGGGCTACGGGCAGCTGGCGCTCGCCGCCGTCGCGACCCTGACCTCGCCGTTCACGCCGATGCTGTTCATGGGCGAGGAATACGGGGCCACCACCCCGTGGCAGTTCTTCACTTCGCATCCGGAGCCGGAACTCGGGAAGGCCACCGCGGAGGGCCGGATCAAGGAGTTCGAGCGGATGGGCTGGGACCCCGCCGTCGTGCCGGACCCGCAGGACCCGGAAACCTTCACCCGCTCCCGGCTCGACTGGGCCGAAGCCGCCGAAGGTGACCACGCCCGCCTGCTGGAGCTGTACCGGCAGCTGATCGCGCTGCGCCGTTCGACGCCGGAGCTTGCCGGCCTGGGCTTCGAGGACACCGCGGTGGCCTTCAGCGAGGCCGACCGCTGGCTCCGCCTGCGCCGCGGCAGCGTGGAGGTCGCGATGAACTTCTCCGCCGAACCGAACCGGCTCGCCGTTGCCGGTGCCACTGTCGCACTGGCCACCGACGACGGCGTGCGCCTCGACGCAGGCCAGCTGGACCTGCCAGGCCACAGCGCCGCCATCATCTCGAAGTAAGACAGGATATTACGTATGACTTATGTTGCAGCAGGAACCCGGTACGACTCCATGCCCTACCGCCGCGTCGGCCGCAGCGGGCTGAAGCTCCCCGCCATCTCGCTGGGCCTCTGGCACAACTTCGGCGACGACAAGCCCTTCGAAACCCAGCGCGCCATCCTGCGCCGGGCCTTCGACCTGGGCGTCAACCACTTCGACCTGGCCAATAACTACGGGCCCCTTGCCGGTTCCGCCGAAACCAACTTCGGCCGCCATTTGCGGGATGATTTCGCGCCCTACCGCGACGAGCTCATCATCTCCACCAAAGCCGGCTACAACATGTGGCCCGGCCCGTTCGGCGAGTGGGGCTCCCGCAAGTACCTGCTGGCCAGCCTGGACCAGTCGCTGAACCGGATGGGCCTGGACTACGTGGACATCTTCTACAGCCACCGCCCGGACCCGGAAACGCCGATGGAAGAGACCATGGGCGCCCTGGACCAGGCTGTCCGCTCCGGGAAAGCCCTGTACGCCGGCATCTCCTCCTACACCCCGGAACAGACCCTTGAGGCGGCCCGGATCCTCAAGGAGCTCGGCACCCCGCTGCTGATCCACCAGCCGAGCTACTCCATGCTGAACCGCTGGACCGAAAACGGCAGTCCCAACCTCTACGAGGCGCTGGAACAGGTGGGGGCCGGCTCCATCGCCTTCTCGCCGCTGGCGCAGGGCATGCTGACGGACCGCTACCTGGACGGGATCCCGGCCGATTCCCGGGCCGCGCAGGAGAAGTCCCTGGACGAGGGCAGCATCACGGAGGACAAACTGGACCGCGTGCGGGGTCTGCACCGGATCGCCGAGGGCCGGGGGCAGTCCCTCGCGCAGATGGCCATCGCCTGGATCCTGCGCGAGCAGGGCAAGGGTTCATCGGTGACGTCCGCGCTGGTCGGCGCGTCCAGCGTCCGCCAGCTCGAGGACACCCTGTCCGCGATCAACAACCTCGACTTCACTGCGGAGGAGCTGACGGCGATCGACGAGTTCGCCGTCGAATCCGACATCAACCTGTGGGCACAGAAGTAGCCGGCCCCGCCTCCCGGTAATACCGGCGGCGCGGCGGCCGGGAACAACCCGGGCCGCCGCGCCGTTGACTAGAATGCTAATGGCGCCGTACGGCGCCGTGTCCGCTGCCGCCGTCGTACATCAGAGTGCTGCCGCGCCGGGCACAAGAAGTTGTCCCCAAAGGAGTTCCGTGTCTTCACATCCGATTCGTGTTGCAATCGTCGGCGTAGGTAACTGTGCCACTTCGCTGGTCCAGGGCGTTGAGTACTACCGGGACGCCGATCCCCAGGCCACGATCCCGGGCCTGATGCACGTGGAGTTCGGCAAGTACCACGTCAACGACGTCCAGTTCGTTGCCGCGTTCGACGTCGACGCCAAGAAGGTCGGCCAGGACCTGTCCGCCGCCATCCTGGCCAGCGAAAACAACACCATCAAGATCGCCGACGTCCCGCCGACCGGTGTGACCGTCCAGCGCGGCCCGACCCTCGACGGGCTCGGCAAGTACTACCTCGAGACCATCGAGCAGTCCCCGGAGGAGCCGGTCGACGTCGTCCAGGCCCTCAAGGACGCCAAAGTGGACGTCATGGTCTGCTACCTTCCCGTCGGGTCCCAGGAAGCCGCTGAGTTCTACGCCCAGTGCGCCATCGACGCCGGCGTGGCCTTCGTCAACGCCCTCCCGGTCTTCATCGCCGGCACCAAGGCCTGGGCGGACAAGTTCACCGCCGCCGGTGTCCCGATCGTGGGCGACGACATCAAGAGCCAGATCGGTGCCACCATCACGCACCGCGTCATGGCGAAGCTGTTCGAGGACCGCGGCGTGACCCTGGACCGCACGTACCAGCTCAACGTCGGCGGCAACATGGACTTCAAGAACATGCTGGAACGCGACCGCCTCGAGTCCAAGAAGATCTCCAAGACGCAGGCCGTCACGTCCAACGTGGAAGCCGAACTCGCCGCCAAGGACGTCCACATCGGCCCGTCGGACTACGTCCAGTGGCTCGATGACCGCAAGTGGGCGTTCGTCCGCCTCGAGGGCCGCAACTTCGGCGACGCCCCGGTATCGCTCGAATACAAGCTGGAGGTCTGGGACTCGCCCAACTCCGCCGGTGTGATCATCGATGCCATCCGTGCCGCCAAGATCGGCCTGGACCGCGGCGTCGGCGGCCCGCTGCTCTCCGCGTCGAGCTACTTCATGAAGTCCCCGCCGGAGCAGTTCAACGACGACCTCGCCCGCGAAAAGGTCGAGGCCTTCATCCGCGGCGACCTGGAGCGCTAAACAGCCTTTCCCCCGGTTGCCCTATCACTTATGGTCCTCAAACCTCTGGTTTGACCGCCAAAAGTGATAGGGCAACCGGCGTTTAACACGTACGGAGGGCCGCCCGGACTCGTTGGACCGCGCCGCGGAAGTCATCTGCGAGATCGTCGGCGTTGAACTTGAAATAGCGCCAGCCAGCCGCGTTGAACGATTCGTCTCGGCGGTTGTCGCGGGACTGTTGTTCGCGCGTGAGGTGGTGGCCGCCGTCGTACTGGATCGCGACCCTTTGCCTCCGGTAGCCGAGATCCGCGGCGGGGGAGTGGGCTCCGCCCGGCACTATCCGGAGCTGCAGCTCTGGCTCCGGGAGCCCGGCCGCGGTCAACGCCAGGCGCAGGAACGTTTCCGGCGCGGAGTCGGAGCCGGGCCGGATCAGCTCCAGGGCCTGGCGCGCCTTCACAATTCCCTTGAGCTTCGGGTGCCGGCTGAGCATTTTCCTTAGCTGGGGAAGCGTCGCCCAAGGCTCCGTGCGGCCTTCCAGCTCAGGGCGGGGCTGCCGCACCAGCTGGTCACCGATCGCCACGAGGTCCTCCAGCGGCAGGA
The DNA here is from genome assembly GCA_937873245.1 of uncultured Arthrobacter sp. Lineage (GTDB taxonomy): Bacteria > Actinomycetota > Actinomycetes > Actinomycetales > Micrococcaceae > Arthrobacter. Next base: position 3,982 of record CALMVY010000151.1, on the reverse strand, counting down.
TGCGGGCCAGGTCCAGCCAGGTCCGGGCAGGCGTTGAAATCCGAATGCCGTTCCAGACCATGAGTTCGTCGTCGAACGCCAGGACGGTATGCCCGACCACGCCCTTTCGCCGGACCGGCGGGAGGGCTTTGGGTTTGCTGAGATGCAGTTCCCGGCAACCGCGGAACCACGACGGAAGCCACAGGCCCCACAACATGGCGGCCGTGAGGTGCGAAATCCACGCGCCCGGCGTCGAGGCTGCCAGGGCACGGGCAAGGCCACGGAGTTCAAACTCCCACCCGGCGGGCAGATAGAGCAACCGGCCAGCCGTCGCGAGATCGGCGGCGCGGAGCCGGGAGCTGCCCAGGGTCGCAGCCCGCGCCTCGTAGACGGTGAACGGCGCGGAAGCGAGGTGGGCCGGCAATGCAGCTGGAGGGTGCATGCGGACCATTCTTATCCGAACGCCGGATCCCCGCTCGCGTTATCCACAGGCGCCCGTTGCCCTATCACTTTTGGTCCCCATCCGCCGGAAATGGCAGCCAAAAGTGATAGAGCAACGGGGTTAGAAGAGGCCGACGGGGTTGCCTTCGGCGTCGACGTCCATACGCATCGCCGCCGGGACCTTGGGCAGCCCCGGCATCGTCATGACCGCGCCGGTGAGCGCCACGATGAAGCCGGCGCCGGTCTTGGGAATGAGGTCGCGGACGTGGACGGTGAAACCCTTCGGCGCGCCGAGCTTGCTCGCGTCGTCGCTGAAGGAATACTGCGTCTTCGCCATGCACACCGGCATCCCCGACCAGCCGTTCTTCTCGATTTCCGCGAGCCGTTTGAGGGCCGGGACGGAGAAATCCACCCCGTCGGCGCCGTAGATCTCCTGCACAATCGTCCGGATCTTGTCCTCCACCGACATCTCCAGCGGGTACAGGTGCCGGAAGGTGTGCGGCGCGTCAATGGCCGCAGCCACCTTCGCCGCAAGTTCGTCGCCGCCGTCGCCGCCGCCTCCCCGGCCCCAGACGTCGGCCACGGCCGCCTGGACGCCCTCCGCGGCGCACCATTCCAGCAGCCAGTCCAGCTCCTCCGGGGTGTCCGTGGCGAACTTGTTGATCGCCACCACCGGCGTGATGCCGAACTTCTCCACGTTCCGCACGTGCCGCTGAAGATTGACGACGCCGGCCGCCAGTGCGTCCAGATTGCGTTCCTTGAGCTGGTCCTTGGGGACGCCGCCGTGCATCTTCAGGGCCCGGATGGTCGCCACCACCACGACGGCGGACGGCGCGACGTCGGCGACCCGCGACTTGATGTCCATGTACTTCTCCGCGCCCAGATCCGCGCCGAAGCCGGCCTCGGTGACGACGATGTCCGCGAGGCTGCGGGCTGTCTGGGTGGCGATCAGGGAGTTGCACCCGTGGGCGATGTTGGCGAACGGCCCGCCGTGGACCAGGGCAGGGGTCCCAGCGATGGTCTGCACCAGGTTCGGTTTGATGGCGTCCTTGAGCAGCATGGTCAGGGCACCCTGGACGCCCAGCTCGGCCACTGTGACAGGCCGTCGGTCGTAGGTGTAGCCGAACGTGATCCGGCCCAGCCGTTCCCGGAGGTCCGCGAGACCGGTCGCGAGGCAGAACACCGCCATGATCTCCGAGGCCACGGTGATATCGAAGCCGTCCTGCCGCGGGGTGCCCTGCGTCGGGCCGCCAAGGCCGATCACAACCTCGCGCAACGAACGGTCATTCATGTCCAGCACGCGTTTGAAGGTCATCCGGCGCGGATCGATGTTCAGCTCGTTGCCCTGGTAGATGTGGTTGTCCACGAGCGCCATCAGGGCGTTGTTGGCCGAGGTGACGGCGTGGAAATCGCCGGTGAAGTGCAGGTTGATCTCGTCCATCGGCAGCACCTGGGAGTAACCGCCGCCCGTGGCGCCGCCCTTCATGCCCAGGATCGGGCCGAGCGACGGCTCGCGCAGCGCGATCATCACCCTGTGGCCGGCCCGGGCCAGGGAGTCCGCCAGCCCCACCGTGGTGGTGGACTTGCCTTCGCCGGCGGGCGTGGGCGACATCGCCGAGACCAGCACCACCTTGCCGGGGGCACGCGGCGGGGCGCCCGCCGTCGACCCCGCAAGCTTCGCCGGATCGATCTTCGCCTTGTACCGTCCGTGGAAGTCCAGGGCCTCGGCGTTGATCCCGGCCGCGGCGGCAATCTCCTCGATCGGCCGCATCGTGGCCCGCTGCGCGATCTCAAGGTCACTCAGCGCAGGTGCCCCCGCATCGGCGGCGGGCACCGCACCAGCGGCTGCGGGGGTTCCGGGAATCGTGGTTTCAGACATCGTTGTCCTTTGGCTCGTGGCGTCGGTGGGTGTTCCGGCCAGTGATTTCAGGCCGCTGCTACCGGCCTATGGTTCCGGCTGAGGGCGTGTGGCCCACCGGAATGGTCAGGTTTCCAAAATACTGGCTCAATGCGGTGTGGTAGCTCTCCAGCGTGATGGCGGCGGTGCGCTGCCAGCCGAATTCCTGCGCATGCAGGGCAGCCGCGCGGCCCATGTCCTCACGGGTGGCCGGGTCGTCGTGCAGGGCTTCCAAGGCGTCGGCCCAGTCGGTGGCCTTGTGGCCTTCCACGAGCATCCCGGTCCGGCCGTCGAAGATGGCGCGGGACAGTCCGCCGACTTTCGTGGCCACCACCGGCGTGCCGCAGGCCTGGGCTTCCAGCGCCACGAGACCGAAGGATTCGCTGTAGGAGGGCATCACCACGACGTCGGCGGAACGGTACCAGCCGGCGAGTTCCGGTGCGCTGACGGGCGGATGGTGCGTGACGACGTCGTCCATTCCGGCGGCGCTGATCAGCGACTTCAGATCGAAGTCCTTGGACCCGCTGACCGCGCCGACGATGGTCAGCTGGAGGTCGATGTCCGGACGCCGTGCGCGCAGCAGGGCGGCCGCCTTGATCAGGATCTGCGGGCCCTTGAGGCGCTGGATCCGCCCGGCGAACAGCAGATGGAAGCGGTCCGGCGGCACTCCGTGGGCGGCCCGGGCCCGGCCGCGGAAGGCCGGGGTGAAGATGTCCAGGTCCACGCCCGGCGGCGCGACATCGATGTGGTCGTTGTCCGCATGGTAGTGCGAGACCAGTTCCGCCGCCTCGGTGCCCGTGTTGGCGATCAGCCGGGTGGCGCCGTCGACAATCCGTTGCTCGCCGTCCTCGCGCCGCCGCGGTTCCGGCTGCTCACCGGAGACGAGCAGGAGGTTCTTCACCTTGGCCATGGTGTGCATGGTGTGCACGAGCGGCAGGCCCCACAGCTCGGCAAGCTCAAGCCCGGCCACCCCCGAAACCCAGTAGTGCGAATGGATCACGTCGTACCGGCCGTGCGGCTGGAGCCGCCGGATCCGGTCGATTTCGGCCACCATGCTGTGCAGCAGTTCTGGCAGTTCTTCCTTGGGCAGCTTCCGGGGCGGTCCGGCGAGGACATTGTGCACGCAGACTCCGGGGGAGGGATGCTCGACGGCGGCCTGCGCGGCGGACGTGGACCGGGTGAAGATCTCCACTTCGACGCCGGTTTCGGCGAGGGCGGCGGCGAGGGCGCGGATGTAGACGTTCATGCCCCCGGCGTCACCGGAACCGGGCTGCTCCATCGGCGAAGTGTGCAGGGAGAGGAAGGCGACACGGCGGATCAGCGACATTCTTCTCCTTTCCCCAGCGGGACCAGATACGTCCGGTCACGTCCTGATGAACACTGCCGGAACTGCATTTCGATAAAACATTACTCCTGAAGTCCCCGCGGGTTCACCGGCCGGAGGGCGGCGCCGGTCTCAGGGCCCGGGCGTGCTGCTAACGTGACGGCTGTGAGCAAAAGCGAAGAGACCGACACCTCCGCCCCGGGCTGGGACGGGACGACGACGCCGTGGCCGCGATCGCGCGCCTCGCGGAGGAGCTGCGACTGAGCGCGGTGATCGACGTCGACGCCACGCTCGAGCCGGGTGCCGCGATCCTGCGCGGCCTGCCGCCGCATGTCGGCGCC
>CALMVY010000150.1 GCA_937873245.1 uncultured Arthrobacter sp. | reverse complement strand
CTAGCACGTGTCCCGCTGCAAAATGAGAATGGCCGCAGACGGGTAAAATCGGCGGCTTGAGCCGCAGAAACAGGAATGCAGTTTATGATCGTTGCGAAGAGTGGTCTGCGAATCGTTTGCCATGTGGCTGCACTCACGCTCACGTTAGCGGCTGGATTGCTGCCCACTCCCAGCCTCGCCGCACGCTCGAACGCCTACGCCATCGCCAACGTCAATCAGCGCGCGGGACCTGGGAGGGAATATCCAGTCATTCTTACCGTGCCGGCTAGTGCTCCGATCACCATCCTCGGCTGCCTTGCCGACTACACTTGGTGCGAAGTGCTCTATCGCGGCGATCGCGGCTGGATGCGTTCCATCTATCTGAGGGGATTGTATCGAGGCGGCTACCACGCACTGAGCAATTATGCGCCGCAGATGCGCTTTCCGGTCGTGGAATTTGATATCGATGCATATTGGGCCGCCCACTATCGCCACCGCCCGTTCTACGTCGAGCGGGCCCAGTGGGTCCGACCCAGAGCCGAGGGCTGGGTCAACAGGGCGACGTTCTACGCTCCGCTCGAGCGGCACGGTGATTGGGTGTGGCTGCGAGGACAATATGTCTGGGTGCCGGCCGGCGTGGATTCTCACTGGCGCCCTTACACCGTGGGGCGCTGGGTTCATACCGATCGCTACGGATGGATGTGGGTCTCGAGCGAGCCGTTCGGCTGGGCTACTTATCACTATGGGCGCTGGGGTTTTTCCGATCGGGTCGGATGGTTCTGGGTGCCTGGCAGCCGCTGGGCGCCGGCCTGGGTGAGGGCGCCGGGTACACCGTCCCGGTCCATGCCGGCCGTCCCGCCTTCGCGGCTGAGCAGGTCGAGCGCGAGGGCCGCGAAACCCTCCTTCGCGAACCGGCGGGCCACGTCTTCGATATGGGGCGTCAGCCCGCGGTTCTCATGGCAGATCAGGACGGCCGGGCCGGGTGCGCCCGCCTCCGGCCGGGCGAGGTAGGCGCTGATGTCGGTCCCGCCGGCAGGGAATCTCACTGTTTCCGTCAGCAGGCCCGGAGCGCCCTCTGGAACAGAGAGGGGGCTCTTGGCCCCCTCCACCGGGCCGGCGGAAGCGGTGCCGGTTCCCGCACCCGGCGACGAGGTGCCGGGGGTGGGCATGGGATCGGTGCTGCGCGGGACTTCCTCCGGCGTGCAACCCACCAGCAACATTGCGGCCGACGCCGCGGCCATGCTGCCGGTGATGAAAGCCACCCTGCGCGTAAACGTGCGTTGGCTCATGGCACCGGCACGGTAATCGTCGAAGAATTCCTCGATCAGGTACTTCTCAAACTTGCCAAGCTTGGGCATGAAAGGCCTCCTGGAGTGTGCGCATATCCTCCTCCGAAGTCCCTACTCAGGCAAGGGCGCCCTTTGCCGGTCCCCGCTTTCGGTGCGGTCCAGCTTCGCCCGCCTCGATGACCAGCCCTCCTCATGCAGCCGCTCAAAGCCGTCCAGGAGCAGATCGAGGGCAAATTCGAACTCGAACTGGTCGTCGCAGCCGTGCCCGACGACCGAACCTTCGTCGTGGTGCGTAGAGGTGGCGATCGCCACGATGTTCGGATACCGCGCGGCCATCTGCTGGAACATTGCGGCCCGGGCTTCCGGCGGCACGTCCGCCGGGGACTCCGCCGTCGTTCCGGCCGGGTCGTCGAACAGCTCCTGGGTGAAGCCCCACATGCGGCCGCCGAGCGCATGCATCACGTGGTGCGTGAGGTCGGCCGAGAAGCCGCCGGCCAGGAACATGCCCGTGAATGATTCCATGTAGTCAAGGACGGCGGGCGTCTTGTTGGTACGGGATTCAATTGCCTGGCGGGCCCACGGGTGCCGCTGCAGCGCCCGCCTCGCCGAGAGGACCCGCAACCGGACGGCGCGCTTCCAGTCCCCATCGGGCACCGGTGGATCGATCTCGCCGATGAGGTTCGCGACCATCCCGTCGAGGAGTTCCTCTTTGTTGGCGACATGCTTGTAGAGCGCCATGGGGACGACGCCGAGCTCCTCGGCGAGCCTGCGCATGCTGAGGGACTCGAGCCCCACCTCGTCAGCGAGTGCAACGGCAGCCCGCAGCACCCGGTCCCGGTTCAAGGGCGTGCGGCGTCTGGCCTCCAGCTGCTGAGTCATCCCGACAACCTTTCCCTAGCTGCAACCTCTTGACAAGTGTACCCCGTACACCTAGCGTTGTGGCCATGGCGTACGCCGTACACCACCCGAATCGAGGACCAGGCCAGTGACAACAAAACCCACCGACTCCGTTCAGGCCAACAGGCGTCCCGGCCCGCAGTGGCCCGTCCCGACCGCCCTGATTCTCCTGAGCCTCATTCCAGTCATTGCCGGGGCGGTGCGGCTGACAGAGCTGACCGGGGGAGCGGCCATCACGCCGCAGAACGCGCGGTTCTTTGCCTCCCCAGTGCCCGTCGTGATCCACATTGTCAGCGTCACCATCTATAGCCTGCTCGGCGCGTTCCAGTTCATTCCCGGACTGCGGGGCCGGCGCGGCTGGCACCGCCTCGCCGGAAGCGTCCTCATTCCCGCCGGCCTGCTCGCCGCGCTCTCCGGCCTGTGGATGTCGGCGTTCTACCCGCTCCCGGATGGCACCACCGATGTACCTTTCCGGTTGTTCTTCGGTTCGGCCATGCTCGCCAGCATCATCCTCGGGATCGTCGCGGTCCGGCGGCGCGACTTCGGCCGCCACGGCGCGTGGATGACGCGCGGCTATGCCATCGGCGTCGGCGCAGGGACCCAGGCTCTTGTTATCTCCGGCTGGCTGCTCCTCATGGGCGCGCCCGGCGAGTTGACCAAGGCGCTGCTGATGGCGGCGGCCTGGGTGATCAACCTTGCCGTGGCCGAGTATGTCATTCGCCGACGCGCCCGGCGCTCCGCCCGGACGCGCGGTCCTGCCGGCCGCCCCGTCCGGACGGCTGCAGAGATCGCGGGGTGAAGGCTCCGGGCGAATGTCTTAATTCGACATGTGAATGACCTGTGGCGCGGTCCGATCCGTAACATTGGAGTCAATACGGTCTGCAGCTTGCCAAGTTCAATGAAAAGGACTATTGGATGCCACTCGAATCATTGCCCGTCCTGGACTTCTCCCGTTTGAGCGCGGGTCCGGAGGAGGCCGCGCGGTTTCGTGATGAACTGCGCGACGCCATGCACGAAGTGGGCTTCCTCTACCTGGCCGGACACGGGATCCCGCAGGAGCTGACGGATTCGATGCTGGACGTGTCCCGGCGCTTCTTCGAGCTGCCCGACGAGCAGAAGCTCGCCGTCGAGAACGTCCACAGCCCGCAGTTCCGTGGCTACACGAGGGTCGGCGGCGAGCTCACAGACGGCGCGGTGGACTGGCGCGAGCAGATCGACATCGGCGTCGAGCGTGCCGCCGTCGAGCCGGGACCCGGCGTCGCCGATTACTGGCGTCTCGAGGGGCCCAATCTGTGGCCGGACGCCCTGCCCGAAATGCGGACGATTGTCACCGAGTGGACCGAGCGGCTGAGTGCCATCTCGCTGACCCTCCTGCGGGAACTGGCGGTGTCCCTCGGGGCACCCGAGAACACCTTCGACGAGGCATTCGCCTCGCGGGCCTTCCCGCTGCTCAAGATTGTGCGCTACCCGGGGGAGTCCAACCCGGAGCCCAAGCAGGGTGTGGGTTCCCACCGCGACGGCGGGGTCCTGACCCTGCTGCTTGTGGAGCCCGGGAAAGGCGGACTTCAGGTGGAGTATCAGGGACAATGGATCGACGCCCCCCAGGTGCCGGGTACGTTCGTTGTCAATATCGGCGAGATGCTCGAACTGGCCACGAACGGCTACCTCAAGGCGACGCTGCACCGCGTGATCTCGCCCCTGCGCGGCACGGACCGGATTTCCCTTCCCTTCTTCTTCAACCCCGCGCTGGACGCGACGATGCCGCAGCTCGCTGTAAGCCCGGAGTTCCAAGCCAAGGCGCGCGGCCTGTCCGTCGATCCGACGAACAGCCCGATCCTCGAAACCTATGGAGACAACGCCCTCCGCTACCGGCTGCGGGCCCACCCCAACGTCGTCGCCGAGCACCACTCGGATCTGCAGGCTGGCTGATCCGACCTCACGATGCCGCTGCGCAGCCGGCCACTTCACACCAGCCACCTCGCCGGCCGCTGCGCCGGTGACGGTTAGACTTCGGGTGCCAGAGCAGGTCAACGACTCTTGGGGGAAGCTTGTTCAACCGCAGCCAACTGCTCTTCATGCTGGGATTAGTCCTGACGGCCGTCGGTGTAGCGGTGGGTTTTGCCGTACGTGCTCTGTCGTTCGCCCGGTATATGCACCTCGAGGATCTGGGCCTGGACGTCGATCCGGCCGTGGGACCGGAACTGTTCACCCTGCTTGTCACGCCAACGGTGGCCGAGCGGACGTTCTTCTACTTGTCGGTCGCCTTTGTCCCGGTTGGTCTGGTCCTGCTGGTTGTTGGTTGGCGGCTCCGTTCACGGCCTGCCCGCTAGTCCGCGGCTGTGCAACCCGGGCGCGGATCCTTTCCCGCGGGTTGCCTGTCCGCCCGCACCGGCACTCCGTCTAATGTCGGAGCAGTTAATGGCGGAACATCTAATGTCAGAGCCCAAAAGTAGAGTTTGATCATGGACGGCAATCATGGGCCCGATGTGGCTCAGTCAGCGGGCGTGGCGGTCACGGAGGTGGCCCGGGCGCTGGCGGCTGTCCGGCCCGCCCGGGACAGTGCCGGGCTGATTGGCCAGCTCCGGGAACTGGAAGATCTGAAGTCCGCCGCGGCCGCGTTGCAGGCCCGGCTGTCTGCCGCCCTTGATCTGCTCCAGCGCCGCGAACAAGCCGACGCCGGGATGCCCGCGGCCGAGCTCGGGGCCGGGGTCGGCGCGCAGATCGCCCTCGCCCGGCGCGAATCCCCCGCCAAAGGCAGCCGGCTCCTCGGCCTGGCCAAAGCCCTCGTCACGGAAATGCCCCACACCCTCACAGCGCTGGAATCCGGGCAGCTCAACGAATGGCACGCCACCCTCCTGGTGAAGGAAACCGCGGGCCTCTCAGCCGAAGACCGGGCCGCCGTCGACGAAGAGCTCGCCCCAGACACCGGGACCTTCGACGGCGCCGGGGACCGCCGCATCGTCGCCGCCGCCCGGGCCGCCGCGTACCGCCGAGACCCGCGCACGGTCACGCAGCGGGCCAGCCATGCCGCATCAGAACGACACGTCAGTCTCCGCCCGGCGCCGGACACCATGTGCTACCTCACCGCACTCCTCCCCGTCTCGGCCGGCGTCGCCATTCTCGCGGCCCTCACCCGGCATGCCGACTCTCTGCGCTCCGCCGGGGACCCCCGGTCGCGCGGCCAGCTCATGGCCGATGACCTTGTCGAACGCATCACCGGCACCCCCGGCGGGATCGCCGGGATCGAGATCCAGCTCGTCATGACCGACCGCACCCTTCTCCAGGGCGACAGCGAACCCGCAAGACTCCCCGGCTACGGCATCGTCCCCGCCGCCTGGGCCCGGGACCTGCTCGCAGGCTCCGGCCATGGGAAGAGGCCGGGCACAGGCGCCGGGAACCCCTGGGAGGCCGACGACGGAGGCAAAGGCAGCGACACTGGCGCTGACATCGCCACGAGGCATGCCTTGGACGTCTGGCTCCGGCGGCTCTACACCGCCCCGGGCACTGGGGAGCTGGTCGCTATGGACTCCCGTGCCCGGCTTTTCCCGCCCGGTCTCCGCCGCCTCATCCACGTCCGGGACAACACCTGCCGCACCCCCTACTGCGACGCCCCCATCCGGCACCTGGACCACATCCTCCCCTGGCACCACGGCGGCCCAACCACCCAAGCCAACGGCGCCGGGCTCTGCGAGGCCTGCAACCACACCAAAGACACCCCCGGATGGGGTGTCCGGCCCCGGCCGGGACCCAGACACTCGCTCGAAGTCACGACCCCCACCGGCTACAGCTACCAATCCATGGCGCCGCCGCTGCCGGGGACACCGCTGACCGCGTCACTGCTGCCCAACACCGCGGCGCCGGCCCCGGAGACCGGGCACCACCGCCGTGAACTCCGACACCGCGCCAAGTCGCTCAGACTTCGCAGATGTGGGGCATGGAAACCTGGGTCAAAGGCATCGGCAGCGGCCTGAACCCTCCGGGTTCGGCGCCTGGCTAGCGACCGAACCAGGACTCGGGCAGTGACACGTCAGCTTCCAGGGTGGAGTCACCGGCCGAGTGGCCGAGCACCAGCCGGTAGCTGCCGCCGGCGGTGTGCCACTGCCCGCGATCGGTGTCGTAGGACGCCAGCAGCCGCGGATCAACTTCCAGGGAGACGGTCCGTGATTCGCCGGGGTCAAGGTCCACGCGCTCGAAGCCGAGCAGCCGCATCCGGGATCCCGCCGGACCTTCAAGGACGTAAAGCTGGGGCACGTCGGCGCCGCGCCGCGGCCCCGTATTGGTGACGGTGAACTCGGCTCGCACTCCGTCCCTGCCCTGCACCGTCAGGTCGGCATAGTCAAAGTGTGTGTAGCTGAGCCCGTGGCCGAAGCGGAAGAGGGGCTGCTGCCCGGTCCTGGCGAACCAGCGGTATCCGACGTCGGATCCCTCGTTGTAGTTGACCGTCGTCGGAGTTCCCCACGGCGTGCCGAGGCCCGGGAGTTCCGGCCGGGGCGTCTGGTCCAGGCCAGTCGGAAAGGTCAGCGGAAGTCTTCCGGAGGGGTTGGTGACGCCGGTGAGGATTTCGGCGATCGCCTGCCCGCCGCACTGGCCGGGGTACCAGGCCGCCAGGACGGCCCTGACCTTCGCGAGCCACGGCATGGCCACCGGGTTGCCGGTTTCGAGGACGACGACGGTGGCCTGGTTGGCGTCCGCCACGGCTTCGATCACGGCGTCCTGCCCCCACGGCAGGGACAGGTCAGCACTGTCATACCCTTCGCCCTCCACCCGGATGCCGAAGACAATAGCGACGTCGGAGCGGCGCGCCAGCAGCGCCGCCTCGGCGGGGCTCATGCCCGGGTCGTATTCGATCGCGGCGTCGGGCAGCAGCGTCTGAAGTTCCGCCAGCGGCGAGGAGGGCAGCAGGTACAGGTTCCGCATGCTGCCCATGATGCCCGGGCCGCCGATGGTGTGGCTTTCGGCGTAGCCGCCGGGCGGCACTACGGCACTTGACCCGGCGCCGATGGGCACGCCGAGCTGGGCATGTCCCCCGATCACCGCGACCTTGAGGGGGCCGCCGCTGCCGGACGGCGCGTCCAGCGGGAGCACGCCGTCGTTCTTCAGCAGGACAATGCCCTGCCGCGCCGTCTCCAGGGCGATGTCGGCGTGGGCGGCGAGGTCGACGTCGGGCGTTCCCTCCCAGCGGTCGATCCCGACGTCGAACACGGCGTAGAGGATGCGCTGCACCATCTCGGACAGGCGTTCCTTGGGGAACTCACCCGCCGCGTAGGCCTCGCGCAGCGGGGCGGTGAAGGTCTCCTGCCCCCACATCATGACGTCGATCTGCACGCCGGATTCCTGGTCCTGGCCCTGCAGCGCGAAGTCCCAGCTCGGCGTCGCGCCCCAGTCGGACATCACCCAGCCGGGGAAGCCCCAGGCGCCTTTCAGGATGCCCTGAAGCAGCGTCTTGTTGCCGCCCGCGTAGGTGCCGTTGACCTTGTTGTAGCCGGTCATGACCGAGCCGGGCCGGGCGCGCTCGATGGCGATCTCGAAGGCGAGGAGATCGGATTCCCGGTGCGCGGCGGGGTCGATGACGGCGTCCAGCCAGTGCCGGTTGGTTTCGTTGCAGTTCAGGGAGAAGTGCTTGACCGTGGAGATCACCTGCTCGCCCTGGATGCCTTTGACCGACTCCGCGCCCAGCACACCGGTGAGCCACGGGTCCTCGGACAGGTACTCGAAGTTCCGGCCGTTGCGCGGGTCGCGGTGCAGGTTGAGTCCGCCGGCGAGCTGGACGTTGAGCCCTTTGCTCCGCGCCTCCCTGCCCACCATTTGCCCGGATCGGCGCGCGAGTCCGGGGTTGAAGGTGGCGCCCAGGGCGATCGACGCCGGGAGCGCCGTGGCGGTGTCCCCCTCCCGGTAGCCGGGGTTGGTGACGCCCAGGCTCGCGTCGCTCATGAGCAGCGCCGGGATGCCCAGCCGCGGGATCCCGGGCGTGTAGCCGGCGCTCATCGGGACGCCGTCCGGGATGCGCGGGTCCTTCTCCGTGAGCGTCGCGTTGGTGCCCATAACACTGATGAGGAGTGAGAAGCGCTCCTCATCAGTCATTTGCGCCTCGACCTCCCGGGCCCGTTCCATCGCTTCTGGGTTCACGCTTTGCCTGCCTTCGGGGTCAGCCCGCGGACGTTGGACGCCGCGCCGGGTCGGGGACCTGCGGTGTGGGTTCCATCATGCCGCTGACGGTCCGGAGGGGCCAGGAGAGTCCAATAAGTTGTACGCAAGGAGAGGACGTCACAGGACCGCGAGATCATTAACCGGATAAACACACTCATCAATGACGTTGCCCGCGACCGCAATGAAGGCATTGGAAAGCCGGAGCCGCTCAAGCACGGCTTCCACGGCTACTGTCCCGCCGCATCACCGATGAGCATCGGCTGGTCTGCAAGTTCGTTGCGACCGGTGACGACGACGAAGTCCGGACCGCAGCGTGCCCGCACCATTACGGCCACTGAACTTTCCCCTTAAACACGAGGCCTGCAGGTACCTTCGCGATCTCGCTATGAGATGGCTCGGACATTTTCATGTCCTGAACGACCCGGCGTAATCAGATGGCTACCTGCAGGCGCTTTAAGCGTACGCCCGGGCCGCGGACATGGGTAGGGCAAAGGTCCCGGATTCCGGGACCTTTGCCTCCACGGCCCCGCTGCAATCAGGGCGTTGCCCGGCGCAGCGTCAGGTAAGAGCCCACTGCGAGCGCTGCGCAGAAGAGCGCCGTCCAGCCGCTGACGGTCAGGGGCGTCTGGGCAGCGAACCACGCCCCCACCTGCGGCCACCAACCCTGCCAGGTGGTGAGTCCGATCAGCCCGACCAGCGCCATCGCGATGAGGATCCAGGCCACCAGCATGCCGGTGGCCCGCCACCTCTTGTACACGGTGGCAAACCAGAACCCGGTCATGTACAGGGCCAGCATCACGAGGAAGTTGAACAGGATCTGGACGGCCGCCGGGCTGTCCGCCGCCCAGCCCAGGAAGTACAGCTGCCCGTTCAGGCCCCAGCCGTTGGTCGCCACTTCCACCCGGCCCAGCACGTAGTACAGCAGGCTGACGGCCAGTGCCGCGACGGCGAACAGCCCGGTGGTCCCGATATAGAAGGTCCGCCGGCTGACGCTCATCGCCTGCGAAAACGGGAACGTATATGTGAGCGACTGGATGCCCAGGGCCAGGAAATACCAGACCACCGCCTGCGAGGCTCCGGAGTAACGGGTTTCCACATTGTCCGGAATCATGAGCCAGATGGCAAAGGTCAGGGCAAAACTGGCGGCAATGATCAGCGCCGGAATGCCCAGGAACGTCCACTTGTTGATCAGCTGCATGCGGGCAACACTCACGGCGCGGTTCATGGCGCCACCTCCATTTCTGACGGATCCGTTGCTGCGTGGGATTCGACGGCGGCACTTCCGGCCGCGGCCGTCATCGTCTTCCGGACCACCAGCTGCTGCAGTGACACCGGCGAGAGTTCAAGGCCGAGATCCGCGGCCCGGGCACGGTCCGCGGAACCCAGCCGGGCCTCGACCGTCACTGAGGCCAGCGAACCCAGCCGCTCCCGGTGCAGAACCTTGCGCCCGGCGGTGAACTCGGCGACCTTCGTCTCCTCGCCGGTGACGGTGGCGGCCGAACCGCGGATATTCTCGGCGTCGTCGTCCAGGATGATCCGTCCGTGGTCGATCAGGAGAACGTGTTCGAGCAGGTTGGCGACCTCGTCGATGAGGTGCGAGGACAGGACGATGGTCCGCGGGTGGCGGGAGTAGTCCTGGACAAGCCGGTCGTAGAAGATCTGCCGGGCGACGGCGTCGAGCCCCAGATATGGCTCGTCGAAGAAGGTGAGTTCGGCGCGGGCAGCGAGTCCGATGATGACGCCGACTGCGGACAGCTGGCCGCGTGAGAGTTTCTTGATGCGGCGCTTGAGCGGGAGGGTGAATTCCTCCGCCAGGCGGTCGGCGAAGTCCTGGTCCCAGTTCCGGAAGAACAGTCCCGCCGCCTTGAACGCCTGGGCGGGCGTGAAGTCCTCCGGGTACTTCTGGGATTCACGGATGAAGCACATCCGGGACAGGACGGCGTCGTTCTCGTAGGGGTGCTGGCCGAAGACCCTCACGTCTCCGGATGATTCCGGGTCCTGGGCGGTGAGGATGGACATCAGGGTGGTCTTGCCGGCGCCGTTGCGTCCCAGCAGTCCGTAGATCTTGCCGCCGTCGATGCGGAGGGTCACTCCGTCCACGGCCATCGTTTCCTTGTAGCGTTTGGTGACGTCCGTCAGGTCAATCACCGGCGGCTGCGTTGGCGTATTCACCGTCCCGCGCTCCTTTCCGTTAGTACGGGATCCAAATTGCTGCGGTTGATCATGTCGGTCAGCGAATCGACGCTGATGCCGAGCTTGCGCGCCTCCCGGGTGAGCGGCTGGACGAAGTCGTGGAAGAACTCTTCCCGCCGCCGCTCCAGCAACCGGGTCCGCGCTCCGGTGGCAACAAACATGCCAATCCCCCTCTTCTTGTAAAGAATTCCCTCATCGACGAGCTTGTTGATCCCCTTGGCCGCCGTGGCGGGATTGATCCGGTAGAACGCGGCAAATTCGTTGGTGGACGGCGCCTGCGCCTCTTCCGCCAAGGCGCCGGCCACGATATCGCCTTCGATTAGTTCGGCGATCTGGAGAAAGATCGGACGATTTTCGTCTAGCACTGCCGACCGTCCCTTCACAAGCCTCAAGTGATTCACCCTATTGGTTCATTACTCATGTAGCTAACCACATAAGCTCGTTGTTCGCAAGAGGCCATCCAGCGGCCCGGTGGCCCCGCAATCCCACCCCAAAAAACGCCGCCCCGGCCAGAGCGTAGAGTGGAACAAGACGCCTGATTCTGGACGCCGAGCGCTGAGGGAGAAATCGTGACGATTGACTGGGACGAAAAGAAGACCCTGCTGCAGGAACCGAACATCGCCGCCGTAACGCAGCTTTGCGACGAACTGATGGAAAAGAAGCCGGGATCGGTCGTCCCGTACATCGATCCTGTCCATGACGAGGACGAGTGCCGGATCGTCAGCCTCCACATCGCCCCGGGCAAGGGCACCGAATCGGGTTTCGTCTCCCACTTCAACGACGACGAGGCCGCCCGCCGCGCCACCTCCATCTACGAGGCCGTCGAGCTTGACCCGCGCTACGTCATGCCGTGGAACGCCTACCCCTGGGTCCGCGACCCCGAACTCCCGTCCGCGCTGAACGTCCAGGAGAAGACCGACGGCCTGCGGCCCTTCCGCCAGTTCCTGAAGATCAACAGGCGCGTCTCCGCTGTTATCGCCCACGGCGCCGACGCCCACGCCTTCCTGACGCTGTTTGAGAAGACGTACCACTCCTCCCTGAAGAACCGCGGCGTCAAGATCTACAAGGCCACTGCCCTTGGCGGCCGCGCCTTCGCCGTCTCGGCGGCCAAGCAGGAAGAACTCCTTGCGAAGAACGTCGAGGTATACCAGGACGCCATGCAGCGGGCCGGAATCCAGCACCTCTGACCTGACACCTTTGGCCTGCACGACGGCGGCCGCCCGCCGCCGTCGTGCGGTTCCCCGGTGCGCTCCGCTTAGGGTCCAACGGCCCTGCCCAAGCCGGGCGGTCCTTGGTGAGCTTGAAGCGGAGCCCGGACGGCCGCGTCCCTGGGGAGGCTCGCTCCCGGATGACACGAAAGCAGAAGCCCATGTCCCAGAATCCCGGCTCCAAACTGGCGATTGTCGGCGCCGGCAGCGTGGGCACGTCCCTCGCCTACGCCGCCCTGATCCGCGGGTCCGCCAGCAACGTCTCCCTCTTTGACGTCAACGCCGCCAAGGCCGAAGCCGAAGTGCTTGACCTCGCGCACGGCACCCAGTTCGCCGCCGCAGCCGCGACCGTCACGGGCGGCGGGGACATCTCCGCGACGGAGGGGGCCGACGTCGTCGTCATCACCGCCGGGGCCAAACAGGCGCCGGGCCAGACGCGCCTGGACCTGGCCGGCACCAACGTCCGCATCCTCGAACAGCTCATGCCGCAACTGCTCAAGCACGCCCCGGACGCCGTCTACGTGCTGGTGACCAACCCCTGCGACGTGCTGACCGTCGCGGCGCAGAAGATATCCGGGCTGCCGTCATCGCGCGTCTTCTCCTCCGGCACTGTCCTGGACACGTCCCGGCTGCGCTGGCTGCTGGCGCACAAGGCCGGCGTCTCCCTCACCAGCGTCCACGCCAGCATGGTGGGCGAGCACGGCGACACCGAGTTCCCCATCTGGTCCGGCGCCACGATCGGCCCGGTGCCGATCCGCCAGTGGACGGTCGACGGCGAACGCGTGTTCACCCCCGAGTACCTCGCCGACACCGCGCGGGAAGTGACGCAGGCCGCCTACAAGGTGATCGCCGGCAAGGGCGCCACGAACTACGCCATCGGCCTGTCCGGAGCGCGGATTGTGGAGGCCCTGCTGCGCTCGGAAAACGCCGTCCTGCCTGTCTCCACGGTGCTCGACGGCCAGTACGGGATCTCCGGGGTGGCGCTGTCACTGCCCAGCATCGTGGGGAACGGCGGGGTCCGCACGGTACTGGACACACCCATGGACGACGGCGAACTCGCTTCCCTGCAGAACTCGGCCGAGACGCTGCGGCACAGCCTGGCTACCCTGGGCATCTGACGCGGGCAATCCAACCCTGGGCATCTGACACCGGGTATCCACCCAGGCGAGCTGACGGTGGCCGTGCCGCCGCGGCCCTCCGGGTGCGGCATGTCCGCGGCCGGAACACAATGCCCGGAACACAATGGCCAGCGCCGGCGTTGGACACCGGTAGCCTATAGACCACCAAACCGGCCCCGGAGAGGAGGACCGCCATGCCCGCCGCCACCTCGGCCCGAGCCGCGGCGTGGGTCCGCCACGCCGTGCTGCTGGCCGCCCTCCTCGCCGTGATCGCGGGTTTCCTGGGCATGCACATCCT
>CALMVY010000149.1 GCA_937873245.1 uncultured Arthrobacter sp. | reverse complement strand
TGACCTGGGCCCTGCCGGGGATGGCATCCGGCAAGTGGAAGGAGGAATCCCGCAGGTCGAAGGGCCCTGCCTGCAACTGCCCTTGAGCGGCGGGCAGCCCATCCCCACCGCCGGGCCCGGCCAGGACGGGCTGCTGGACCAGACGCGCGGCGCCGTCGACTGATGTGAGGCGCACTTCGCGGGCGAGGGTCATGGAGGACCGCCAGGGGGAGGTGGGTACCTCGTTGGCGTAGTCCCAGTTGTTCATCCAGCCGATGATGATGCGCCGGTCGTCCGGGGTGTCGCTGAAGGACACGGAAGCGTAGCAGTCGCGCCCCCAGTCCAGCCACAGGCATTGCCGCAGCGCCGCCGCGGCCATGGCGGGATCCGCCACGGCGCTGACCCCGCCCGGCACTGCAATCGAGCAGGCGTCCGGAATGAAGCGCTCGCCGTCGAACTGTCCAATGAAGTACTGGCCGCCGGAGCCTCCCGCTACTGCACCCGGGTTGACGTTGACGATCAGTACCCATTTGATGTTGTCCGGATCCCCGTCCACCGCAAGGGGGAAGAGATCGGGGCACTCCCATTCGCCGGCGTCGGCGTTGGCCGGGCCGAAGTCGCTGAGGAACTCCCAGGACCTGAGGTCCTCCGAACGGTAGAGGACCACCTTCTGGTGCTGCGCCTCGACGGCGACCATGACCCAGCAGGAACCGTGGTCCCCTTGGTAGCGGAAGACTTTGGGGTCGCGGAAGTGCGCGGAGCTTCGGGAGAGGACGGGGTTTCCGTCGTATTTCCGCCAGGTCATTCCCGCGTCAGTGCTGTAGGCCAGGGACTGGGCCTGCGTACCGTCGTATGGCGACGCGGCCTTGTAGGCGCTTGTGTAGATGGCGACCAGCGCGGGTGCGTCCGCCGTGCCGAAACCGGACGAGTTGCTGTGGTCCACCACCACACTCCCGGAGAAGATGTCCTCTGCCTCGTCGCACGCAATGGCAACAGGGTGTTCCGTCCAGTGCAGCAAATCACGGGAGGTGGCGTGGCCCCAGGACATGTTGCCCCAGACACTGCCGTACGGGTTGTTCTGGAAAAATAGATGGTACAGGCCGTCGTGCCAAACGAGGCCATTGGGATCATTCAGCCAGGTATCCCTTGCCGTGAAGTGGACGGCAGGGCGGTACCTGGAGGTTCCGGCCCGGGCTGTTTCCGGGCGTGCGGCATCAAGGCTGCTGGACATGTGGGATGGTCCTCTGGGGAAATTGGCGGGCTGGCTGCGTGTTACCGGGGCGCCGCGATGGAATCGCGCCGCACCAGGGGGCAGCCCAGAATGGTCGGGTGCAGTGCCATCAGGGAAAGGTCGGTTTTCCCTTCGATGGCGTCAATCAGGTGCTCGGTGGCCCAGGCACCCATTTCGTAGTGGGGCAGGGCCACGGTGGTGAGGCCCGGGTGGAGGTTGGCGGCGATCAGTTCCTGGTCATCGAAGCCCACCACGGAAAGGTCGCCCGGGATGCTGAGCCCCAGCTCCGCAGCGGCACGGTACGCACCCATGGCCATCCGGTCGTTGTAGCAGAACAGACCCGTGAGCCGGTCCCCGCGGGCCAGGATCCGCCGGGCTGCGTCATAGCCGCCCTGCACTTCGGAGACTTCGGACTCCACGGGTGCCGCGTCGCCGTCGAGCCCTGCTTCAGTCAGCGCGGCCCGGAAGGCCCGGAGCCGTTGGGCAGTTGCGGGGACATCGTCGGTGTTGTTGATGAAGCCCACCCGGGTGTGGCCCGCTTCCAGGAGCGCGCCCACGGCGGCGCGTGCCCCACCTTCTTCGTCGGGGATCACGGCTGTGATGTTTCCGCCGGTGGCCACCGAGTCCACAAGGACAGACGGCACACTGCCGAGGTTGGCCGGCAGTTCCACGTTGCGGTGGTACATCGTGGCGTAGAGGATTCCGTCCACCCGGCGGTCAAGGAGTGCCTCGACGTCGGCCTGCCGGGATTCGAGGCTGGCTGAACCAGAGGTGTTGATGATCATGAGGTTGTACCCCCGGGCCTTGGCGGCCTCGTCCGCACCGAGGATGATCCGGCCGGCGTGGGGCGTGGTGGCAATATCCTCGCTCACCAGACCCAGCATGCCGCTCCTCTGCGTGCGCAGGGCCTGGGCCAGACGGTTGGGGCCATAGCCCAGTTGCTCCGCCATGGTCCTGACCTTTTCCCGGGTTTCGGGGCTGATGCGGGCGTAGGAAACCTCGTTGAGCACGTGAGAGACAGTGGTCACGGAGACCCCGGCAGCGACGGCCACGTCCTTGATGCCTATGTTCTTGTTGCTCATCTGTCTCGCTCGTCCTTCTGGTTGGTGATGCTCGTGGGGCTGATCAGTACGCTACCGGGTGTTTACATGCCTACCCCTTGACAGCGCCGAGCGTCATCCCTGCCACGATCTTGCGCTGCAGGAGAAGGGTG
>CALMVY010000148.1 GCA_937873245.1 uncultured Arthrobacter sp. | reverse complement strand
CCCTTCGGCGGCGTCCGCGACCTCCACGCTTCCATCCTCGCCACCCCGGGGGCACCGGAATCCTCCTTCTCCGACGATCCGCTGCGGATGATGCGCGCGGCCCGCTTCGCCGCCCAGCTGGGGATCACGGTGCACGAGGACGTCCGCGCAGCGATGTCCCATATGGCGGAACGGATCACCATGATCTCCGCTGAACGGGTCCGCGAGGAGCTGGTCAAGCTCATCTGCGCGGCCCACCCCCGCGCCGGTGTGGACCTGCTCGTGGACACCGGGCTGGCCGACTTCGTGCTGCCCGAGGTCTCCGCCCTGCGCCTCGAATCGGATGAACACCACCGTCACAAGGACGTCTACCAGCACTCGCTCCAGGTCCTGGAGCAGGCCGCCGCCCTCGAAACGGATGCCGACGGCGCCGTGCCCGGCCCGGACTTCGTGCTGCGGTTCGCCGCGTTGATGCACGACGTCGGGAAGCCCGCCACGCGCCGCTTCGAACCGGGCGGCGCCGTGAGTTTCCGGCACCACGACATGGTCGGGTCCAAACTGACCTCCAAACGGATGAAGGCGCTGCGCTTCGACAACGACACCATCAAGGCCGTGGCCAAGCTGGTGGAGCTGCACATGCGGTTCTACGGCTACGGCGATGCGGGCTGGAGCGATTCCGCCGTCCGCCGCTATGTCACCGACGCCGGCCCGCTGCTGGAACGGCTGCACCGGCTGACCCGCTCGGACGTGACCACCCGCAACCAGCGCAAGGCCGAGCGGCTCGCCTTCGCCTACGACGATCTCGAGGCCCGGATTGCAGCCCTCCGCGAGCAGGAATCCCTGGAGGCCGTCCGCCCGGACCTGGACGGCGGCCGGATCATGGAACTCCTGGGGCTCAAGCCCGGACCCGTCGTCGGGCGTGCCTACAAGTTCCTCCTGGAGGAACGGATGGAGCACGGCCCTCTGGATCCCGCCCAGGCCGAAGCCAAACTGCACGAATGGTGGGCGTCACAGCCCGAGTCCGCCGCTCCGCTCTCAACTGAGGAGTCCTAAGTGACTGCACCTTCCAACGGCCCCCGCCCGCAGCTGTGGATCCTGCGGCACGGCGAAACCGAATGGTCCAAAAGCGGCCAGTACACCGGCCTCACCGACCTCCCGCTCACCGTGGAGGGCGAGCAGCAGTCCGTGGAGGCACGCAAGGTGCTCGACGCCGTCGACTTTGACCTGGTGCTGACGTCCCCGTTGCGGCGCGCCCGGCGGACCGCGGAGCTGGCCGGCTTCCCCGACGCCCAACTGGAACCGCTCGCGGTCGAATGGGACTACGGCGACTACGAGGGCATCAGTTCGGACCTCATCCGCAAAGACAACCCGGAATACCTGATCTGGACGCACGGCGTGCCAAACGGCGAAGCCCTCGACGACGTCGCCGCGCGCGCGGACAAGATCGTGGCACGCGTGCTGGAATCGGGCCTGGACAACGTGCTGGTCGTGGCCCATGGCCACTTCTCCCGGATCCTCACCGCCCGGTGGCTGGGGCTCGACCCCCACGAGGGCCGGCATTTCGTCCTGGGAACGGCGAAAGTGTGCACTCTTGGCTGGGATAAAAAGACCCCCGCAGTTGTCCGCTGGGGCCTATAAAGGCGCTTTAGAAAATAGTTTCAAGAAAGTTTATGAATGCGGTAGTCAAGTGCGGCATTCGTGGTGTATTTTTATTTCTGACCCCAGAGCGTCCTGCCGGGGTCGAGGCGCGCGTCGCCCGGCCAGTCAGCCGGAGCCACGGCTTAACAGAAAAGGAGGTTGGGAGAAATGATTACTTTGACTAGCGGACGGATGTACTTCGTCGCCGCCACCCCGGCCTCTGTCGCTGAACCGCGCCCAAATTTCGGCCCGACTGCCTCCTGACCCTTCGCCCGCGGCCTGGTTTCTGACCCAGGACCCCGGGCAACGGTGAGACCGGCACTCTCCTTCCCGGGAGTTCCGTGACAGCGGACTGACCCAGGCGGAACCACGCGGTTGCGCAGCACCCCCAAAGATCGGAACCCAGCTTCTTGTTGGGGGTTGCGGCTCTCCCTTGTCCAGGGGCCATCCTTTCGCACTTGCGAATCGTTTAATTAACGCCGGGCATTTCCGTGCCCAATTTCGGCTTTTTCTTCCTCAATTCCCAGAGGCCTTAATTGGCGTGCCCAATTACTACCCGTTCCCCATTAATCCCGATGAAAGGTCCACCGTGACTATTGCCAGCACCACAGCCCGACCACGCACGCCGAGACGCCGGCGGGAGGTGACCACCATGAAGCAGAAACTGCAGTCGCTCCTGCGCCTGAGCCTCAAGCCCGCCCCACGGCACACGACGCTGTTCAACGGACAACTCCTCGACCAGAAGCGTGAAGACGTCTACGTCGTTATGCACCAAATGGGCCTCATCCGCTGAGGCACGTCCCGGCCGTCGAAGGAAGAACTGATGACTGATTCCGGAATTGATCCGCAAGGAGCCCACGCGGCGACGCGTGGGCTCCCCCCTTTAAGTGCCGGTTCCAGCGCCCACTCAACCACTGGCCCGGCGCGGCACGGCAGGCCGCGGCGGCCCCGGTAAGCTCAGGGACATGCAGGAGACAAAGCCGCCGGAACACCGCAGACGTGTCCGACTGGTCATCCCGAGCCGCAGCGACCCCCTGCTGAGGAATTTCACAGAGCTGATCGGCGGACCCTTGGGCCACCGCTCTGCCCCTGGCGTCGTCGCCCCCGGATTTTTCACCGTGGAACGCGTCCTGATCCTTCTCACCGTCCTGGCGTCCGTGATCGGAATCCTCCTCAAGTCCTATTGCCGCACCAACGGCTGGGAATCCCCGGGCCAGTTCTACGCGACCTGCTATTCGGACTTCCCTGAGCTGTTCAAGAACCGCGGCCTCGGCGACGGAGCCTTCCCCTTCATCACGCCGGGGACCTTCTTTGAATATCCCGTCCTCATGGGACTCATCGCCGGCGCGACGGCCCTGCTGGTTCCGGGTGAAGGCGTCTCGGCCACCCGGATCCTGGCCTACTTCGACATCAACGCCGCCTTGATCGCCGCCGTCTGGATCGTCACGGTGCTTGCGACGGCACGAATGGCCCGGCGCCGCACGTGGGACGCGGCCATGGTGGCCGTGGCCCCCGGCATCATCCTGGCCGGCACCATCAACTGGGACATGTGGGCTGTGGGGCTGCTGGCCCTCGGCATGTACTGCTTCTCCCGGAACAAACTCGTGCTCGCCGGGATCTTCATCGGACTGGGCACCGCCACCAAGCTCTACCCGGTACTGATCCTTGGTGCGATCCTGCTGCTTGCCCTGCGTACCGGGCGGATCCGGGCCGTCCTGGTCACCGCCGGTGCCGCCGCCGCCGCATGGCTGGCCGTCAACCTCCCCGTTGCGGCCATGAATCCTGAGGGCTGGAGGGAGTGCTACCAG
>CALMVY010000147.1 GCA_937873245.1 uncultured Arthrobacter sp. | reverse complement strand
GGAGTTGCCGCCTCTGAGTCCCTTTGCATTCAACCGCCGGCCTGCCGGCCGGCAGAACAGGAGCCTGACATGGCTAGCATTCTGATGGTCGTATCCGCCGCCGATTCCCTCACGATGCGTGACGGCAGCGAACACCCCACCGGCTACTGGGCCGAGGAACTGGTGGTTTCGCACCAGACCCTCCGCAACGCCGGGAACACCGTCCACATCGCCACGCCGGGCGGTGCGAAGCCCACGGTGGACGAGGTGAGCCTGGCGGCCGAGTCCGCCGGCGGTCAGGACCGTGCCGACAGCTTCCGCACGTACCTCGCCGGGATCGACGCCGAGCTGTCCGCGCCGCTGGCGCTGGCCGACGTCGACCCCTCCGGCTACGACGCGATCGTGCTGCCCGGCGGCCACGGCCCCATGACCGACCTCTACCAGGACGCGGACCTCGGCAAGATCCTGGTTGCGGCCAACACGGCCGGCAAGATCATCGCGCCGTTCTGCCACGGCCCGGCCGGCCTGCTGAGCGCCACCGACGACGCCGGGACGTTCGCCTTCGCGGGCCGCCGTCTCACCGTCTTCACCAACGAGGAGGAGCTGGGCGGCGGCACCGGGCCCAACACGCCGTGGTTCGTGGAGGACGCGCTGAAGGACAAGGGCGCGGTCGTCGAGAACGCCGCCGCCTGGAGCTCCCATGTGGTGCGCGACGGCAACCTGATCAGCGGCCAGAACCCGCAGTCCAGCGAGGACGTGGCACAGGAAGTCCTCAAGGCCCTCGCCGGGTAGCACCGCCGAAACAACACCCGCCGATGCCGGGTCCGGTGCGCCGGGCCCGGCTAAGCTGTCCGCATGGCCATCAAATCCCTTGCAGATAAAGTCGCCACCATTCAGAAGGGGTACACCTTCGAGGGCCCCACGATTGAGCTGGGCGCCGCGATCATCGACGGCGAAGTCCACAAGGATGCGCCCGTCCGGCTCCCGCTGTCCATGATGAACCGCCACGGGCTGGTGGCCGGGGCAACCGGTACGGGCAAGACCGTCACGCTGCACATGATGGCCGAACAGCTCTCCGCCGCCGGGGTCCCCGTGTTCCTGGCGGATATCAAGGGCGATCTGTCCGGGCTGGCCACGGCTGCCACGGGCAGCGAAAAACTGATGGCGCGCACGGCAGGGATCGGCCAGCCCTGGACCGGCAAGAGGTTCCCGGTGGAGTTCCTGGCCCTGGGCGGCGACGGCAACGGGATCCCGGTGCGCGCCACCATCACGTCGTTCGGGCCCATCCTGCTCTCCCGGGTCATGGAGCTCAACGACACGCAGGAATCGAGCCTGCAGCTGGTCTTCCACTTCGCCGACAAGAACAACCTCGAACTGATCGACCTGAAGGACCTGCGCGCCGTCATCCAGTTCCTCACCTCCGCGGAGGGCAAGGACGAGCTCGAGCAACTCGGCGGGCTGTCGAAGGCGACTGCCGGCGTGATCCTCCGTGAACTCATCACGCTCGAGGCGCAGGGCATGGAGAAGTTCTTCGGCGAACCCGAGTTCGACACCGCCGAACTGATGCGCACCGCCCCGGACGGACGCGGCGTCATCACCTGCCTGGAGCTGCCCACCCTGCAGACCAAGCCGATGCTGTTCTCCACTTTCCTGATGTGGCTGCTGGCCGACCTGTTCGACGACCTGCCCGAGGCCGGGGACCTGGACAAGCCAAAGCTGGTCTTCTTCCTGGACGAGGCCCACCTGCTGTTCAACGACGCTTCGAAGGCATTCCTGGACGCCATCACCACCACCGTGCGCCTGATCCGGTCCAAGGGCGTCGGCATCTTTTTCGTCACCCAGACCCCCAGGGATGTCCCCGCGGAGGTCCTGGGCCAGCTCGCCAACCGCGTCCAGCACGCCCTCCGCGCCTACACGCCGGAGGATGCCAAGGCGCTCAAAGCCACCGTCTCCACGTTCCCGATGAGCGACTACGACCTTGAGGAGACCCTGACCTCCGCGGGCATCGGCGAGGCGGTCGTCACCGTCATGAACGAAAAGGGCGCCCCGACGCCGGTGGCGCTCACCCGGCTGCGCGCACCCGAATCCGTCATGGGGCCCAGCGCCGACGCCCTGATCTCGAGCACCGTCGCCGGCTCGGCGCTGTTGCCCAAGTACGGCGCCGCCGTCGACAACGTCTCCGCCTACGAGAAGATCTCCGGGAAGGCCCCGGCGGGCACCGGCGCTGCGGATGCTCCGGCCCGCGGCGGCGGCACCTCCGACGTAGGCACGTCCAGCGTCGACGCCGAGGCGCGGCGGATTGAGGAGGACATCCTGGGCCGCCCCAGCAGCAGGCCCGCTCCGGCCCCCGCATCTCAAGAACCCCGCCAGGAGCCCCAGCGCCAGGCACCCCGCCGGTCCCCACGGCAGCCCGCGGAGGGCACCGACATGGCCGGGGACCTAGCCGGTGCCCTCGGCGGCGCCCTCGGCGCGGTGGCGATCCTGCTCAAGAGCGAGTTCCTGCTCCTGATCATCGGCGCGGTGTTCGCCGCGGAGACCATGTCGGTGATCGGCCAGCGCGTCGTGTTCAAGTGGAGGCGGAAGCGCCACGGGCTCGAGTTCGCCCAGAAGAACCGCCTGCTCCTGCGCGCGCCGCTGCATCACCACTTCGAGATGAAGGGGTGGCCCGAGACCAAGGTCGTCGCGCGCTTCTGGATCCTCGGCATCCTGTGCGCGATCCTCGCGCTGAGCACGCTCAAGCTGCGGTGACCTGATGGACGGGCAGGGGACGACGCGCGCGCTGCTCGACCGCCGCGCCGGCGAGGTGGCGGTGGTGGGGCTGGGCAAGAGCGGCACCTCGGTGGCGCGGCTGCTCGCCCGGCACGGCCAGCGCGTGTATGCGTGCGACGCAGGCAGCTCGCCGGCCGTGCAGG
>CALMVY010000146.1 GCA_937873245.1 uncultured Arthrobacter sp. | reverse complement strand
GACGGTTTCCACGCTTTCGACCATCACATCGTTGACGAGCTTGACGCCGGCCGCCTCGCAGCCTTCGAGCAGGACCCGGTGCAGGTCGCTGCGGTGGATCACGACGTACGGTGCGCCGTAGCGGTCCGCGAATTCCCCGTTGAGGCTCTGGCGGGTGAGCTCCTCCCCGGTGACGGCGTCGCGGAAAACGAGGTGCTTGGGCTGGACGCCGATTTCGAGGGCCTTTTCCAGCAGGCCCCAGCGCTTCAGCACGCGGGAGGCGTTGGGTGCCATCTGCAGCCCCGCGCCGACCTCGCCGAATTCGGGGGCCCGCTCCACAAGGGTGACGTTGGCGCCGTTTTCACGCAGCGCAAGCGCCCCGGCCAGTCCGGCCATTCCCCCTCCGATGACGAGGACATCGGTGGACTCTGCACCGGTGGACTGGACGTGCTCAGACATTGCTTGCTCCTGTTGTTGAGGGGGAGGGGGAGATTGAGGATTTGGACTTGAGTTTGAGGCCGACGGCGGCCAGCAGGACCGCGGCGATGGCGGCTGCACCTGCGAAGGCGAGGAAATTGGAATTGACGCCCAGCCCGGCGGCCAGCAGCAGGCCACCAACCTGGGGTGCGGCGACGGCGCCGATGCGGCCCGTCCCCAGCGCCCAGCCCAGCGCGGTTCCCCGCAGGTGTCCGGGATAGTGGCTCGCGACGGCGGCGATGATCAGGCACTGCGTGCCGTGCGTTCCGACGCCGGCGAGAACCAGCATGAGGTACACAACCGTGACTGGGGGTCCGGTGACCAGGACCACGAGCGCGACGGCGGCGACGGCCGCCGCCGCGATCGCGGTCGGCACCGGGCCGAACCGGGTCCCGGCCCAGGCCGTGATGACCGAGCCGGCCACCGCACCCAGGTTGAGGGCGAGGGCAAAGGTCAGGGCGGAGCCCAGGTTGTAACCGGCCAGCTGCATGAGGTTAGGCAGCCAGGTGCCCAGCCCGTACCAGGCGAACAGGGTGGCGATCGTCGCCAGGGCGAACAGCATGCTGACCCCCAGGTACGGGGCGCGGAGCAGGGAGGAGAACCCGGACGGCTCCTTGAGCGTGCTGGCCTTGCCGGCCGCCTTGCGGGCGGCCTTTTCGGCGGAACTCACCGGGGCCAGCGTCTCGGGCAGGTACTTGAGCCCCAGCGGCACCACGATCACCAGGGCCAGGCCTGCCACCAGGAACATCGACTCCCAGCCGAAGGCCGGGATCAGCTGGATGCCGACGAGGGCGGCGATGGATCCGCCGATCGGGACACCGGACATCATCAGGGTGGCGATGGTGGACCGCCATTTGGTCGGGACAAGTTCGGCAACGAGGGCGTTGGCCGAGGGCACCAGGCCGCCGAGCCCGATGCCGGCGAGGAGCCGGAGGGCGCCGAAGACGGCGGCGTTGGGGGCGAAGGCGCAGAGGACGGTGAAGACCGAGAAGACGACGGCGCAGCCCAGGATGGTGCGGCGGCGGCCCCAGGAGTCGGCCATGCGGCCGGCGAAGATCGCTCCGATCATCATGCCGACGAAGGCCATGGAACCGATGGTTCCGGCGGTGGCCTTGGTCAGGCCCCAGCCGGTCTCCGAGATCAGCGAGGACTGGACCGTGCCGTAGACGATCAGGTCGTAGCCGTCGAAGACCACCAGGAGCCAGCAGACGAGGACGGCGGCTGCCGAGCCTTTGGAGAACCGCGATGCAGGCCCATCAGCGGTGGTGGGGGCGGAGGCCCCCGGCGATGACCGTTGCGGCGCTGCAGCGGGAGGTGTGTGATTCATGCCACTAACTGTCCTAGCCGCCGCAGGTGAACCACAATAGAATTCTGATGTGCAGAACAAGCCGCCTCCCGCATCAGCCCGGAAGCCCGTGCAGAAGCGGCCAACCTACTCCATCGAAGCAGTGGACAACGCGCTGCAGCTCCTGCAGCTGCTCCGTGACGGCGGGACGCTGCGGCTCAAGGACGCCGCCGAGGAGCTGGGGGTTGCCCCGTCCACCGCCCACCGCCTCCTGGCCATGCTGGTGTACCGGGGTTTCGCCGTGCAGGACGAAACCCGCCGTTACGTGCCGGGGCCGGCGATGGGCGTCGGACCGGCGGGCCTGAGCTGGACCAGGCTGCTCCGCTCGCTCGCCCAGCCGCACATGGAGCTGCTCTCCGCGCAGCTCAACGAGACCGTCAACCTTATGGTGCGGGTGGGGACGAAGGTGCGTTTTCTGGCCACCGTCGAGGGAAACAATGTGTTGCGGGTTGGCGACCGGCAGGGGACGGTGATGCCCGCCAACAAAACTTCCGGAGGCAAGGCCATGCTCGCCGAACTGGAAACCCCGATGATCGACCAGCTCTTCCGCAGCAACAATGCCGAGATTGGCGGGGACACCATTCCGGCCGCGGAATACGCTGCGTTCCTGCGCGAGCTTGAGTCGATCCGCGGCAACGGCTTCGCCGCCAATTTCGAAGGCACGGAGGATGGCGTGAGCGCCCTCGGCATCGCCCTGCACAACCGGCACGGGCACGTGGTGGGTGCGCTCAGCGTCGCCACTCCCGCGACCCGCTTCCGCAAGGTGTTCGACGCCGGACTCGTCCCCGCCCTGCGGGAAACCTGCCGGCAGCTGGAGATCGATATCGCGGCCAATCCGGCCGAGCCGGACTAACGGACAGTCCAAGGATTCTGTCCAGCAGAATATGTTGGGGGTCACACTACGGCGTCCGTAGAGTCGAACTACGCCAGAAAGAATTGTTCTGACCCTACCGAGGAGGCCCACGTGTCCATCAGCGCCGAGAACACGACTCACGAATCAGTGGCCGCGGGGCACACTGCTCCGGAGCCGACGCCCGAGGAAGCCGCCCAGCTTCAGGAGCTCTACCGGGATTTTGACCGCGAGAACCTGATCCCGCTGTGGACCGAGATCGCGGACCTCATGCCGATGGTCCCGAGCCCCAAGGCGGTGCCCCACGTCTGGCGGTGGAGCGACCTGTACCCGCTGGCTGCCCGCGCCGGTGACCTGGTCCCGGTGGGCCGCGGCGGGGAACGCCGCGCGATCGCCCTGGCCAACCCCGGCCTGGGGAACACCCCGTATGCCACCCCCACGCTGTGGGCGGCCATCCAGTACCTCGGCGCCCGCGAGACCGCCCCGGAACACCGCCATTCCCAGAACGCTTTCCGTTTCGTCGTCGAGGGCGAGGGTGTCTGGACGGTGGTGAACGGGGATCCGGTGCGGATGTCCCGCGGCGACTTCCTGCTGACCCCGGGCTGGAACTTCCATGGCCACCACAACGACACCGATGAGCCGATGGCCTGGATCGACGGCCTGGACATCCCGTTCGTGCACTACGCCGACGCCGGGTTCTTCGAGTTCGGCACCGAGCGCGTCACCGACGAGGCCACCCCGGACATCTCCCGCTCCGAGCGGCTCTGGGCCCATCCGGGCCTGCGCCCGCTCTCCGGGATGGACGACACCACGAGCTCGCCCATCGCGGCATACCGCTGGGCATACACGGACCGGGCCCTGCGCGAACAGCTGCTGCTG
>CALMVY010000145.1 GCA_937873245.1 uncultured Arthrobacter sp. | reverse complement strand
GAGCGCCGACCGCTGCAAGGGTCACGAGGGTGAAGTCAGCACCAAGACCGGCTTCTTCGCCAAGCTCTTCGGCCGCTGATATGTAGTTCGGGTTGTCAAGAGGCACGGATGAGCGGCTCCTGGGTTTGTGTCCCGAGGGGGCCGCTCATGGTGTGCCTGCCGGGGGGCGGTGTCGGTGCTGGCGGGTCTTTCTCGACTGCAGTGTCAGGCTGATATTCGCGGGTTGGTTACCGCATGACGATGTGTTCGGCTGGAGCGTATCGATGTCTAAATTCGAGCGTCAACGGGCCTGTGGCCCGTTTGCTCATAGCGGCATCTCGAGTTAGCTCCTTGTGCTGGCCGCGTCACTTCCATCTGGGCCCCCGGGGGCACGTCTTTCAGGCCGCGTTCATGCGTTCTCCTCTTTGCAGGGGCGCGGCCAGTGACCAGCACCAGCCGGCAAGTTCGCGGGCGATCGCGGTGTTGGCCTTGACGGACATTTTGTGGCGGTCGTCGAAGTGTTCCCACCTGTGGTGGAGGCGGTGGTTTCCTTCCAGGGCGCGGACGCGGGTTGCCGGGGCGACACGGTCGAGCTGGCGCAGCAGCCGTTCCCCGGGCCGGGCGTAGGGGCGCCGGTGCTGCCAGGCGGCTTCGATGAGGAGTTTGCGTGCGTAGGTGTTGCCGGCCTTGGTGATCGGGCCCTGATGGCGGGATTGGCCGGAGGAGTCCTCGCTGGGGACCAGCCCGAGATAGGACCCGATGGACGAACCGGTGAAGCGCGTCCAGTCCCCGATCTCCACGGCCAGCCCGAACGCGGTCGTGATCCGGATCCCGCGCAGACACATTATCGCCTCGATCACGGGGGTGTAGCGGCAGGCCTCGGCTGTGGCGGCGACCTGCTTGTCGATGCGTGCGAGATGCCTGGCGAGCAGTTCGGCCTGCTCGACATCGGCCTCGTAGGTGAACTGCAGCGCCGGTTCAGCAAAGCGCTGGCGGTGCAGCCACCGGCTGTGTTCCTGCGTCCATCTGGTCTCCTTGGGGTAGCGGATGCCGTGGCGCAGCAAGATGGCGTTCACGTGCTGGCGGGCGTGCGCGAGATCTTTGGCCGTGCCCGAGCGCAGCCGGGACAGGTCCCGCAGTGCTTCTTCCTCGGGGTCAGGGACCCGCACCTCGGTCACCGAGCCGACGGCGAGCATCTCAGCCAACACCCGGGCGTCCCGCCGGTCTGTTTTGACCCGGTCCCCGGGAGCGCGCAGCAGTTTCGAGGACGCCGCAACAACGCAGTTGACGCCCGCCGCCCGCAGGTAACGGGCCAGGACGAAACCCGTGGGACCGGATTCGTAGACGACCTTGACCGGCGCCTCGAACCGGCGGACCCACTCCAGGACCATCGCCGGGTCAGCGGCCATGGTGTGGTTGCCGATTTCTCCGGTGTCCGGGTTCAGCGCATGGCCCACGACATTGACCGCGTGAACATCCAGACCAATGAAAGTATGCTCAAACATAGCCGGGACCTCCCAAACTTCACATGTGGCACTACCATTGCACTCCCGACGAGCCAGCCAGGCCAAGGGAGCCGTTAATGGCAACCCACGGCCCCTGTGAAACAGAAGGCCCCGGCCCCCCCTCTTGCCGTTACCTGGCCCCGTCCGGGGATAAAGGCCCATCACCGCCGGGGATCAGGCCCCCGCAGCGCCGCCCACCACACAGACGGCCACGGCTTAGACCAAAGCCGGCGCTGCCGGACCGCCCCGGCGATAATGGCCGGTCCCGGACTGGCCAATACCTGCGCCCCTCACTTCATATCGTCTAAACCTGAACCGGACACGTGCTCCGCTGACGAGGTCTGCCGCTACATCTGATCGGCATCCCCTTGGGATGAAATGGAAACGACCACACACCGGCATTGAGCGGGGCCAGAAATAGCCGTCCCGCCGGGGCCACAATTAGTTGACATACTCAAACACCCGAACCAATCCGTCCAGGCAGCTACAGACCTCACTGGAGTCGTAGGCAAGGTCTTTCAACCTGATGGGGGACCCGCAAACCTCCGTCCCTGGGGAGTCGAGTGCAGTCACCGTTTGGAACTTCGCCCATGGCTGGGACACGATCCAGGATGAGGACAGGACGAAGCACCCGACGCAGGAGATCATGCGGGAGGTTTTCCAGCCGGGTCAAGAACTGCAACCGCTCATCCCGCCATTGCGGACGACCGAATACGACTGGGACGGACTAAATCGCGAGGCCTTCAATAGTTGGGACGGGCGCCTGAGCCCCGTAGTTCCCACCGATGAGGAGCGTAAGAATCTCCTGGACCTGATCCTTGCGTGGGAGAGCGGGCTGGACACGGTGATAGTGCTGCCGTACGGCGGGTACTTTGCCAAATGCATTACCCGTCGTCAGCTCGCAGTCTCGGTTGCCACCCGAGATGAGCCTGCCACCTACAGAAGGGCTTTGCGAGAGGCTGACCTGTAAACCGTCCCGTTCAAGGGTCGGCTAACGGGACACGACAACGTTATGCCGTCGTGGGGCAGTTGGTGCTTCGTTCGGGGCGAGGCCTTGATCGTTGGCACCGTGCTGTGGCGGCGGCTGGTGGCGCCGCCGGGGTTCCGTCGTTTTCGTGTGGCTCTGTTTGTCCGCGGTTAGCGTCTGAAGGGGCGCTGCCCGGTCATGCGGCGGTCCGCCGATCGGACCATGAAGGGATGAAGGGAGGCGGAAACGTTATGCAGGGCCTAGAGACTCAGCGCGCCGTGCGGGTGTGCCTGGGAGCCGCACCGGGCGCGGGAAGGCCCCTTCTGCAGCTGCGGTCGATCTTCCCGGGCCGGATCAGGGGGGTTC
>CALMVY010000144.1 GCA_937873245.1 uncultured Arthrobacter sp. | reverse complement strand
AGGCGGGAACCGTGCCGTTGTGCTCCGGGGTGACCAGGAGCAGGGTGTCGGCGTCGTTCGCGGCGGCGCGCAGGGCGGCTGCGGCGGCAGGGACCTGGCCTTCGACGTCGATGTCCTCGTTGTAGAACGGGATGTTGCCGAGGCTGTCGTGGATGAGCACCTCAACCTGCTCCGGCGCGTTCAGCTGGATGGCTTCGGCGAGCTTCTGGTTGGTGGAATCGGCGCGCAGGCTGCCGACCAGGGTGAGTACGGTGTTCTTGGACATGTGAACTCCTAGGTGTCGCGCCGCTGTGGTCCTGCGGCTGGCTGATGATGGAGGCCTTTTCCGGCCTTCACTGATCAAAACGGACTGCGGTCCGCTTCTATTCCCCGGGTCTAGAATGTGCCGTGTGAGCCTCATCCCAATCCGCCCCGGCCTGGAGCCGGAACGCCGCGACGCCGCACGGAACCGCGAGCTGCTGCTCCGTGCTGCCCGGGAACTCATCGAGGAATGCGGGGCGGACGGCCTGACCATGGGCACGCTGGCACAGCGGGCCGGCGTGGGCAAGGGAACGGTGTTCCGGCGGTTCGGCAGCCGGGCAGGACTCATGATGACCCTGCTGAGCGACGCAGAGGCACAGTTCCAGGGCCGCTTTATGTTCGGCCCGCCGCCGCTCGGCCCCGGCGCCCCGCCGCGGGAGAGGCTCATCGCCTTTGGTGAGGAGCGCATTGCCTGGGTGCTGGAATTCGGCGAGCTGGCACGGGCGGCAGACGTATCGGCCTACAACCGGTTCGACGTGCCGGCGGCCGTGCTCTGGCACCGGCACCTGGAGATGCTGCTGCGGGAGGCGGGAGTCACGACGGACCCCTGGCTGATGGCCACCTCGCTGAGCGCCGTCCTGGAGCCGGAGCGGATCCTGCATGCCGTCCGCGTGCACCAGATTTCCCCGCAGCGGCTCGCCGCGTCGTGGCGGGAACTCGTCTCGCGCGTGGTGCGAGAGGCCTAGGCCGGACCCACCCGGTGGGGGCCGCAACAAATCCATTCCCGTGAATTATTCATAACGATCTGATACCTGACTCGCGGAATGACGGGGCGTGCGACATTCGGCGGCAGAGTCCATGTGATAGTTTCCTCTGGAATGTGACCTGCAACATAGTCCACAAGGACTCGTCGAAAGGCCTGCAGGCGGCCAGAAACCCGCTGGCCCAGATCCCGGATCGGCAGCGGTAATCCCCTGCCGGATGGGGACTACGGAAGGATCAAGTTGTGAATCTTGTCAAGAATCCTGCGCGCGGCGAGGCTGCATCAGCCGGCCCGGACGCGGCAGGCACCGCACAGGCAACGGCGATCCAGAACTAGTCATCCCATGCTCCGATACCTCGCCAAGCGCGCCATCACGTATGTCTTCATGATCTTCCTGACCACCACGGCCGGGTATTTCCTGGCCGTGAACACCCTGCAGCCCGCGCTGCTGGAGCAGGAACGGATCCCCCGGCCCACCCCCGAGCAGGTGGCCAACTCCTTCCGGCTCAAGGGCCTCGATCCGGAGCTCAGCCCGTGGGAACGCTATGTCGAGTGGCTCACGGCGATCGTCACCCGCTGGGACTGGGGGCGCAGCCCCAACGGCGCGTTCATCAACGCCGAATTCGGCGACCGGGTCTGGATCTCCACCCGGCTGTTCCTTGCCTCCATCATCCTGACGCTGATCATCGGCATCGCCCTGGGCGTCTACACGGCGGCCCGGCAATACAAGGCCTCGGACCGGGTCATCACCTCCTACAGCTACCTGGTGTACATCGTGCCCGCACCGATCGCCTACTTCCTGGTGCAGCTCGGTGCCATCAACATCAACGAGACGGTCGGCGAACGCATCTTCTTTGTCACCGGCATCTCCACGCCGGGGCTCGAGGGCGACGGCTGGGCGCAATTCGTCGACATGCTGCCCCACTACGCAGTGCCGACCTTCGCCATCACGATCGTGGGCTGGGGCGCCTACCAGATCGCCCAGCGCCAGTACCTCCTGGACAACGTCAACGCCGACTTCGTCCGGACCGCGCGGGCCAAGGGGCTGACCCGCAACCAGGCCATCAGCCGGCACGCCCTGCGCGTGTCCTTCATCCCCGTGGCGCAAAGCATCGCCTTCACGATCCCGGCCATCTTCGCCGGCGGCTTCTTCGCCGAGAAGATCTTCGCCTGGCACGGCGTCGGCTCCTGGAGCATCGACGCGATCGCCCTGCAGGACGTCAACGCCGCGACGGCGACCCTCGCCTACGGCTCCGTGATCTTCGCGATCGGCGCGATCCTCGCAGACTTCGCCACCACCCTGGTCGACCCGAGAGTGCGGGTGCAGTAACCATGACAAACCTCAACACCATCGACCCGGCCGCCGTCGCCGGCGAGGCCAAGATCGAGAACAACGACGTCGTCATTGCGAAGTCCTCGATCATCTTCCGCCGCTTCCTGCGCAACAAGACAGCCGTCGTCGGCCTGGTCATCTTCCTGGCGCTGACCCTGTTCTCCTTCGTGGGCGGCTTCTTCACCACATGGGACAAGGAGACGATCGACCCGTTCAACATCGGCATGCCGCCGTCGGCCGAGCACCTGCTGGGCACCTCCCAGGCCGGGATCGACCTCTACGCCCTCACGGTCGAAGGCACCCGGATCTCCATCCTGATCGGCCTCGTCGTCGGCCTCGTCTCGGTCCTGATCGCCGCCGTGTACGGCTGCACCATGGCCTACTTCGGCGGGAAGGTGGACAAGGTCATGCTGTTCGTCCTCGAAGCCCTGATCATGATGCCGGCCCTGCTGGTCGTCGCCGTGGCCACGAGCGGCGGCGGCAACGGCCTGCAGAAGTCCCTGCCCAGCTGGCTGCTGCTGATCATCGTCCTGCTGGTCTTCAGCTGGATGGGCACCGCACGCCTCATCCGTTCGCTCTCGATGTCCCTGATGTCGCGCGACTTCGTCAAGGCGGCCCAGTACATGGGGATCCCGCCGCGGCGCATCGTCTGGCGGCACCTCGTCCCGAACATCGGCTCGCTCCTGGTCCTCGACATCACCCGCGGCATCACCGGCGCGATCCTGGCGGAGGTTGCGTTCTCCTTCATCGGCATCGGCATCAAGGTCCCGGATGTCAGCCTGGGCGTGCTGATCGGCCAGGCCACCTCCCAGGTCTCCACCTTCCCGTGGATGTTCTGGGTCCCGCTGACCGTCATGTTCCTGCTGACCGGTTCGCTCGCCATGATGAACGACGGGCTGCGTGACGCGTTCGACCCGAACTCCAGCTCCGTCGGCAGCGCCAAGAAGAAGAGCGCCAAGAAGGGCCAGACCGGCAAGACACAGAAGAGGGCCGCATGAGCCACGAAATGACCGCCAGCCCCGCATCGTCCGAGCTCTCCGCCGATCTCTCCCCTGCCGAGCGCCTGCACGCCGCCGGGCTGCACGCACCAGATGGAGCCCCGGCGGGTGCCGTGCTCTCCGTCCGGGACCTGAACGTCCGCTTCAACACGGAGAACGGCGTGGTGCACGCCGTCCGCGGCATCGACTTCGACCTCCGCGCCGGCAAGACCCTGGGCATCGTGGGCGAGTCGGGCTCGGGGAAATCCGTCACCTCCATGGCCATCCTGGGCCTCCTGCCGGACACCGCCGAAGTCACCGGCTCGGTCCGGCTCCAGGGCAAGGAACTCCTGGGGCTCAGCGACAAAGCCATGTGCCAGCACCGCGGCCACGACATCGCCATGGTCTTCCAGGACCCGCTGTCCTCCCTGACGCCCGTCTACACGGTGGGCAACCAGATCATCGAGGCGCTCACGGTCCACAACCCCACCATGAGCAAGCGGGCCAAAGAGGCGCGCGCCGCCGAGCTGCTCGGCATGGTGGGCATCCCCAGCCCGAAGGACCGGCTCAAGGCCTTCCCGCACGAGTTCTCCGGCGGCATGCGCCAGCGCGTCATGATCGCCATCGCGATCGCCAACAACCCGCGCGTGCTGATCGCCGATGAGCCGACGACGGCGCTCGACGTCACCATCCAGGCGCAGGTCCTCGAGGTGCTGCACACCGCGCAGGAGGAAACCGGCGCCGCCGTCGTGATGATTACCCACGACCTGGGCGTCGTTGCCGGCATGGCCGACGACATCATGGTGATGTACGCCGGCAAGCCGGTGGAGACCGGCAGCGTCGACGACATCTACTACAACCCGCGGATGCCCTACACGATGGGCCTGCTCGGCGCGGTGCCGCGCGTCGACGTGGCGGAGAAGTCCTCGCTGGTGCCGATCGAGGGCATCCCGCCGAACCTCATCCACACGCCCACGGGCTGTTCGTTCGCGCCCCGCTGCCCGCTGGTCAGCGACGCCTGCCTGCAGGGCGAGCCGGAGCTGTGGCCCGTCGGCGGGGACAACCCCGACGGCGGCCTGCCACACCAGGCCGCCTGCATCAAGACCGACTCCCTCGGCCTCGAAGTGGACGTCCGTGAGGTCTTCAAGGCCCCGGCCGTGCCGGTGTCGCGCTTTGATGCCATCCCGCGCGCGGAACGCCGGACCGTTCTGGAGCTCCGGGACGTAAAGAAGCACTTCCCGCTGATGAAGGGCGCCCTGATTAAGCGCCGGATCGGCACCGTCAAGGCGGTGGACGGGCTGAGCTTCGACATCCGCGAGGGCGAATGCTTCTCGATCGTCGGTGAATCCGGCTGCGGCAAGACCACCACCCTGCTGGAAATCATGGAGTTCCACAAGGACCAGGACGGCGAGGTGGTCATCGGCGGCCTCAGCAACAAGCAAGCCGCGGACGCCAGGACCAAGGGCGCCATGCGCAAGGAACTCCAGATGGTGTTCCAGGACCCCACCGGCGCCCTCGATCCGCGTTTCACCGTCTTTGAGGTGCTCTCGGAGCCGCTCGAGAATGCAGGCATGGCCAAGCCTGAGATCCGGAAGCGGATCCTGGAGCTGATGGAGCTCGTGGGCCTCCAGCCGGACCACGTCAACCGCTTCCCCAACCAGTTCTCCGGCGGCCAGCGGCAGCGCATCGGCATTGCCCGCGCCCTGGCCGTGAACCCCAAGCTGGTGGTCCTGGACGAGCCGGTGTCCGCCCTGGACGTGTCCGTCCAGGCCGGCGTGATCAACCTGCTGGACCAGCTCCGCGCGGAACTCGGGCTGAGCTACCTGATGGTGGCCCACGACCTGTCCGTGGTGCGGCACATCTCCAACCGGGTGGCCGTGATGTACCTGGGCAAGATCGTGGAGATCGGGGACGTGGACAGCGTCTTCGACAATCCGCGCCACCCCTACACCCGGGCCCTGCTCTCCGCGATTCCGGTCCCGGACCCCGTCCTGGAACGCACCCGCGAACGCATCATCCTGCAGGGCGACCTGCCCTCGCCGCTCGAAGCCCCCAAGGGCTGCAATTTCGCGACCCGATGCCCGGTGTTCGCGGCACTGCCGCCGGCCAGGCAGGAGAAGTGCCTCACCCAGGAGCCGCCGCTGGAAACCGCGGGTTCCGCCATGCCGGCCCCCGGCCGCCGGGCCGCTCCGTCGGCCCCCACAGACCAGCAATTCGCCTGTTTCTACCCGGACGGCGAACTGGACGCGGACATGCTCGTTGTCCACGAAACCACCTGACCTACCAGTCACACGCAGCACAACTCGCACCAAAAATGGAATGAAGGGGAACACATGAAGAATCTGACCAAGATCGGCGGCGTTACCGCCGTCGTGGCGGCGCTTACGCTCACCGCTTGTGGCGGTGGCGGCGGCGCCGCAACGGGTCCCGAGGCCGGCAAGGGCCAGGACGCAGGAAGTGACCTGGCCAAGCTCGTCAGCATCAATGCCAAGGACGCCAAGGACCTGCAGCCGGGCGGCACCGTCACCCTGCCGCTGGGCAACATCGGTCCGGACTTCAACGGCTTCTCCAACAACGGCAACAGCGCGGACAACACCGCCCTGCACCGCCCGATCGACCAGGCCGGCACCTGGGGCTGCTGGAACTTCGACTTCGACGGCACCGCCACGCCGAACAAGGATTTCTGCGAAGACGTCAAGAGCGAGGTCAAGGACGGCAAGCAGACCATCACCATCAAGGTCAACGAGAAAGCCACCTACAACGACGGCACGCCGATCGACGTCAAGGCCTTCGAGAACACCTGGAACATGCTCAAGGGTGAAAACAAGGACATCGACATCGTCAGCTCCGGCGCGTACGAATTCGTCGACTCCGTCAAGGCAGGTTCCAGCGACAAGGAAGTGGTTGTCACCACCACCCAGCCGGTCTACCCGCTGGACTCCCTCTTCACCGGCCTGATCCACCCGGACGTGAACACCCCGGCCATCTTCAACGAAGGTTTCACCGGCGACATGCACCCGGAGTGGATGGCCGGACCGTTCAAGCTGGACAAGTACGACAGCGCCGCCAAGACGGTCACCCTCGCCCAGAACGAGAAGTGGTGGGGCAACAAGCCGGTCCTGGAAAAGGTGGTCTTCCGCCAGCTTGAGAGCAGCGCCGCGATCGCCGCCTTCAAGAACGGTGAAATCGATGGCGTCTCCGCCAACACCATCACCCCGTACAAGCAGCTCGACGGCACCAAGGACTCCGAGATCCGCCGCGGCCAGCGCCTCTTCGCCGGCGGCCTGAACCTCAACGCGCAGAAGGCTCCGCTGACCGACGTCGCGATCCGCAAGGCGATCTTCACCGCCGTCGACCGCGAAGCGCTGCGCAAGGTGCGCTTCAACGGCCTGAACTGGGAAGAAACCAGCTCCGGATCGATGATGCTGCTGCCGTTCTCCAAGTACTACCAGGACAACTACCCGGTCAAGGAAACCGGCGCCGAGGCCGCCAAGAAGGTCCTCACCGACGCCGGCTACACGGCCAACGCCGCAGGCATCATGGAGAAGGACGGCGTCCCCGCCGCGTTCAAGATCAGCAACTTCGGTGACGATCCCACCACCCTCGCCTTCGCGCAGACCCTGCAGAACCAGCTCAAGGCCGGCGGCATGGATGTCGGCATCGACCAGCGCGCTTCCGCCGACTTCGGCAAGGTCCTGGGCAGCCGCGACTTCTTCATGAGCGTCTCCGGGTACACGGTTGGCGCGGACGCGACCGACGCCGTCAAGCAGTTCTACGATTCCAAGACGAACGAGAACGAACTGGGCGACGCCGAACTGGACGCCGAAATCAAGAAGCTCTCCACCATTGCCGACAACGCCGAGCGCAACAAGGCGGCCATGGAAGTTGAAAAGAAGCACATGGAGAAGTACTTCTCCATGGGTGTCGTGATGAACGGTCCGCAGATCTCCTTCGTGCGCACCGGCCTGGCCAACTACGGCCCGTCCCTGTTCAAGAGCCTGTCCCAGGTTCCGGACTGGACCACCATCGGCTGGGAAAAGAAGTAGTCCCCAGCGAATAGGAACAGCTGAAAACAGCAAGGCCGGCACCCGTGGCTTCCAGGGGTGCCGGCCTTCGCCGCTTAATGCGGCGCGTGGCGCGGCGCGCGGGGGTAGCGTGGTGGCCATGACACATGACTCCCGGCCCATCCGAGCTGCCGTGGCCGGCTTCGGCCTCTCGGGCAGCGTCTTCCACGCCCCGCTCCTCGCGGCCAACCCCGCCTACTCGCTTGAGGTGATCTCCACTTCCGACGCCGGCCGGCAGTCCGCGGCATCCGCCCGGTACCCTGGCGCCCGGATTGTGGACAGCCCGGCGGACATCCTCGGGCTCGCCGGCGAACTGGACCTGCTGGTCCTCGGCACCCCGCCGGCCACGCACTACCCGCTCGCGAGGGCCGCGCTGGAAGCCGGGCTCGACGTCGTCGTCGACAAGCCGTTCACGGTGCGCAGCGTAGAAGGCGAGGAGCTCATCCGGCTCGCAGAGCGGCTGGGCCGCGTGCTCACGGTCTTCCAGAACCGCCGCTGGGACGGCGACTACCTGACCGTCCGCGGCCTGCTGGACAGCGGTGCCCTCGGCGCCGTCGCCCGGTTCGAATCCCGCTTTGAACGCTGGTCCCCGACGGTCGCCAAGGCCTGGAAAGCGGAGGCGACGGCGGACGACGGCGGCGGCGTGCTGTTCGATCTGGGCACCCACCTGCTGGACCAGGCCGTGCAGCTCTTCGGGCCCGCCACGGTCACCCACGCGGAACTGGCGGCGCGCCGGGCGGGGGAGAAGACCGACGACGACGTGTTCCTCGCCCTGCGGCACGAATCCGGCGTGGCCAGCCATCTGTGGATGAACATGCTGTGCGCCCAGCAGGGGCCGCGTTACCGGCTGCTGGGCAGCGACGGCGCCTTCACCAAGCACGGGATTGACCCGCAGGAACCCTTCATCGTGGCAGGCGGCAGCCCGCTGGATCCGGACTACGGGGTCGAGGACCGGGACTGGGCCGGGCTCCTCGGCCGCGACGGGCACCTGGACCGGCTGCCCACCGAACGCGGCGCCTACCCGGAGTTCTACCGGATCCTGGCGGAGAAGATCAGCGGCGGCGGGGCGGCGTCGGCATTGCCGGTCCCGGTGGACCCGGCGGGGCCGGTGGAGGTCCTGCGGCTGATCGAGCAGGCCCGGGCCCTGGCTTAAAAACGCAATCGACTGCTCCCCACCGGCCCCCTCGCCTCGCAAGCTCGGCCAGGGAACCCTGCCGGTGTGGGCCCACCGCCGTTTTGGGGATCCAAAAGGGCGGTATTGGAGCAGCCGATGCTTTATCCGGGTGTTACGCGGAGACGAGCTCGTGCCAGTCGGCAACCAGGGGCAGGTTGTGCGCCTCGGAGACCGAGCGGTGCGCCACCTTGCCGCCGGCGATGTTGAGCCCGGCGGCGAGGGCGGCGTCGCGTTCGAAGGCGGCCTTGACGCCCAGGTTGGCCAGGGAGACGGCGTAGCGCAGGGTGACGTTGGTCAGCGCGTAGGTGGAGGTGTTCGGGACGGCGCCCGGCATGTTGGCAACGCAGTAGAAGATCGTGTTGTGGACCTTGTACGTCGGT
This sequence comes from uncultured Arthrobacter sp., assembly GCA_937873245.1. Taxonomy (GTDB): domain Bacteria; phylum Actinomycetota; class Actinomycetes; order Actinomycetales; family Micrococcaceae; genus Arthrobacter. The sequence goes on along the minus strand of CALMVY010000144.1, from coordinate 9,301 downwards.
TCCTGGTGCGTGGTGGGGTGGGTGTCCTCGAAGCAGCCGCCCTGGTCAACGGCGATGTCCACCAGCACGGAGCCGGGCTTCATGCGGGAGACGAGTTCGTTGGTGACCAGCTTCGGGGCCTTGGCGCCCGGGATCAGCACGGAGCCGATCACGAGGTCGGCGTCGACCACCGATTTCTCGATCTCGTAGGCGTTGGAGGCAACGGTCTTGAGGCGGCCCTGGTACTGGGCGTCCAGTTCGCGCAGGCGGTTGATGTTGATGTCCAGGATGGTGACGTCGGCGCCAAGGCCCAGGGCCATGGCGGCGGCGTTGGTGCCGGCCACGCCGGCGCCGAGGACCACGACCTTCGCGGGGCGGACGCCCGGTACGCCGCCGAGCAGCACACCCTTGCCGCCGGCCGGAGCCATCAGCGAGGTGGCGCCCACCTGGACGGACAGGCGGCCCGCGACCTCGGACATCGGGGCGAGCAGCGGGAGGGCGCGGCCTTCCTGGACGGTCTCGTAGGCGATGGCGGTGACGCCGCTGTTGATCAGCGCCTGGGTCAGCTCGGGCTCGGCCGCGAGGTGCAGGTAGGTGAAGAGGACCAGGCCCTTGCGGAAGCGGTGGTACTCGGCCTTGACCGGCTCCTTGACCTTCAGGACCATGTCGGCGCGCGCCCAGACGTCGTCGGCTTCGGCGACGATCTCGGCCCCGGCGATGGCGTATTCCTCATCCGTGATGCCCGAGCCCAGGCCGGCGCCGCGCTCCACCAGGACCGAGTGGCCGTGGGTGCGGAACTCGTGGACACCGGCAGCCGTGATGGCGACGCGGAATTCGTTGTTCTTGATCTCTTTGGGGACACCGATGATCATGTGGGGGCTCCATTGCTGGCGGCCTTGCGGGGCCTGGGTGTGTGGGATGTCGTACTTCCAGAATAAATCCGGCTGTGAGGCAGGCGACAGGCCCGGCCGGACGGCTGGGCCTGGTTTCCGCGGATTTCCGGGCTTTTCCAAATAGCGGGCTGGACATTTGTCGAATCGCCGGGCGTCAGGTGTCGCCTGCTGTCCGTTGGGCCGGCGTTCCCCGCCGCGTTCCCAGCAGGGGAGGAAACGGCAGTAATGTGGCAGGATGCAGCAGCAGGACGTCGAACAGCTCGTGGAGCAGGTCGCAGTGAAACTGGGCCGCGGCCTCTCACTTGAGGATCTGGACGGTCTGCTGCTCGCCTACAGCTCCAACCAGTCGCACGCGGACCGGGTCCGGGTGAACTTCCTCCTCACCAAGCGCGTCGCGGTGGACGTCAGTGCCTGGCAGCTCTCGCACGGGATCGCGACGGCGGTGCGGCCTGTGGTGGTGCCGGCCAATGAGGAACTCGGGATGCTGGGCCGCGTCTGCGTTCCCCTGTTGCTGCGCGGCTTCCGGGTGGGCTACCTCTGGGTCCAGCTCGAAGCCGACGAACCAAACGCGACCTCGGTCCTGGCCCAGCTGCCGGAGGTGGCCCGGGAGCTCGAGCAGCTTTCTGCCCTGCTGCTGGAATCCAACACCGCCGAATCCGAGTTCCGCCGCCGTCGCGAGCAGGAATTCCTCGCCGCGTGCAAGGGCGAGTCCAACGCCGTCGCGGCCGTCGCTGGCTGGAAGGAAGTCCAGGGGCGCGGACCCTGGCAGCTGGTGACGGTACTGGATGCCGACGGCTGGGCGGAAGGCTCCGACCCGATCGCCTCCACGCTGATTCACCGCTCCGCGGCGCTTCAGGCCACCATCGGGGTGGACGCCGCCCTGTTCAGCGCCGGCACCGAGACGCACTCTGTCGTTTTGTTCAAGGAGTCCACGGGCCGGGCGGACCACGCCCAGGTGCTGGTCCACTACCAGCTGGAGCTGGCCAAACGGTCCGGCAGGCCGGTCCACCGGATCATCCTCGGAACCTCCGAGGGCTTCGCACGGCCGCGGGAACTGGCGGACGCTTACCGTCAGTCCCGTCAGGCCGCCCAGGCGGCGGCGGTGGATCCGCAGCTGGGGGAACTCGTGGACTGCCGCGCCACCGGAATTTACCAGCTGTTCGCCTCGGCCGGCGGCGGAGCGGGGGCGTGGGCGGACGCCGGTTCGGTCTATTTCCGGCTTCTGGAGGCCCGCGACCGGAGCCACGAGCTGCTGCCGGTGCTGGAGCTTTTCTATGACAACGACGGCTCGGTCCAGGAAGTGGCGGACAAGCTGCATCTGCACCGCAGCAGCATCTACAACCGGCTGGGCCGGATCCGGCAACTGCTCGGCGTCGATCCGCTCAAGGGGATGGTGCGGCTGGAACTCCACGCGGCCTTGAAGGCGCGGCGCTGGGCGGACCGGCCCCGGATTTAGCGCTCGCGCTTGGAGGCGTCGGGGTCGGCTGCCGCGCCGGGGTCCAAAGCGGGGTCGGGCGCTGCTTCCGGCGCCGTCTCCCGCGCTTTTTCTCTCCTGCGGAGCGATATACGGCTGTCCACCCACATGGAGACAGCCACAAACGCCACACAGCTGGACATAAAGGCGGCCGTATTGGTCAGCCCCATTGCGGTTCCGAGGATGCCGGTGAGCACCATGGCGGCAATGCCTGCCACAATGTGCCACCCTCTGAACTTACCCACAATCCAAGCGTAACCCCGGCCTTCCCCGCGTCTCCGCGCAGGGCCGGGATCGTTGTTTGATCCTTATCACGCCGTCACGAAGCATCCGCGGCACCGTCATCCCCGTGGGCCGGTGCACCGTCCGCGGTATTGTTCTTTTTCTGCTTTTCCAGCCAGGCCATGATGTCGGCGAGCCGGATCCGCCGGTGCGTGCCCCGGTATTCCACCGGGATTTCGCCGCGGTCCGTCATGTTCCGCAGGTAGGTGTGCGAGATGCCCGCCAGCTCCGCGGCCCGGGACGTGGTCAGCATTTCCTCCACGCTGCTGACCGTCACCGCCTCGCCGCGGCTGAAGCGCGCCAGCAGGTCAACGACGGCGTCCCGCGCCTGGGCCGGCAGCCGGTGCACGGTGCCGTCGACGAACACCGTGATGTCGTCGCTGCCGTGGAGGGCGTACTGGAGTTTCTGCGCGTCCTCGGCCGGAAGGGCGGCGGCCACCCGGGGAGCAATCAGTGTCATGGAGTGCATCCTAGCGCCCCGGGCGGGGGCCTGCGTTTCGGTTACAGGCCCAGTTCCTCCAGGACCGGAAGCTTGGCCCGGACCCAGGCGCGGGCCTCGGTGGCGCTCGGCGCGGAGAGGGCCAGTTTGGCCAGTTCCTGCGCCTCGGCCAGGGTGACGGTCTTCAGCACCGCGGCCACGGCAGCGAGCGACCGGGCCGTCATGGACAGCGTCGAGACGCCCAGTCCGGTCAGGACGACGGCGAGGGCCGGGTCCGCGGCGGCCTCGCCGCAGACGCCGACGGGTTTGTTGTGGCCCTCCGCGGCGGAACCCTCCACGGTCAGGCCTACCAGCCGCAGGACGGCCGGCTGCCAGGGTGTGTTGAGGGCGGCGAGCGGGCCGAGCTGGCGGTCGGCGGCCATGGCGTACTGGGTGAGGTCGTTCGTGCCCAGGCTCGCGAACCCGACCTCCCGGAGGATGGCCTCGGCGGTGAGCGCCGCGGACGGGACTTCCACCATGACTCCGGGGGTTTTGATGCCGGCGTCGGCGCAGAGCGTGGCGAACCGGGCGGCTTCCTCCGCGGTGGAAATCATTGGCGCCATCACCCAGACGTCCGCCTCGGATTCCTGCTCGGCGCGGGCGATGGCCTGCAGCTGGCGCTCCAGTACGCCCGGCGTCGTGAAATCGGTGCGGTACCCGCGGACGCCGAGGGCGGGGTTCGGTTCGGTGGCGTCGGTGAGGAACGGCAGCGGCTTGTCCGCGCCGGCGTCGAGCGTCCGGAGCACCACTTTCTTCCCCGGGAAGGCATCGAAGACGCCCTTGTACGCGGCGGCCTGTTCGTCCACGGTGGGCTCGGTGTCGCGTTCGAGGAAGCAGAATTCGGTCCGGAACAGCCCCACCCCCTGAGCGTTGAGCTTCGCGGCGGCCACGGCGTCCTTGGCCCCGCCGACGTTGGCGAGCAGCGGCACCAGGTGCCCGTCCGCCGTCGCGCCGGTGCCGTCAAAGTCGGCCAGCAGCGAGGCGGTGGCGGCCCAGTGTTCGGCTGCGGCCCGCTGGGAGTCATCCGGGTCCGCGGTGATCAGGCCGGCGGCGCCGTCCACGTACACTTCCGTGCCGTCCGGCAACTGGTCGACGCCGGCGGCGGCGACAACGGCGGGAAGGCCCAGCGAGCGGGCAATGATGGCGGTGTGGGACTGCGGTCCGCCGCCGGCCGTGAGCAGCGCCAGGATCTTCTCCGGATCCAGGGTGGCGGTATCCGCCGGAGCGAGATCTTCGGCGATCAGGATGAACGGGGTCGGGGAGGACGGGATGCCCGGGGCCGGGACGCCGCGCAGTTCGGCCACGATCCGGGCCCGGACGTCCAGGACGTCGGTGGCGCGTTCGGCCATGTAGCCGCCCAGGTTGTGCAGCATTTCCGAGACCGAGCCGCCGGCCTCCCAGATGGCCCGCTGGCCGGACGTGCCGCGGCCGATCAGTTTCGCCGCGGATTTCAGGAGCATGGTGTCCGTCGCCATGAGCGCCGTCGCCTCCAGGACCGCCTTCCCGTCGCCGCTGACCGTCTCGGCCCGGGCCTTCAGTTCATCGTGGACGGCTTTCGCGGCGGCCTTCAGCGCCGCCGTCGCATCCTCGGCGGTGACTCCGGCAGGCAACTGCTCCCCGGCCGGCGGTTCGCTGACGGGTTTGGGCATCTGGCGGATCGTTCCGATGATGCGGCCGGGGCTGACGCCTACTCCTGGGAAGTTCTGCACTGAAGGTCCTCATTCTCTGCGGGCCTGCCGACGGCTACGTCGGCAGGCGGATCCGGCACCTGAAAAAATTGTATGTGATGCACTTCATATAGCGTTGCTATAGGTGCTAGGGTAGCGGTTATGAGTTTCGATGGCCAGCTTCCGCCTAAGACGCGGCTGCTCCGTGCAGCCGCCGAGTTGCTGGCCAAATCCGCCGGGGGTGCGGTTTCCACCCGCCAGATCACGCAGCTGGCGGGCGTCACCGCGCCCACCCTCTACCACCACTTCGGTGACAAGGAAGGGCTGTTCGACGCCGTCGTCGCGGCAGGTTTCGAAGAGTATGTGGCGGGCGAACGCGACTTCGCGCCGTCCGGGCAGCCGCTGGAAGACATCCGGCGGATGTGGGACAACCATGTGCAGTTCGGGCTCAAACAGCCGGAACTGTACCTCGTCATGTTCGGCAATATCCGCCCCGAGAGCCGCCCGGCGGTCGTCGCCGACGCCGAGGGCCTCATGGAGGAGATGCTGAACAAGGCCGCCGTCGCCGGCCAACTGAACGTCCCGCCGCGGGAAGCCGCCAGGAGCATCCTGGCTGCCAACGTGGGGGTGACGCTGATGCTGATCACGGAAAAGGCGCCCGAGCGCAACCTCGAGCTGTCCACCATGACCCGCGACGCCATGATCTTTGCGGTGTCCTCGGACCAGGCCAAAAACAGCGGCCAGGAAGACTCCGGGAAATCCTCGGTGGTTGTGGCGGCGATCGCCCTGAACGCGGCACTGCAGGCATCGCACTCGGACCAGCTTTCCAGTTCGGAACTCAAGCTCTTCCTCGAATGGCTCCACCGGATCTCAACCAGCTCCACCAGCTAGCTTTCGCGAAATCATCGGACCATCCTGCGGTGCAGCAGGAATGACGGTTAGGAAATCACATGGCAACAGAGACAGTTGCGAAACCCCGCACCAGCATGCGGGTCCACGTCCAGAAATTCGGGACGTTCCTGTCCGGAATGATCATGCCCAACATCGGCGCGTTCATCGCCTGGGGCATCATCACGGCGCTGTTCATCCCGGCGGGATTCCTGCCGAACGAGGAGCTCGCCAAGCTTGTCGGACCCATGATCACCTACCTGCTGCCGCTCCTGATCGGCTACACCGGCGGCCGGATGGTCTACGGCGTGCGCGGCGGCGTCGTGGGCGCTGTGGCCACCACGGGTGTCATCGTCGGCACGGACATCCCCATGTTCATCGGCGCCATGATTCTGGGCCCCCTCACGGCCTGGATCATGATGAAGGTGGACAAGATCTGGGAAGGCCGGGTCAAGCCGGGCTTCGAAATGCTCATCGACAACTTCTCGGCCGGCATCCTGGCCGCCGGCATGGCGGTCGTCGGCATGCTGGTGGTCGGCCCGGTGGTGAAGGCGTTCAGCGACGGCGCCAGCGCCGTCGTCGAATTCCTGGTTCTCAACGGGCTGCTGCCGTTCACCAGCATCTTCATCGAACCCGCCAAGGTCCTGTTCCTGAACAACGCCGTCAACCACGGCATCCTCACCCCGCTGGGAACGCAGCAGGCCCTTGAGGAGGGCAAGTCCCTCCTGTTCCTGCTCGAAGCCAACCCCGGTCCCGGCTTCGGCATCCTGCTCGCCTACTCGATCTTCGGCACGGGGCTCGCCAAGGCGTCCGCGCCGGGCGCAGCGGTCATCCAGTTCGTCGGCGGCATCCACGAGATCTACTTCCCGTACGTGCTGATGAAGCCCATCATGATCCTCGCCGCAATCGGCGGCGGCATGACCGGCATCTTCACCCTGGTGGTCACCGGCGCAGGCCTCCGCTCACCGGCCGCCCCGGGCAGCATCCTTGCCGTCTACGCAGCGACCGCACGCGACAGCTACGTCGGCGTGACACTCTCCGTACTGTTCGCCACCATCGTGTCCTTCCTGATCGCCACGGTGATCCTGAAGGCCAGCAAGGCGACCGCGGAAGACGACCTGGACGAAGCCACCCACCGGATGGAAGCACTGAAGGGCAAGAAGAGCTCCATTTCCTCCGCCCTGACCGGCGCAGGCATGAACGCCGGCGGCGTCGCGGTCCTCGCCGGACCGGTCAAGAACATCGTCTTCGCATGCGACGCCGGAATGGGCTCCAGCGCGATGGGCGCCTCGGTGCTGCGGAACAAGATCAAGGCCGCAGGCTTCCCGGACGTCAAGGTCACCAATTCCGCGATCGCCAACCTCACGGACACGTACGACGTCGTCATCACGCACCAGGACCTGACCGAGCGGGCCAAGCCCGTCACCGCCAGCGCCGTCCACGTGTCGGTGGACAACTTCATGAACAGCCCGCGGTACGACGAGATCGTGGAGCTCGTCCAGGCCAGCAACACGAACGGGGGAACCGACGTGGACGCCGCGGCCCCGGCTGCGGGTGCTGCTCCCGCCGTCGGCACCCCTGCAGTCGGCGCCCCTGCGGCTGCCGCGGCCACGCCGGACGCTCCCGGGGAGGCGGGTCCCGCCGGCATCCTGGTCGCGGAAAGCGTGGTCCTCAACGGCACGGCAACCACGCGGGACGCCGCCATCGACGAGGCCGGCCGGCTCCTGCTGGACCGCGGCGCCGTGGACTCCGGCTACCTGGACGCCATGCACGAACGCGAGGAATCCGTCTCGACGTACATGGGCAGCTACCTCGCCATCCCGCACGGCACCAACGCCGCCAAGGACCACATCATGAAGTCTGCGGTCTCCGTGGTGCGCTACCCGGACGGCATCGACTGGAACGGCAAGGAAGTGAAGTTCGTGGTCGGCGTCGCCGGCATCAACAACGAACACCTGCAGATCCTGTCCTCGATCGCCAAGGTCTTCACCAACAAGGCGCAGGTGGCACAGCTTGAGGCGGCCACCACTGTCGAGGAAGTCCTGGACCTGTTCGGAAAGGTCAATTCATAGTGAAGGCTGTTCATTTCGGAGCCGGAAACATCGGTCGCGGTTTCGTGGGCCTGCTGCTGCACCAGGCGGGGTATGAGGTGGTCTTCGCCGATGTTGCGGAGGCCCTGATCACCCAGCTTGCCGCCGCGGATTCGTACCGGGTCCACGAGGTGGGGGACAGCCCCGCCGTCCGCACCGTGGAGAACTTCCGCGCGCTGAACTCCAGCACCCAGGAGGCGGACGTCATCGCGGAAATCGCGACGGCGGACATCGTCACCACCGCCGTGGGGCCACACATCCTCAAGTTCGTGGCGCCCGTGATCGCCCGGGGGATCGCCTCCCGGGCCGCCGGGCTGGCTCCGCTGCAGGTGATGGCGTGCGAAAACGCCATCAACGCCACGGACATCCTGAAGGCCGAAGTTGCTGCCCAGTGGGATCCGGCCGCCGGCTCCCTGGACGCCGCCGCCGTGTTCGCCAACACGGCGGTGGACCGGATCGTGCCCAACCAGGAGGCCGGGCAGGGCCTGGACGTCACGGTGGAGACCTTCTACGAATGGGTCATTGACCGGACTCCGTTCGCGGGGAAGGAGCCGGTGATTCCTGGCGCGACCTTCGTGGATGACCTGGAACCGTACATCGAGCGGAAATTGTTCACCGTGAACACCGGGCATGCCGCGGCGGCCTATTTCGGTTTCGAGGCGGGCCTCGGCAAGATTTCCGAGGCCATGGCCGATCAGGATGTCGCTGCCGACGTGCGCGCCGTCCTGGACGAAACCAAGGAGCTCCTGGTGGCCAAGCACGGGTTCAACCGTGACGAGCAGGAGGCCTACGTCCAGAAGATCCTGGGCCGCTTCTCCAACCCGCACCTGCCGGACACCGTGAACCGGGTGGGCCGGGCGCCGCTGCGCAAGCTCAGCCGGCACGAACGCTTCATCGGGCCCGCCGCGGAGCTGGCCGAACGCGGGATCGTCCCGGAGGCCCTGCTCGGTGCGATCGCCGCAGCCCTGCGCTTCAACGACCCGGCCGACGATGAGGCCGTGGAGCTCGGGAAGATCCTGGCCTCCACGGGCGCGGACGAGGCAACAGCGAAGATCACGGGCCTGGCCCCGGACCACCCGCTGTTCCCGGCCGTCTCCACCCTCGTCGAGGAGGCCAAGGCCGCCGTCTAGTCCGATTCCCATCGCGAAGCAAGCCGCCGACGCCGGAACTCACCTGAGTTCCGGCGTCGGCGTCTTTGCCGCCGAGGTGACAGATAATGCCCATGTTTACGCCAAACATGGGCATTATCTGTCACCTCGTGGGGCAGTAGGGCAATCTGGACAGGTGACTTCGAGCCCCCTGAACCGGACCGCACTGCTGACTCTCGACGTCGACGGCGGGACTTTCCGCCTGCGCCATGCCGGACGCGCCGATTTGCCCGGCATTCTCCGGCTCCTGGCGGACGACCAGCTCGGGTCGGGCCGGGAGGACATGTCCAGTCCGGCCCCCTATGAGGAGGCGTTCGCAGCGATCGACGCCGACCCGGCGCACCTCCTGCTCGTGGGTGAGCTGGTGCCGGCCGACGGGGCCGGGGCCAGCCTGGTGGCAAC